>WHSL01000011.1 GCA_009380095.1 Streptosporangiales bacterium | reverse complement strand
GCTGTTCGCGGCGTGCGGCCTGCCGGAGACGCTCGCCCTGACACCGTGAAAGGGAGCGGGCCCGCGACACGAAGTCGCGGGCCCGCTCACCGCCCCCCTCAGGAGACGGTACGGACGTCGTTGTCCTTCCCGCCCCGCTTGAGGAAGCTCGCCACGTCGTCGGACCGGAGCGCCTGGAACAGCTCCGCGGAGTTCCGCGCGTCCAGGAAGACCATGCTCTGGCCGCCCACCATGCCGGTGCCGCGGGTGGGCACGGTCAGGAAGGTGATGTCGCCGGGCCGTACGCCGCGCAGCCCGATCGCCATGTTCCGCAGCGTGCCCGCGGTGACCTCGCCGTCCACGCTGACCGAGGAGGTGAGCGCCTCCAGCAGCGAGTTGAGCTTGAGCGGGTTGGTGAGCGTGCCGGCGCTGGCCACCTTCGCCGCGAGCGCCCGCAGGAACGCCTGCTGGCGCTCGATCCGGCTGAAGTCACCACCGGACAGGCCGTGCCGCTGCCGTACGAACGCCAGCGCCTTCTTGCCGTCGAGGTGGTTGGTCCCCGCCTGCCACACGATCCCGCTCTTCGGGTCCCGTACGGTCTTGGCGACCTTCACGTCGACCCCGCCGACCGCGTCGGTCATCTGGGCGAAGCCGTTGAAGTCGAGCACCGCGAAATGGTCCACGCGCGACTTCGTGAGCTTCTCGATGGTCTGGATGAGCAGCGGCGGCCCGCCGAACGAGAACGCCGCGTTGATCTTGTTCTTGCCGCGTCCGGGAATGTCCACGTAGGAGTCGCGCGGGAACGAGATCAGCTGCACCTTCTTCTTGTCGGCCGGGACGTGCACCAGCATGATCGTGTCGGCCCGCTGCGCCCCCGGCCGCCACAGCCGCTGGGTGGCGTTGTCACCGGTGGTGCCGCTGGTCGCGCGCCGGTCGGAGCCGACGAGCAGCCAGTTCTCCGCGTCGGTGCCGGACTTCGCGGGCCGGTCCTTGTTGGTCGGGAAGACACCGGTGAGGCGCTCGATGTTGCTGTTGTACGCGCTCTGCCGCTCGAGCACCACGGCGGTCAGCCCGGCCACGAGGATCAGTACGAGTCCCGAGGCGATCGCCAAGCGCCGCGGCCAGCGGCGGCGCCGGGGCTCCCCCGCCTCCGGGACCGCCTCGTCGCCGGCGTCCGCCGGACGGTCGTGTTCGGTCACGTGTCATGCCCCTTCGAGTTTTGAGGTGGGACCGGCCGTTCACGTCGCCGGGTCGTGCTCCCCACGATGAAGTCCCATAAGCCTGACGCGCAAAGGCACGAAAAAGTTGTCGCGAAGCAGCATCTCTTCAGTAATCACGAAACAACCGTCAGCGCCACAGGTCGGCGACGGAGAAGCCGAGATCGCCGAGCAGCCGCCGCAGCAACGGCAGGGACAGGCCGAGCACGTTGCTCGGGTCGCCGTCCACGCCGTCGACGAACCAGCCGCCGAGCCCGTCCAGGGTGAAGCCGCCGGCCACCGCGAGCGGCTCGCCGCTGGCCACGTACGCCGCCAGCTCGGCGTCCGACGGGTGCCCGAACCGTACGGCCGTCGCGCCCACGTCCAGCGCCCGCCGCCCGGCCGCCACGTCGATCACGCAGTGCCCGGTGAGCAGCCGCCCGCTGCCGCCGGCCATCTCCCGCCAGCGCGCCGCCGCCTGCTCCGCCGAGCCCGGCTTGCCGTACGCCACCCCGCCGAACTCCAGCACCGAGTCGCACCCGATGACCAGCCCGGACTCGAGGCTCTCCGCCACCGCCTCGGCCTTGGCCACGGCGAGCGTGAGCGCCAGCTCCCGCGGCGTGCCCGCGCTGACGGCCTCCTCGTCCACGCCGCTGACCGTGACGGTGGGCTCGATGCCGGCGCCGCGCAGCACGTCGAGCCGGGCCGGTGAGGCGGAGGCGAGTACGACCTCGATCATGGCCCGTGAGCGTAGCCGGAGATCACTCGGACATGCGGCGTACCAGCCAGGCCAGCGCCAGCGGGTACCGGTACTCGATGGCCATGTGGGTGGCCTCGAAGATCTCGAAGTACACCCGGTCGTCCGGCACCCCGGCCGCGCCCAGGGCGCGCCGGAACGCCTCGGCGCCCAGGTCGAGCCGCCACTCGTCCTTGTTCCCCGCGTCGATCCAGATCGCCCGCATGGAGCGCAGCTCCTCGGCGTACTCCGGCACCATCCGCACCGGATCCCAGGCCAGCCAGCGGCCCCACGGCCCGGGCAGCAGCTCTCCGGTGCGGGGATGGAACGGCAGCTCCGGGGTGCCGTCCTCGCGCGCGGAGAAGCAGGCGGCCACGCCGTAGATCATCAGCAGGTCCATGTCCTCCTCCTTGGTGAAGGCGGTACGGGACCGGAACTCCTTCCACCAGCGCACGATGTCGCCGTCGTACTTCCGCAGGTGCCGCACGCACTTCGCGAAGTCCGGCACGTAGGAGTGCTCATAGAGGGCGTCGCCGGCGTGCGTGGCGAACGCGCCGAACAGGTCGGGCCGGAGCATCGGCGTGACCATCGCGCCGAACCCGCCGCTGGACTTGCCGCTGATCGCCCGGTGCTCCCGGTCGGCGCGCGTCCGGTACCGCCCGTCCACGAACGGCACCACCTCCGCGCAGAGGTAGGAGTGGTAGGGGCCGGTGCCGGGGGAGTCGACGAACTGGCTGCCGCCGTACGCGGTCCAGGCGTCCACGTAGACCACGATCGCGGGCGGCGCCTCGCCATCGGCGAACACCCGGTCCGCCAGCTCGGGGAACGGGCGCCGGAAGGCCGTACGGTTCCGCCACATCGCGACGTGCCCGGTGTAGCCCTGGATCACGTACACCACCGGGTAGCGGCGGTCCGGCTCGTCGTCGTAGCCGGGGGGCACGTACACCCAGAGCGGCCGCTCGTGCGGGTCTCCGAGAGGGTTCCCGCGCAGCAGCGCGCTGTCGATGACGTGCTCGTCGATGCGGCCGGCGAGTTCGGCGGACCAGGGCAGCATGAGGGGCTCCTTTCCTGCGGGCGGGAGGCGAGTTGGAGCCTTCCCCTCGCC
Organism: Streptosporangiales bacterium; assembly: GCA_009380095.1. GTDB lineage: Bacteria > Actinomycetota > Actinomycetes > Streptosporangiales > Streptosporangiaceae > WHSL01. The sequence continues at coordinate 53,305 of WHSL01000011.1, read as the reverse complement.
CGCCGCCCACTACCCTCGGCCGGGTGACGGGGCAGAACGGTGACGAGGACCGGCCGGCGCGGCCGGTCCCGACGTACGCGATCGAGGAGCGGCTGACCGCGGCGGGGGCGGCCGTGGTCGCCGGGGTCGACGAGGTGGGCCGGGGCGCCTGGGCCGGCCCGGTGATGGTGTGCGCGGCGGTCACCGGCGGCGGCCCGCCGCCGGCCGGGCTGACCGACTCCAAGCTGCTCACCGCCAAGCGGAGGGACGCGCTGGAGGCCGAGCTCGCCGGCTGGGTGACCGGGCACGCCATCGGTGCCGCCTCGCCGGAGGAGATCGACGAGCTGGGCATGACCGAGGCGCTGCGCCGGGCCGCCTGCCGGGCGCTGGAGGCGCTGCCGGTGCGGCCGGACGCGGTCATCCTGGACGGCGCGCACGACTATCTCGGCGCGCCCTGGGCGGTGCGCTGCCAGGTCAAGGCGGACCTCACCTGCGTGTCCGTGGCCGCCGCCTCGGTGCTGGCCAAGGTACGGCGGGACGCGCTGATGGCCGAGCTCGACCCGGCCTTCCCCGGGTACGACTTCGCCGTTAACGCCGGCTATCCCTCGCCCGCGCACCAGGCGGCGCTCGCCGCGCACGGGCCCACCCCGCACCACCGGCTCTCCTGGTCCTACCTTGACGACCTGCCCGCGTGGCGGCACCTCAAGAAGCATCGCGACCCGCTCGCCGGGGAGGGCCAACTGAGTCTCCTCTGACCGATTCGGTTCTGCCCCCGAGGGTGGCTGGTACGCCATACTCGGATCCGTGCGAGGGGGCGACATGCGGCAGTCCGACAGATCCCAGCCCGCGGGGCGCCCGGGGGTGGCGGAGCTGCTGGCGCGCGTCCGTACGGCCTATTTCCGCATCCCGCCCGCCGGGCGGATCCTGATCGGGCTGGGCGTCGTGGTGACCGCGGTGGTCGTCGCGATCACCCTGGAGGCCTCGGTGCCGCTGGTGCTCGCCATCGTGGTGGCGGTGCTCGCGCTGCTCGCGTTCACCATGCGCAGCCCGAGCGGCGTGGCGACCACCGCGGTGAGCATCGGCTGGCTGCTGATCATGCTGCCGTTGCTGGAGCGCTTCCTGCCGGCGGGGTCGCCGTGGCTGTTCGGGGCGATCCTCACCCCGGTGCCGGTGGCCCTGGTGGCGCACCGCATCTACGCGTTCGCGCCGTGGCGCACGGCGCTGCTCACCCTCGCCGTGGCCGGGCTCGTCGGCATCGCCGCGCTGGCCGTGTCGCCCGGGCTCGGCGCCGCGCCGATCTGGGTCGCGGCGGCGAGCGTGCTGATCTGGCGGGCCGTACTGTCCCGGCGGCTGCTCAGCGAGGCCGCCGACGACTGGGGCCAGGGCCGCGAGCAGGCGCGCGGGTACGACGGCGCGGCGCGGCAGGGGGAGCGGCAGCGGTACGAGGAGCCCCCGCCGCCGGTCTCCGTGGACGAGGCGCTCGCCCGGCTGGAGAACATGATCGGGCTGGAGCCGGTCAAGGAGCAGGTGCGGTCGCTGGCCGCGTCCATCCAGGCCGCGCGGCTGCGCGCGGAGGCGGGGTACGCGACGGAGAAGCCGCTGCGGCACCTGGTGTTCGTCGGGCCGCCCGGCACCGGCAAGACCTCGGTGGCCCGGGTGCTGGCCGACATCTTCTACGCGTTCGGCCTGCTGCCCACGCCGTACCTCGTCGAGGTGCAGCGCTCCGACCTGGTGGGGGAGTATCTCGGCGCGACGGCGATCAAGACCAACGAGGTGGTGGACCGCGCGCTCGGCGGCGTGCTGTTCGTCGACGAGGCGTACGCGCTGGACAACTCGGGCGACGGCCAGCCGGACCGGTTCGGCAACGAGGCGGTGCAGACGCTGCTGAAGCGCGCCGAGGACGACCGGGAGGACCTCGTGGTGATCCTCGCCGGGTACGAGGCGCAGACGGACGCCTTCCTCGGCTCCAACCCCGGCCTGGCCTCGCGGTTCTCCACCCGGGTGAAGTTCCCCAGCTACTCGGCCGGCGAGCTGCTGCGGATCGCCGAGTACCACCTGGACGAGCGCGGCGACCAGCTCGACCCGGACGCGCGCCCCGCGCTGTGGCGCCGCTTCGAGGACGTGGCGCGCCGCGGCATCGTGGACGACCTGGGCAACGGGCGGTTCGTCAGGTCGCTGGTGGAGCGTGCGGCCGAAGCCCGCGACCTGCGGGTGGTGGGCAACGGCCTGGAGCCCTCGCCGGAGGAGCTGGTGACCGTCCGCGCGGCCGACGTGGAGTCCGCGTACGAGCAGCTCACCTCCCGGTTCCGCGGCTACGCCGACACCCCGACGGTGGAGGACGCGCTCGCGGAGCTGGACCGGCTGGTCGGGCTGGAGCCGGTGAAGCGCCAGGTCAGATCCATCGCCGCACAGCTGCGGGTGGCGAAGCTGCGGCAGGCGCAGGGGCTGCGCACCCAGCCGCCGATGCGGCACTTCGTGTTCACCGGCCCGCCCGGCACCGGCAAGACCACGGTGGCCCGGGTGCTCGGCCGGATCTTCGCCGCGCTGGGCCTGCTCGCCCGGCCGTACGTGGTCGAGGCGCAGCGCGCCGACCTGGTCGGGGAGCACCTCGGCTCGACCGCGATGAAGACCAACAAGCTGATCGACTCCGCGCTCGGCGGGGTGCTGTTCGTGGACGAGGCGTACGCGCTGACCAACCCGGGCTACACCGGCGGCGACGCGTTCGGCGCCGAGGCCATCCAGACGCTGCTGAAGCGGGCGGAGGACGACCGCGAGAGGCTCGTCGTGGTGCTCGCCGGCTACTCCGCCGACATGGACCGCTTCCTGGCCAGCAACCCCGGCCTGTCCTCCCGGTTCAACGTGAAGGTGAGCTTCCCCAGCTACTCGCCGGAGGAGCTGAAGCGGATCGCGGTGCTGATCGCGGATGCCTCGGGGGACACGTTCGAGCCCGACGCGCTGGACGACCTGGACCAGATCTTCGGCTACGTCTGCGCCGAGGAGTGGATCGACGAGCTGGGCAACGGCAGGTTCGCCCGCTCGCTGTTCGAGAAGGCCTGCTCGTACCGGGATCTGCGGGTCGCCGAGGCCATCGAGGGCCACGGTGGTGAGGCCACTCCCGCCGACCTCACCACCGTGACCAGCGGCGACCTGCGCGCCGCCTATGCCGAGATCACCGGCCAGGAGTAGCCCGCGCCGCCGCGGGCAGCTCCGCGGGGCCGGCGGCCCGCCAGTCGCGCGGGTCGTCCGCCAGATCGCGCAGCTCCGCGACCTGCTCCCGGCACCAGGGGGAGATCACCAGGCCGCCGTCCCGGACGGCGGTGACCAGCGTCTCCCAGGACACCCACGCGGCGTCGGCGACCTCCGCGGGCTCCAGGGCCGGCACGCCGTCGGCGGTGACCCGGTAGACCGGGCACAGCTCGTTCTCCACGATCCCGTTCGGCATCGCCGCGCGGTACCGGAAGCGGGGGAGCACGAGGTCGATCGCGGTCGCCGTCAGCCCGAGCTCGTCCTTCAGCCGGCGGGCCACCGCGTCCGGCAGCGGCTCCCCGGGCAGCGGATGCCCGCAGCAGCTGTTCGTCCAGGTGCCCGGCCAGGTCCTCTTGGCCGTGGCACGCCGGGTGAGCAGCAGCTCCCCCCGCCGATCGAACACGTACGCCGAGAACGCCAGGTGCAGCGGGGTGTCCCGGTGATGCACGGTGGCCTTGTCCGCGGTGCCGACCCGGTTGCCGTCGTCGTCGACGAGTACGACCTCCTCCATGCTCACACCCGATCGGCGGCGATGAGCAGGTAGTGGAAGCTGCCCTCCCGGTAGGCCGTGAGGAACGGGTCCTCGATGCCGGTCGCCACCGAGGACTCGGCGCGCAGCTCCCAGTACGGGATCGTGGCCGGCGTCAGGTCGATGACGTTGATGGGGACGAGCCCGTTGGCGGCCATCGCCGCGAAGTACCGGCTGCGGGGGTGGATGTTGCACGTGTAGTGCTCGTCGATCCTGCTCACCGCCTTGGACCGGCCACCGGTCACGTCGTTGGAGCAACCGGTGACGCAGACGTAGCGGCCGCCGTACGCCAGCATCCGGGAGAACTCGGCGAACAGCTCGAACAGGTCCACGTACATGGTCGTCTCGTTGGTCCAGATGCCGCGCAGGCTGTGCGTCGCGAAGCCGCTGTCCAGCATGTTGCGCAGGTGAAAGCGTACCGAGTCGGCGACCCCATGGGCGGCGGCCTGCTCGTTGGCGAACTCGGCCTGATACTCCGAGATCGTCACCCCGTCCACCTCGCAGCCGAACCGCGCGTGCGCCATCAGGCTGGTGCCGCCCCGGCCGGACCCCGCGTCCAGTAGACGGTCCGCGGGCCGTACGTCACCGAGGTGGTCGAGGAGCAGGTCCGCCTGGGCGGTCTCCAGCCGGTGCAGCTCCGCGATGATCGCCTCGTCGCGCGTCTCGTCGGGCAGGTCGAGCAGGGCCGTGTCGTAGTCGCCGATGCCGTAGTGGTGGTGGTAGAGCCCGTCCAGCTCGCCGAGCCGCAGGTTGACGGGATCCTGGCGGTTGGTGTTCCAGTAGTTCGCCACCGCCCTCTCGTAGTCGGTTCGAAGGACAGAGTCGGTTCGAAGGACAGAGTCGGTGCGGAGCACGGATGGGTTCGTGGAGGTGGTCACGTACGGTTCCCTTCGGATCGGTCGGGCGCGCTCCTGTAGCGGCCCGAGGTGGCGTGCCATTCGCGGCTGCCCCCGAGCCAGGCCCACACGTCGGCGAAGAACCGCCGCAGCGTCGGCGTACCGAGGGCGGAGAGCACGGCCGCTTCCGCGACGAACGCGCGCATCAGCTCGTTGTGGATCTCGACCGTGCGTTTCAGGGCCTCGCGGTGGGTGCAGCCGTCCTCCAGCGCGATGACCCGGGGCAGGTTGAAGTCGGTCTCGGACTCGAAGTCGGCGGAGTGCAGGTCGTTGAGGAGCACGCCGGCGTTCGCGGCGAGCGTGTACGCGCGCCGCACGCGCGGGTCCGAGAACTCGGCGGGCGGCAGCTCGTACCCGGCGACCGCGTCGATCAGGACCATCGGCGGCAGGTAGCTGTTCAGGTGGCGCTGCACCAGGTACTCCCAGACCGGCGGGGTGCGCCCGTTGGCGTGCCAGTCCGCCTCCTGGTTCCAGGCCACGAACAGGATCCCCATCTGCTGCTGGAACCGGCCGAGCTGGGTGGTGGAGGCGTAGCGGACGAGGTGCTCCATGGCGCTGCGGAAGGCGGTGGCGATCGGCTCCGCCTCCCGGTACGCATCGAGCTGGGGTGCGTACCGCTCTGGGAGCTGGGCGGGGTCCACGACCGCGTACAGGTTGGCCAGCCGCGACCCGACGATCCGCGGGTCGGCGCCCAGTTCGACCTCGTCGACGTAGTAGTCGTCGGCGGCCCACTCCGCGACGACGCACTTGGCGGCCGCGAGCAGCCGGTCGGGGTCGTCGGTGGCGGGGTGGGTGAGCATGATCAGCCGGCCGAACCCGCAGTCGGCCAGGTGGCCGAGCCGCCCCGGGTAGATGCCCATCTCCTCCGCCCAGGCGACGACGCGGTCGTTCACCTCCTCACCGAGCGCCGGGTCGTCACGGATCGGGCCGGGGCAGAACAGCTCCGGCATGTCGTCCTCGTCCGCGGGAGCGGGGGCGTCGTTCTCGGCGCCCGGTGCGGGCGGGTCCGGGTCCGCGCCGGCCTCCGCCAGGATGGGGAGGCCGGGCGGCGGGCCGGGGAAGCGGACCGCGGCGGTGCCGAGCCCTCCGGCGAACCGCCGTACGGACGACACCCCCATGCGGGCCGGCTCCCCGCGGTCCCGTGCGCCCAGCAGCCGGTGCAGGTCGGCGGGCGGCGCGCCGGACATGTCGGCCAGGACGGCCGCCCCCGGTCCGATGGATCCGGCATCCTGCGGGATGCCGGATGCCGGATGCATCCCGTCCGGGGCGCCCGGCTCGGTGCCGGGCGGGGGGACGATGGCGATCGGTTCGCCGGACATCGGTGTTCTCCCTCCGTGGTCAGTGGTCGCGGCGGACGATCAGCCGGGCCAGGGCGGTCAGCTCCGCCTCGGCCGCCGGCAGCGGCGACGCCGAGCGCAGCTCGCGCCGCGCCGCGGTGAGCAGGTCGCCGGCCTGGGCGTGGCTCCAGGCACGCCCGCCCGCGGTCTCCACCAGCTCCGCCGCCCGGGCCAGCTCGCCGGGTGCCGGCTGCCCGTCCCGCCCGAACAGCTCGGCGAGCTCCCGGCCCGCCGCGGTGCCCGAGGTCAGCGCGTACACCACCGGCAGGGACTTCTTGCGGTTCCGCAGGTCGGAGTGGACGGGCTTGCCGGTCACCGCCGGGTCACCCCAGATGCCGAGCAGGTCGTCCACATGCTGGAACGCCAGCCCCAGCCGCTCACCGGCCCGCCGGAACCGCCACGCCTGCTCCGGCTCACCGCCGGCGACGAGGCAGCCCAGCGCGCACGCGCAGCCCATCAGCGCGCCGGTCTTGCCCAGCGCCATGTCCGTGCAGGCGGCGAGGTCGGGGTCGGGCCGCGCCTCCAGCGCCATGTCGGCGCACTGGCCGTCCAGCAGGCGCTGCACCGCGTCGCCGAGCGTGCGGAGTGCCCGCGGCCGGGTCGACGGGTCGCACCCGGACAGCAGCTCCGCCGCGAGCACCAGCAGCGCGTCGCCCGTCATGATCGCGTCGCCGATCCCGAAGACGCTCCACGCCGTCGGGCGGTGCCGCCGGGTGCGATCGTCGTCGATCACGTCGTCGTGCAGCAGCGAGGAGTTGTGCACCAGCTCCACGGCCGCCGCCGCGGCGACGGCCGGCTCGGCCTCGTCCGCCCCGGTACGGGTGGCCCGCGCGGCGAGCAGCACCAGCGCGGGCCGGATCGCCTTGCCGGCCGAGCCGTCGGCCGGGCGGCCGTGCCGGTCCCACCAGCCGAAGTGGTAGCCGGCGACGTGCCGGGTGGAGGCGGGCAGCGTGTCCACGGCGTCCCGCAGCGCGGGCTGCACCCGGGCACGGCTGGCGGCCAGCACCTCCTCGGCGGTCCTGACGTCCCCGTGCAGGCCGGTCCCGGTCATCGCCGCCTCACCTCCCGACCTCGACGTTCTCCAGTACGCCGAGCGCGTCGGGGACGAGCACGGCCACGGAGTAGTACAGGGACACCAGGTAGCGGGCGATGGCCTGCTCCGAGACGCCCATGAAGCGGACGTTCACGCCGGGGCCGTACGCGTCGGGAGGTTCCTCCCGGTGCAGGCCGATCACCCCGGCGTCGGCGGCGCCGGTGCGCATGCAGAGGATCGCGGTGGTGCCGTACGGGCTCACCGGGATCTTGTCGCAGGGGAAGATCGGCACGTTCCGCCAGGACATCACCGGCGCGCCGTCCACCTCGAGCGTGCCGGGGTAGACGCCTCGGCGGTTGCACTCCCGGCCGAAGGCGGCGATGGCCCGGGGGTGGGCCAGGAAGAGCCGCGACTTCCGCCGCCGGCCGAGCAGCGCGTCCATGTCGTCGGGGGTGGGCGGACCGGTCCGGGTCTGCACGCGCTGCCGGGGGTCGGCGCCGGCCAGCAGGCCGAACTCCGGGTTGTTGACGATCTCGTGCTCCTGCCGCTCCCGCAGGGCCTCCACCGTCAGCCGGAGCTGCTGTTCGGTCTGGTCCATCGGGTGGTTGTAGAGGTCGCCGACCCGGGTGTGCACGCGGAGGAGGGTCTGCGTGACGTTGAGCGGGTGTTCCGGGGGTGCGGGGTCGTAGTCGGGGAACGTGCCGGGCAGCGCGGGCTCGCCGTCGTGCCCGGAGGACAGCTCGATCCGGGCCTCCCCGCGCCGGTTGACCGGCGGCGCGGGGGCGGCGGCGACGGCCCGTACGTGGTCCGCGAGCGCGGGGTGCGCGCCGGTGACCCGCGTGATCGCCTCGGCGGGCAGCTCCAGCACGGTGCACGCGGTGACGGCCGTGTAGCCGAACTCCCCGTCGTCCGGCGCGCCCGCGAGGGCCCGGCCGCCCAGGCAGGTGCCCTCGGCGAGGGTGTCGACCAGCGCGTCGGCCCCGTACGGGCCGGCGCGGCGCTTGGCGACCTTGCCGTGCGCGATGAGGACGAGCCGGCCGGCGGGGACGACGGCCTCACCCGGCCGGAGCTCGCGCTGGCGGAAGCCGTCCGCGAGCGCGGTGAGCGCGGCCTCGTCGTCGAACCCGCGCAGCAGCGCCAGCCCGCCCAGGTCCCGGGGTACGACCCGGACGCGGCCCGCCTCGGTGGTGACGGCGACCGGCGCGTCGCCGAGGGGGTGGCTGAGCCGCCGGTTCACCCGGTACGTGCCCGCGGCCACGTCCTCCCAGGGCAGCCGCCGTAACAGCCAGCGCGGGGTGACCTCCCGCGTCATCGGGGGCGACTTGGTGGTGGTCGCCAGGGTGCGCGCGGCCCGTACGCCGAGGCTCAGCCGCGCTTCGCGTTGCCGTTCCATGGAGCCGCGCACCTAGTCCTCTCGGCTGATTTCGGCGTGCTCGAGGATCGCGAGTGCGTCCGGGGTGAGAACGGCGGCCGAATAATAGGCGCTAACCAGATAGGAGATGATTGCCTTTTCGTTGATGTTCATGAACCGCACGGACAGGCCGGGCTGATATTCGTCCGGAATGCCCGTCTGATGCAAACCGATGACGCCCTGCTTCTCCTTTCCCGTGCGCATGAGCAGAATCGAGCTCGTCCGGGTGTCGCTGATCGGGATCTTGTTGCACGGGAAAATGGGCACGCCGCGCCACGCCGGCAGTTTGTGCCCGCCGAACTCCACGCTCCCGGGGTAGAGGCCGCGCTTGTTGCACTCCCGGCCGAACGCGCCGATCGTGCGCGGGTGGGCCAGGAAGAACCCGGGCTCCTTCCACACCAGGGCGAGCAGCTCGTCCAGGTCGTCGGGGGTGGGCGGGCCGGTGCGGGTGTGCACACGCTGGCGGAGGTCGGCGTTGTGCAGCAGGCCGAACTCCGCGTTGTTGATCATCTCGTGCTCCTGGCGTTCGCGGAGCGCCTCGATGGTGAGCCGGAGCTGCTGTTCGACCTGGTCCATCGGCTGGTTGTAGAGGTCGGCGACGCGGCTGTGCACGCGCAGCACGGTCTGCGCGACGCTGAGCTCGTACTCCCGCGGGCTCGCCTCGTAGTCGACGAACGTGCCGGGGATGTCGGGCTCGCCGTCGTGCCCGGAGGCCATGTCGATGGCCGCCTCGCCCTGCTCGTTCCGCGCCCGGCCCTGCGCCTCCTGGAAGCGCGCGAGCTGGTCGCGCAGCGTCTCGGACCGCTCGACCAGCTCGTCGAACGCCTGCTGCGGCAGCACCATCACCGTGCACGGGGTGAGCGCCTTGACGGTGAACTCCCAGATGCTCTCCGGGTCGGCCAGCGCCTCGTCGCCGAAGTGGTCGCCATTGGCGAGCACGTCGAGGACGCTCTGTTCCCCGTACGGGCCGGGGCCGATCTTGTTGGCCTTGCCGTTCGCGATCAGGAACGACTCGTTGGACGGGTTGCCGAACTCCACGATCACGTCGCCGGCCTCGTACTCCCGCTGCTCGTAGCGGTCCGCGAGCGCGGTCAGCACGTCGGTGTCGTCCAGCCCGCGGAGCAGCGGCAGCTCGGTCAGCTCCTGGGGGATCACGTCGATGTCCGTGCCGACGTTGGTGAAGGTCACCCGGCCGTCGCCGACGTCGTAGCTGAGCCGGCGGTTGACCCGGTACGTGCCGCCGGTCGCCTCCTCCCAGGCGATCATCCGCAGCAGCCAGCGTGAGGAGATCTCCTGCATCTGCGGGGCGGACTTCGTCGTCGTGGCCAGGTTCCGCGCGGCGGCCCGGCTCAGGCTCAGCTGCCGCTCCTCGGCCTCGGCGGCGGACGATCCGGTCGAATCGGTCACGGACAAGGGAAACACCACCTTGAAAACGACGGGACAGATAAATGCGGCAATTCGGATTTTCCGATTACCTGCGGCGTGCGCGTCATCACGTTAAGTAGCCGTGAATTCGCATGTCAAGAGCCCGCCGAATGGAACGGTGATTCCCACTTTGACCAGAGGGCCGGGGGAGATTCTTGCTCAATGATTATGGGGAAGGAATTTCCCTGCGCGACCCTTGACCGCGCACAGAAATACATATCCGAGCTCAGTTGAGCGCGCCGGAAACGGGCGATGGGCCGACCCGCCGAGGGTGTGCGGTCAGCGGGTGAGGAGGCGGGCGCGGAGGGCGTCCACGATGGACGGGTCGAGGGCGAGGCCGTCGCGGACGTAGCCGGTGAGGTCCCCGTAGCGGGCCTCGACCTCGTCGAACGCCGCCTGGAGGTACTCCGGGTGCACCTGCATGACCGGCGCGACGAGCTCCGGGTTCAGCTCCGCCGTGTCCAGCTCGTGCTCCGTGAGGAAGTCGTGCAGCAGGTCGCCCAGCTTCTCCCGCAGGTAGCCGTTGCTCGCGAGGTAGTCGGCGATCACGGTCTCCCGCGGCACACCGAGCAGCGAGAGCACCAGCGCGCTGGCCCAGCCCGTACGGTCCTTGCCGCCGGTGCAGTGGTAGACGAGCGGTCCGCCGTACGGGTCGGCGAGCAGCTCGAGCAGCCGGGCGTAGTTCCGCCGGGCACTCGGCGCGGCCACGTTGGACCTGTTGATCTCGGCCATCAGCCGGACCGCGCCGCCGTGCTGGAACATGGCGGCGGCGCGCGCCGGGTCCTCGAACAGCGCCAGCAGGTCGCCGCCGAGCGGCGCGTCGCCCTGCACGTCGAGCACGACGGACCGTACGGCCTCGGGCAGCCGGTCCGGCGCCGCCGCCCGCTCGGCCGCCGTACGCAGGTCGCACACCGTGGCCAGGCCCAGGCCGGACATGGCCCGCAGGTCCTCCTCGGTGAGCGTGTTGAGCCCGTCCGCGCGGTAGAACAGGCCCATCCGTACCCAGGACCCGTCGGCCGCGCGGTAGCCGCCGGCGTCGCGGAAGTTCGGCGCGCCGGTCAGCCCGAGGCTGCGCTCGGCCAGCGTGAGCGGCGGCCCGTCGTCCGGTGTGAGCGCGAAGTACCAGCGCCGGGCGGGTCCGGGCGGGGGCACGTCGATCGTGGCGGACGGGCCGGCGAGGGCGACCTCGGGCCCGGCCGCGGCGTTCACCGCGGTGGTCGCGGCCCGTACGTGGACCCGGTCCACGCCGGGGGCCCGCCAGGTCACGGAGTAGCCGCCGCCCCGTGCCGTCACCTGGGCGGTCTCGAACGGGCTGGGGGTCGCGGGCATCGCGGCACCCGCACCGGTCGCGACGTTCACGCCCGGAACCTACCCGGCGCGGGTGACGGGCACGCGAACCCGACGCGCACGCACCCGGGCCCGCGGATGGCACGCGGCCGCGGCCCCGATGGCGCCCGTCAGCGCGGTCCGATGAACAGGGTCTGCGCCGACCCGCCGAGGCCGCCCTTCTCGTCCGAGAGGGTGGCCCGGCACAGCCCCGCGCCCTCGTCGCCGATCGTGGTCTTCGCGTCCGTGCACACCCACTCGCCGGCGAGCGGCCGGTGCAGGTGCACGGTGAGGTCGACGTTGGTGAAGACGTAGGAGGCGAAGTCGAGCTCGTTGCTCACCCCGCTGGAGCAGTCCACGACGCCCATCACCCGTTCGATCGGGGTGGGCTCGCGGCCCGCGACGACCGGCACCCGCAGCCGCAGCCACGCCGTGGCCGGCCCCGGCGTACGGAACCCGCCCGCGGCGAAGCGCCAATCGAGGGCGGAGAAGTACCCGAAGTCGCCGGTCCCGGAGGGCGGCGGCGCGGTGTCCGCGGGGATCTCGGCGGGCGGCGGGGGAGTGGGGGAGGCGATGTCCGCGGTGTCCGCGCGGCGCACCCGCCAGGCGCGGGCCCGGGCGGCGACGCGGCCGCCGGACAGCAGCTCGCCGTCCAGCGCCTGGATGCGCCGCCCGTCGCGGGCGACCCGGGTCCGTACCTCCAGCTCGCCCATCGGCACCGGGCCGAACAGGTCCATGGTGAACCGGGTGGGCACCAGGTCCGGGCGCGGGTGCTCGGCCTCGAACGAGCCGGCCAGCAGCGCGGCGGGCGGGCTGCCGTGCTGCGCCCCCGGGTCCCAGGGGCCCTGGGCCAGCTCGGTCGTGCGGTAGCGCCCGCGGCCCAGCGGTTCGAAGAGAGCCTCCGGCACGTGCATCCTCCCAGCGTGTCGCCGCTCGGTACGACGACTCCGAATCACGTTCTAATTCAGGGGAACGCGCCCCGGGCTACCGTGATTCCCGCTCCGCGATGAAGAGCGACTGCGCGGCCTGCCCGACCGCGCCGGTCGCGTCGTACAGCAGCGTCCGCGCCAGCCCGCTGCCCGCCGTGCCGACGGCGGAGGCGGCGGCCATGCAGATCCACGGGCCGTCCGGCGGGCGGTGCAGGTGCACGGACAGGTCGAGGTTGCTCCAGGAGTACGCCTTGACGTCGAGCTCGGCGCTGATCCCGCTGCCGAAGTCGGCGACCGCGAGCGTGCGCTGCAGCGGTGTCGGCTCCTCGCCGGCCAGCACCGGCACGCGCAGCATGGCCCACGCGGTGGCCGGGCCGAGCCCGCGGAACGAGCCGTCCGTGAAGCGCAGCTCCACGGCCTCCTGGTAGCCGAAGGCGAAGCGGGCGCGGCCGTAGGAGGACTCCTCCGGCAGCGGGGACGGCGGGTCCGCGGGCGGGGTCGCGCCGGGCGGGTTCGTACCGGGCCGGACGCGCCAGGCGCGGGCGGCCGCGAACGTACGGTCCCCGTCGCCGAGCGTGGCCGTGAGGCACTGCGCGCGCCGCCCCTCCTTGGTGACCCGGATCTCCGCGGTCAGGTCCGCCACCGGCACCGGGCGCAGGAAGTCCACGGTGATCTGCGGGACCACCCAGCCGTCCGGGTCGTGGCCCTCCACCACCCGGCCGAGCAGCGCCGCCGCCGCGCCGCCGTGCATCTGGCGCGGCCCCCACGGGCCGGTGCTCAGCCGCGTCGCCCGGTACACGTCCGCGGCCAGCGGTTCGAACAGTGCCTCTTCCGCCACCGGCTCCCCTTCCGATCTCATGATCGAGTCGAACTCACAGGTCCTCGAGCCCGTTGGCGAGCGCGTCCTCGTCGTCGCCGGACTCGCGGAGCACCTCCATCAGGATGTGCAGCACGTCGTGCCGCTCGTGGCCGAGATCGAGCAGCCGCTGCGCGGCCGTCCACAGCTGCGCGGGCCGGCCGTCCCAGAGCCGCCGGGCCAGCTCCTCGTGCCGCGCCCGGTGCCGCCCCTCGGGCTCCTCCGCGGGGAACGGTCCCGGATCGGCGTGGTCCAGCCGGATCAGCTCCGCCCGGTCCGCGGGGTCGGCCGGGTCCAGCGTGGACAGGTCCACGTCGCCGTGCACGCCGGTCAGCACGGGGAACGCGAACATCCGGCGGGGCAGCGCCTCCAGGTCGCCATCCGGCAGCAGCCGGCCCAGTACGGCGCGGTCCAGCCCGATCGCGGCGGGGTCGCGGTAGGCCTCGGCGAACCGCTCGGTGAGCTCCCACAGCGCGTCCAGCGTGGCCCGTACGGCCTCCGCGGGCAGGCCGGTGCGGCGCCCGGCCCAGCGGATCCAGGCGGCGAGCACGTGCGGCATCGCCTCCTGCTCGCCGGGGCTGAGCATGACCTTGCGCGGCAGCCAGTCCAGCAGGAAGACCTCGACCTTGACCGGGCTCACCCGTAGCGGCCGGCCGAAGTCCCGGTCACAGCCGTAGTCGATGATCCGGTCCACGCAGCCGCTCGCGGCGTAGCTGTCGGAGAGGTCGGCGGCCTCGTCGGAGGCGAGGAACTGCGCGGCCATCATGGCCCGCCGGTCCCGGCTGTAGCGCGGGTGACCGGCCTCCGGGCCGGGCGGCAGCGCGCGGACGCGGGCCCGTACCAGCGCGTGGTACGAGCCGAAGGACCTGCCCACCGGCGGCCGCTCGGCGTCGTCGGTCTCGGCGAGCGCCGGCTCCAGCAGCGTCCGCGCCCGGGCCGGCTCCAGCCGGTCGAACGTGGCCAGCGGGTCGTTCACCGCGGCGTTCCTGCCGTGCTCCAGCAGCCGGTCCACCTTGGTGGTGACCCAGGCGTCCCGGATCAGCCCGCCCGCGTTGTAGTCGACCGCGCAGACCAGGGCGTGCGGATCCGTGTCGCCGTACGAGAAGACGCAGATCACCTCGTCGGTGTCGGCGAAGACGGACCGCGAGACGTAGCAGTCGCGGGGCCTCAGCCGGGTGATCCGCTCGGCCCAGCTCGCCCGACGCACGCCCTCCTCGGCGAGCGCGAGCGCGGCGGACTCGGCGGCCGACGCCTGCCGGGTGGTGCCGAGCCGCGCGATGCCGGTGAGCAGGGCCAACGCCGCGGGCGTGCGCACCTTGGCGGTATAGTCGACGAGCGCCTCGCCGACGACCTCTTCGACGTCGGCGTTCGGCAGCCGGACCCCCCACCAGGTCCCGAGCATCTCGCTGACCAGCAGCTCCGCGTCCAGCGGTGACCGGATGGCGAGCAGCTCACGCGCCGCCCGGAGCATGTCGGCAAAGACCGAGTCGGGCGGCGGCTGCGGGTGCACACCGCGGCCGGGCGGCACCGGACCTTCGGCATGCCTTCGTCGTCGGCTCCGGGGGCTCACGAAGGACAGCCTTTCAGATACAGTCCGGCGCCGCCCGCCCCGGGTGACCGTCCAGGGGGATGTTTCGGACGTGCCGGTTCGCGATCCTCAGAACCAAGGACCGGAGGGCGGAACCGAGTTCACCACGCCGACCAGGTGTTCTCTCGCGATGCGCTCCACGAGCGCCGGAGTGACCTCCAGACCGAGGTGCTCCGCGCAACACCAAGCGTCGGTCACGGACCGTTCAACGGTGTCCCGGGAAAGGATCCCGAACTCGCCCGCGAGCCGGTCGGTCACGCCCGCGGTGAGGAACCCGCGTGCCAGCTCCGGCGGAAGATTCCCGACCGGATCCCGCGTCAGTTCGTTCGTCTGTCTCGGCACTTGGCCACCCCCTCTTGAGCCGTCGCGCCGGGGCGTGCGCCGTCCGGTTCTGGATGCGCGTTCCGAGCCTCCATTTCCACCCCGCGCTCCGGCGCCTGTCAAGCCCTCCGCGGCCACCGGTGAGGTGCCGGTCCGGGCACGTACGGTCACCGTGGAGGAGCCGCACATCGGGCACGGAGCGTGAAGTGGCTTCAACCGGAAGTTTCTGCGCACGGGTCCCCGCGTTAGTTAGTGTCTGCCCGAAATTCCGCCGCAGATCAACATGGGTTTTTCGGGGGCCACCGCGCGGACACGGCAAGGTTACGTTTGCGCTACGGGGTGGGCTTAACCGTTTTCCTCAGGCCGTACCGAAATTTTCCTATAGGCATCACATCGAGGCGCGACGGTCAGATCTCGTTCGCTCGGGGACAAGTCCGGCCGACGGGGACGCGTTAACGGCCTATTGGAGGAAGTGTGCTCTCACGGTCGAAGACAGGGGCCTTCGCGGTAATCGCCGGGCTGGCCCTGCTCGCAACCGGCTGCGCGGGAGGCGGCGGCGGGCAGACCTCGGGCGGCGGCCCGGGCGGTTCCATCGCCATCCGGGGCTGCGAGCCCGAAAATCCACTCATTCCCGGTGACACCGGCGAGACCTGCGGCGGCAAGGTCGTCGACTCCCTGTTCACCGGGCTCGTCGAGTACAACCCCGACACCGCGAAGCCGGAGAACGCGGTCGCCGAGAGCATCGAGACCGAGGACAACAAGAAGTTCACGGTCAAGCTCAAGCAGGGCTGGAAGTTCCACGACGGCACCGAGGTCAAGGCGCACAACTTCGTGGACGCCTGGAACTACACCGCGAACTCCGCGAACGCCCTCGCGCAGGGCTTCTGGTTCGAGCAGTTCGCGGGCTTCGAGGACGTGTACACCGAGGACCCGGACGGCGAGGAGGGCCCGAAGAAGGCTCCCAAGCCCGCCAAGGACAAGCTGTCCGGCCTCGAGGTGGTGGACGACCACACCTTCACGATCGAGCTGACCGCGCCGTTCCCGGTGCTGCCGAGCAAGCTCGGCTACACGGTGTTCTCGCCGCTGCCCGACTCGTTCTTCAAGGACCCCGAGGCGTTCGGTAAGAAGCCGGTCGGCAACGGCCCGTTCAAGTTCAACAGCTGGACGAACCACGCGAAGATCGTCGTGGACCGTAACGACCAGTACGGCGGCGCCAAGAAGGCCAAGGTCAAGACGATCGAGTTCCGCATGTACAAGGACGACAACTCCGCGTACAGCGACTTGATCTCGGACAACCTCGACTTCACGGAGCAGATTCCCACCTCGGCGCTGACCGGGGACAAGTGGAAGTCCGACCTGGGTGAGCGCGCCATCGAGGGCGAGCAGGGCGTCCTGCAGGCCATCTCGTTCCCGATGTACGACGAGCGGTTCCAGAACAAGGACCTGCGGCACGCGATCTCGCTGGCGATCGACCGTAAGACGATCACCGAGAAGATCTTTTCCGGCGGCCGTACGCCGGCCACCGGGTGGGTCTCGCCCGTGGTCGAGGGCTACAAGCCCGGCGCCTGTGGCAAGTGGTGCAACTTCAACGCGGCCGAGGCCAACGCGCTGATGGACAAGGCCATCGCCGCGGGCTGGAAGTCCGGCGACGAGCTGCCGATGTACTACAACGGCGACGCCGACCACAAGCCGTGGACCGACGCGCTCTGCGCCGGCCTCAACCAGGTGCTGCAGGGCAAGGTCAAGTGCACCCCGAAGCCGTTCCCGACCTTCGCGGAGTTCCGGACCGAGGTCGATGACCGGAAGATGGACGGGATTTTCCGTTCCGGGTGGCAGATGGACTTCCCGCACATCGAGAACTTCCTGACGCCGCTGTACAAGACCGGTGCGCCGTCCAACGACGGTGAGTGGAGCAACAAGGCGTTCGACGCAAAGGTGGAGGAGGCGGACCAGGAGCAGGACCCGGCCGCGTCCATCGCCGCCTACCAGGAGGCCGAGGCCATGATGGCCGAGGAGATGCCGGCGGTGCCCTGCTGGTACTACGGGCTCCAGGCCGGTTACTCCACCAAGGTGACGAACGTCAAGGTCACTCCGTTCGGCGAGCTCGACGTGTACTCCATCGACACCAAGTGATGCGTCGCGTCCGTTGATCGGCTGAGGCGATCCAGCCGGGGCCGGCCCGTCACGGGCCGGTCCCGGCGACCGCCCTGTTCGAGGAGTGCCCATGGGCAGATACACCGTGCGGCGCCTGCTGCAACTGATTCCGGTCGTGCTTGGCACCACCTTCATCATTCACTTCCTGGTCTGGCAGCTGCCCGGCGACCCGTTCGCGGGCCGGTGCGGGGACCGCCCGTGCGCGCCCGCCTTCGTCGCGATGATGACCGAGAAGTACCAGCTCGACGAGCCATGGATCTTCCAGTACCTGACGTTCCTGAAGAACCTGCTCGTGGGCGACTTCGGGGAGAGCTTCAACGGGGTCCCGGTCGCGCAGATCCTCGCCGACACCTGGCCGGTCACGATCCGGCTCGCGCTCGTCGGCATCGCCTTCGAGATCATCATCGGGATCGGGGCCGGGGTGCTCACCGGCATGCGGCGCGGCGGTTTCCTGGACAACCTGTCGCTGGTGACGACGCTGTTCTTCCTGGCCATCCCGGTCTTCGTCATCGGCTTCACGCTGCAGTACCTGCTCGGAGTGCAGTTCCCGATCATCCGGCCCACGGTCACCCCGGAGGCGCGCTGGGACGAACTGATCGTCCCCGGGTTCGTTCTCGCCAGCCTGCAGATGGCGATCGTCGTACGGCTGGCGCGCTCCACGATCGTGGAGAACCTGCGCTCCGACTACGTACGCACCGCCACGGCCAAGGGGCTGCCGCGCATGCGGGTGGTCGGCGTGCACCTGCTGCGCAACTCGCTCATCCCGGTGGTGACGTTCCTCGGGACCGACCTCGGCAACCTGATGGGCGGCGCCGTGGTCACCGAGGGCATCTTCAACATCAACGGGGTCGGCGGCCAGCTCTTCCGCGCCATCCACCTGCACGACTCCACGATCATCGTGCCCATGGTGACCGTGCTGGTGCTCGTCTACCTGTCAGTGAACCTGCTCGTGGACCTGCTCTACGCGGTCCTGGACCCGAGGATCCGCTATGACTGAGGGACGGTCCCTGACCGGCGGGCCGACGGGGCCTCCGACCGCGGCGGGCGAGGCTCCCACACCGCTGGGGGACGCCGCCGGAGGCGAGATCCGCACGCTCTGGTCGGACGCCTGGTACGACCTCCGCCACAAGCCGCTGTTCTGGATCTCCAGCCTGCTCGTCGTGGTGCTCATCACGATGGCGGCCATGCCGACGCTGTTCACCGACATCAACCCCGAGCACGCGGTGCTGGCCAACAGCCTCGAGCCGCCGGGCGGGTCGGCGTGGTTCGGCTACGACCTGCAGGGCCGGGACGTGTACGCGCGCACCATCTACGGGGCCCGTACGTCGATCCTGGTCGGCGTGCTCGCCATGCTGGTCACCACCACGGTGGGCCTGACCGTGGGGATCATGGCCGGTTACCTCGGCGGCTGGCCGGACGGGGTGATGTCCCGGATCGGGGACATGTTCCTCGGCCTGCCGTACGTGCTCGGCGGCATCGTGATCCTCTCCAGCGTGGCGGGGGTGCGCTCCAACCCGAGCGAGGCGGCCATCATGGCGGCGGTGATCCTGGTGCTCGCCGTGCTGGCCTGGCCGGTCACCGCGCGGGTGGCGCGATCCTCGGTGCTGTCCGTGCGCGCGGCCGACTACGTGGTGGCCGCCCGCGCGCTCGGCGCCGGCCCGCGGCGACTGATCCTCCGGCACATCCTGCCCAACACGGTGGCACCGGTGATCGTCATCGCGACGCTCAACGTCGGCGCCTTCATCGGCGCCGAGGCCACCCTGTCCTTCCTCGGCATCGGCCTGCGCTCCCCGGTCATCTCCTGGGGCGTGGCCATCGCCGACCATCAGGACTACGTGCGCAACGCCCTGCACCCGATGCTGTTCCCCGCCCTGTTCCTCTGCGTCACGGTGCTCGCGTTCGTCATGCTGGGCGAGGCGATCCGTGAAGCGCTGGATCCGAAGCTGCGGTGACGCCGCATGAGAGGGATCGTGCGAAAGACCGCCTGCGAAAGACAGGGAGAAAGGTGAGCGACCGATGACGGTGCCGCGCGCGGACGCGGAGCGGCGGGCCGAGTCCGGCTTCTCGGGCCCGCTGCTACAGGTCGACGACCTTCATGTGGAGTTCCGCACCCGCGACGGGGTCGCGCACGCGGTCAACGGCGTGTCGTACTCGGTGGACGCCGGGGAGACGCTCGCGGTGCTCGGCGAGTCCGGCTCCGGGAAGAGCGTCAGCGCCCAGGCGATCATGGGCATCATCGACAGCCCGCCCGGCTTCGTCACCAGGGGCGCGATCCGTTTCCGCGGATCCGACCTGCTGACGCTCTCGGACGAGCAGCGCCGGCGGATCCGCGGCCGGCGGATCGCGATGATCTTCCAGGACGCGCTGTCCGCGCTGAACCCCGTGTACACGGTCGGGTTCCAGCTCGCGGAGATGTTCCGGGTGCACGAGGGGCTGAGCCGGGGCGCGGCCAAGCGCCGCGCCATCGAGCTGATGGACCGGGTACGGATCCCGGCGGCGCGGCAGCGCGTGCACGACTACCCGCACCAGTTCTCCGGCGGCATGCGTCAGCGCATCATGATCGCGATGGCCATCGCGCTCGGGCCGGACGTGCTGATCGCGGACGAGCCCACCACCGCGCTCGACGTGACCGTACAGGCGCAGATCATGGAGCTGCTCGCGGAGCTGCAGCGGGAGTCCGAGATGGGGCTCATCCTGATCACGCACGACCTCGGCGTGGTCGCCGACGTGGCCGACCGCATCGCCGTCATGTATGCGGGCCGGATCGTGGAGGAGGCCTCTGTGCACGACCTGTACGCGCGGCCCGCGCATCCGTACTCCAAGGGGCTGCTGGAGTCCATCCCGCGGGTGGACCTCAAGGGCAGCGAGCTCGCCGCGATCAAGGGGCAGCCGCCGAACCTGCTGCGCGTGCCGTCCGGTTGCGCGTTCCACCCGCGCTGCCCGTACCGGCGGGAGGTCTGCGTGACCAAGGAACCGCCGCTGTTCGACGTGGCGCCCGGACGGGGCAGCGCGTGCCACTTCTGGGAGGAGGTCCTCGATGGCCGGTGAGCCCATCCTGCAGGTGCAAGACCTGGTCAAGCACTTCCCGCTGACGCTCGGGGTCCTCTACAAGAGGCAGATCGGCTCCATCCAGGCGGTGGACGGCGTGAGCTTCGACCTGCACCAGGGCGAGACGCTCGGCGTGGTGGGGGAGTCGGGGTGCGGCAAGTCCACCCTGGCCAAGCTCATCATGGCGCTGGAGCGGCCCACCTCGGGCAATGTCCTGTTCAAGGGCGAGGACATCGCCAAGCTGCGCGGCAAGGCGCTGAAGGCGATGCGCCGCAACATCCAGATCATCCTGCAGGACCCCTACACCTCGCTGAACCCGCGGATGACGGTCGGCGACATCGTGGGCGAGCCGTACGAGATCCACCCCGAGGTGGCGCCGCGCGGCGACCGGCGGCGGCGGGTACAGGAGCTGCTGGAGGTCGTGGGGCTCAGCCCGGACCACATCAACCGCTACCCGCACCAGTTCTCCGGCGGCCAGCGGCAGCGCATCGGCATCGCGCGCGGGCTGGCGCTGCGGCCGGACATCATCGTCTGCGACGAGCCGGTGTCCGCGCTGGACGTTTCCATCCAGGCGCAGGTGATCAACCTGCTGGAGAGCCTGCAGAACGAGTTCAACCTTTCGTACGTCGTGATCGCACACGACCTGTCCGTGGTGCGGCACATCGCCGACCGGGTCGCGGTGATGTACCTCGGGAAGATCGTCGAGCTGGGTACGGACCGGGAGATCTACGACTCGCCCACGCACCCGTACACCCAGGCGCTGCTGTCCGCGGTGCCGGTGCCGAACCCGGAGGGGCGGGAGGCGCGGGAGCGGATCATCCTGGAGGGCGACGTGCCGAGCCCGGCCGACCCGCCGTCCGGCTGCCGGTTCCGTACGCGCTGCTGGAAGGCGGAGGCGATCTGCGCGGAGGAGGAGCCGCCGCTGAAGCCCCGGCAGGGCTCGGACCACCCCAGCGCCTGCCACTTCGCGGAGGTGAAGGACGTCGTGCACAGCGGCGAATCGGGCTGACGAGAGCGCAGGGAGAGCGGCGCGCGGCGCCGTGACGTGTCAAGCTTGAGGTCATGAAGGCGGATCTGCACCTCGCGCTCGACCCGGAGGCCGACGCGCTGCTCTCCCGCAGCCCGTTCGCGCTGCTGACCGGGATGCTCCTGGATCAGCAGGTGGCGATGGAGTGGGCGTTCACCGGGCCGTACACGATCGCCCGGCGGATGAAGGCGGACGATCTCGACCCGCACGTCGTGGCGGCGTACGATCCCGAGGCCTTCGCCGCGCTGCTCTCGGAGAAACCCGCGGTGCACCGATATCCCGGGTCGATGGCCAAGCGCGTGCAGACCCTGGCGCAGTACCTCGTGGAGTACTACGACGGCGACGCCGAGGCGGTCTGGCGGGACGTCGGCACCGGCAAGGAGCTGCTGAAGCGGCTGACCGGCCTGCCCGGGTACGGCAAGCAGAAGGCGCAGATCTTCGTCGCGCTGCTGGGCAAGCAGGTCGGGGTGCGGCCGGAGGGGTGGCGTGAGGTGGCGGGCGACTACGGGCCGGAGGGCTCGTACCGGTCCGTGGCCGACATCCGCGACGAGGAGAGCCTGGGCCGGGTGCGCGCCAACAAGCGCGAACTGAAGGCCGCCGCCAAGTCCGCCAAGGCCACGTAGGGTTGATGAGCAGGCCCGGCGCACTGGCGGCGGCGTCCACACGGGCGCGTATGCCCGTGACGCTCTATCATCTCCTCGCAGCGGCCGTACGGATGTCCCACCGGACAGTCCTCCGGCAGGAAGACAACGCGATTATGCTTACGTGACATGGCGGGCCCCCGGGCCGCACGCGTCATGCCGCACAATCGCAACCGCTGACCCCGACTCACCGTGATGAAGGGGCTACCTTTTGGTAGGCGCAGGGATCCTCGGGAGGTGTCGCGTATGAGCACCGACACCTCCGTCCCGTACCCGCGGATATCCGGGCTGGGCGCCACCGACTCGGCGCTGCTCGAGACGCTGCTCAAGGACGCCCCGATCGGCTTCGCCTTCTTCGCGCCGGATCTGCGTTACCAGCGGGTCAACGAGACGCTCGCCGGCATCTACGGGCTGGCCGTGAAGGACCATATCGGCCACCGCCCGCAGGACGTGCTGCCCGAGGAGGACGCGGCCGTGCACGAGGCCGCGCTGCGCCAGGTGCTCGACGAGGACCGGGCGATCCTGAGCAGCACCAAGCGGCTCGAGGGCGGTGACGGCGAGGGCCGGCACTGGGCGCTGTCCTGGTTCCCCGCGCACGACTCCGACGGCAAGATCAGCGGGATCGCGCTGATCGCGGTGGACGTGACCGACCGGCAGAGCGCCGAGGAGGAGGTCCGCCGCAGCGAGGAGCGGTACCGCTCACTCGTGCAGGCGAGCTCGCAGATCGTGTGGGTGGCCCAGCCCGACGGCGAGGTCCACGAGGACTCGCCGGAGTGGCGCGCCATCACCGGGCAGGAGCCGGAGGAGTATCTCGGCCTCGGCTGGCTGGACTCGGTGCACCCCGATGACCGGGAGCGCACGGAGACGGCATGGCACGAGGCCGTGCGGAACAAGTCGGTGTTCGACACCAGCTATCGGGTCCGTACGCGGTCCGGCGGCTACCGGCACTTCGACTCCCGCGCGGTGCCCATCGTCCGGCAGGGCGAGGTCATCGAGTGGGTCGGCGCGAACACCGACGTGACCTCCACCCGTGAGGCCGACGAGATGCGCCACCGCCTCACCCAGCAGCTGGGCGAGGCGGCGCTGCGCACCGCGCGGCTGCAGCAGGCCACCTCGATGCTGGCCGAGGCGCTCACCGTGGAGCAGGTCGTCCAGGTGATCACCGAGGTCGGCCGCTCGTCGGTCGGCGTGGACAGGTCCGCGGTGGCGCTGCTGGACCGCGAGCGGCTGCGCCTGCACCTCGTCGACGACGACGGCGTGCCGGACGAGTCCGCCATGGACCGCGGCGAGCTCGCGCTGGACGAGGAGAGCGTGATGACGGCCGCGGTGCGCAACCGCAAGCCGTTCATCGCGGAGAACCCGGAGAGCCTGCGCACCCAGCTGGAGGACTCCCCGGAGGTGGACGCGTTCCTGGAGCGCACCGACGAGCGCGCCTGGGTGGGCCTGCCGCTGCTCGCGGCCGGCGCGCCGCTGGGCGCGCTGCGCTTCGCGTTCACCCGGCCGCGGGAGATCTCCGAGGAGGAGAAGGTCTTCCTCGAGGCGCTCGGCGGCCAGTGCGCGCTCGCGGTGGAGCGCGCGACGCTGTTCGAGCGCGAGCACAAGACGGCGGAGGCACTGCAGATCAGCCTGCTGCCGGACACGCTGCCCGAGGTCGAGGGCATGGCGCTGGCCTCGAAGTACTCGCCGGGCGCACGCAACGTGCAGGTCGGCGGCGACTGGTACGACGCGTTCCCGCTGCCCGACGGCCAGCTGGCCGCCGTGCTCGGGGACGTGATGGGCAAGGGCGTGAAGGCCGCGGCCGGTATGTCACGGGTGCGCAACGCGCTGCGCGCGCTGGCGTACAGCGACCCGCGGCCCGCCGCCGTACTGGCCGGGCTGGACCGGGTGTTCTCCAACACCGAGCGGGACGAGCAGGTCACCACGCTGACGTACCTGGTGGTCGACCCGGCCTCCGGCGACGGCTTCATGGTGAACGCCGGGCACCCGCCGCCGATCCTGCTCGCCCAGGACGCCCCGCCCCGGCTGCTCACCACCGAGCCGGCCACGCCGCTCGGCTGGCCGAGCCCGCGGCGGCAGCACGCCATGGCGATTCCCAGCGGGAGCACCGTGGTGCTGTACTCGGACGGCCTGGTGGAGAACCGCAGGCGAGGGCTTGACTCAGGTTTGGACGAACTGCTGGCGGTCGCCGGCCAGGCGCCGCCGGAGGTGGTCAGCGATCCCGGAATGCTGTTGGAGTACCTGGTCGACCGTATGCTTGCGGGGTACGACCAAGACGATGACGTCACCCTGCTCGCCGTTCATATGCCTCCTGGGCGCCCGTAGCACGGACCAACGACTGCTCCGGGCGGCCTAAGGTGGGGGGAAACCAACGAGACGTGTCCGAAGGCGATGCGCTCTCGTGCCAGAATGCTAAGAAGGCACGTCGTGGCCTGCACGGTCCTGTAGGGCTAGCGCCCACGGGGGTGGCCGGGTCCCACAAATCTCGCCACACGTTTGTTCGAGAGGTGTTTGTGTCGCCTGCCAGTTCGACCCGCTCCAAGCAGTCAGAGCTGCACGAGCCCGTCATTCAGCAGCTGATCGAGCGTGGGCGGTCTCAGGGGTACCTGGAGCCTGAGGACGTGCGCCGGGCGTTCGAAGAGGCAGATATCCCGCTGTCTCGGGCTCAGGGCGTCCTCCGCGCCTTGAGCAAAGAGGGGGTGACCGTCGTGGTCAGTGCCGCCGACTCCGCGCCGACGCGGCGCACGCGCCGTAAGGCCGCGCCGAAGCCGAAGAAGGCAGCGGCCGCCGAGGAGCAGCAAGAGACCGTGACCGCGGTCGTCGACGACGCCGGACCCGAGGCGGTCCCGGCGCAGGCGGCCAAGAAGCCGGTCAAGAAGCCGGTCAAGAAGGCCGCCGCGAAGAAGGGCGGCAAGGCCGCCAAGGGCGCGCGGCCCGCCGCTGAGCCGCAGTCGCAGCCGCAGAAGGCCGCCGAGGCCGGTCCGTCGAAGGCGGAGAAGCCCTCCGCCAAGAAGGGGGCCAAGGCCAAGCCAGCGGACGGCGCTGAGGAGGAGCTGGAGGGCGACGACCTCGAGCTCGATGGCGACGACATCGAGCTGGTGGGCGACGACCTGGAGCTCGACGCCGACGCCGGCGCCGGCGCCGGCGCCGGCGACGACGTCACGGACGACACTCCCGCCGCCTCCGAGCGCCCGGACGACTCCGCCGACGCGGAGGAGACCGAGGACGACGAGGCGGAGGCCGTCCCCGCCAAGGACGAGACCACCGTGGTGGGCCCGTCCGCCTCGCCCGCGGTCAAGAAGAAGGGCGAGGGCGAGGACGAGACCTTCGTCCTCGGCGACGATGACGACGACGCGCCCGCCGCGCAGGTCGTCGCGGCCGGCGCCACCGCCGACTCGGTCAAGGACTACCTGAAGCAGATCGGCAAGGTCCCGCTGCTCAACGCGGAGCAGGAGGTCGAGCTCGCCAAGCGCATCGAGGCCGGCCTGTTCGCCGAGGAGAAGCTCGGCGTCGAGGGCCACGCGCTGGACTTCGACACCCGCGACGAGCTCGAGTGGATCGCCGAGGACGGGCGCCGCGCCAAGAACCACCTGCTGGAGGCGAACCTCCGGCTCGTGGTCTCGCTGGCCAAGCGCTACACCGGCCGCGGCATGCTGTTCCTGGACCTGATCCAGGAGGGCAACCTGGGCCTGATCCGCGCGGTGGAGAAGTTCGACTACACCAAGGGCTACAAGTTCTCCACGTACGCCACCTGGTGGATCCGTCAGGCGATCACCCGCGCGATGGCCGACCAGGCCCGCACCATCCGCATCCCGGTGCACATGGTCGAGGTCATCAACAAGCTGGCCCGCGTGCAGCGGCAGATGCTGCAGGACCTCGGCCGGGAGCCGACTCCGGAGGAGCTCGCCAAGGAGCTCGACATGTCCCCGGAGAAGGTCGTCGAGGTGCAGAAGTACGGCCGCGAGCCGATCTCCCTGCACACGCCCCTGGGTGAGGACGGCGACAGCGAGTTCGGCGACCTGATCGAGGACTCCGAGGCCATCCAGCCCGGCGAGGCGGTCAGCTTCACGCTGCTGCAGGAGCAGCTGCACTCGGTGCTCGACACGCTGTCGGAGCGCGAGGCGGGCGTGGTGTCCATGCGGTTCGGCCTGACCGACGGCCAGCCGAAGACGCTGGACGAGATCGGCAAGGTCTACGGGGTCACCCGGGAGCGGATCCGGCAGATCGAGTCCAAGACCATGTCGAAGCTGCGGCACCCCTCTCGCTCCCAGGTGCTCCGCGACTACCTGGACTGAGACGGTCGGGGTGGGTCACCCTGTTCGGTGACCTTCGGTCACCTTCCCGGGGCCCCCGCCCGCATTGCCGTCCCGGGGGGACGACCCCCCGGCCCCCCGGGTCCTCGGGCGCTGCGCGCCCTGCCGCGGGGTCCCTGGGTGTCACGTTTGGATCACGATGTCGAGGGTCCAGGGGCGGTCGGGGCGGGGTGGGGGCGTGAGCTCGGTGGTGAAGCCCAGCTCGCCGGCGGCCTTGGCGAGCTCGTCCGGGGTCTCCGGGGACGTGCCGGCGCGTAGCAGGGCGCCGGCCAGTTCGCCGCGGGTGTGCTTGGCCATGTGGCTGACCACGGAGCGGCGGGGGACGCCGTCCACGAGGGTCTCGCGGAGGACGCGTACGGCGACCGTACGGTCCGCGGCGTCCCCGGCGGGGCGCCACGCGCCCGCGTACGTGGACGAGCGCAGGTCCAGCACCAGCCGCCCGGCGGCCTCGGCGTCCAACTGCTTCGTGAGCACGGGCCGCCACAGCGCGGCGAGCCCGCCGAGCCGCGGCAGGGCCACCCCCATGGACAGCCGGTACGGCGGCACGGCGTCGTCCACGCCCAGCACGCCCCACAGCCCGGAGAAGATCAGCACCGACCCACGGGCCCGGTCCAGCGCGGCCGCGTCCATCCCGCCCAGGTCCAGCGCGTCGTACAGCACGCCGGTGTAGAGGCGGCGCGCGGGCAGCGTCGGCGCGGTCCGCAGCGCGCGGTTCAGCGCCAGATCGGGAGCCAGGCCGGGGGAGAGGCCAAGTACGTGGAGGGCGCGGGTCTCACGGCCCGCACAGAGCCGCTCCAGGGCGCGCAGCACGCGTTCCCGGGTCTTGGTCAGCCGGGGCCGCCCGAGGCGGCTCAGGTCCAGCGGGGGGCCGTCTCCGGCGGTCTCCTTGCCCTCCGAGGGCGGCAGCAGCACGAGCACGACCCGCAGCGTATCCGCCGCGCCGCGGCGGGACGGGGCCGGATACCCGCGCGCCCCCTAAGCTGGGCCGCTGTGACCTGGGAACAGCTCGTGGCGCAGGCGTGGCCTGCCGCACAGAACGAGCGGATCGGCGACTGGCTGCTGCGCTACAGCGGCGGCGTCACCAAACGTGCCAACTCGGTTCAGGTGCTGGGCCCGGCCGAGCGGCCCGGCCCGCGGGAGCTGGACGCGGCCGTGGCGGAGGTGGAGGGCTTCTACGCGGGCCACGGGCTGCCGTCCTGCTTCCAGCTCGGCCCCGGCGCCCCGGACTGGCTGGCGGGGGAGCTGGCCGGGCGTGGGTACCGTACGGTCGACCCGACGCTGATCATGACCGCGCCGCTGACGGGGCCGGAACCGGACGTGCCGGACCCGGAGCCGGTCACCGTGCACGACCGGCCGAGCCTGGACTGGCTCGACGCGTGGCTGTCCGTGGACGGCCGCGGCGGGCCGGAGCAGGTGCCGTGGGCGCGCACCATCCTGACCGGGCATCCCTCGGTGTACGCCGAGGTCGGCGGGGACTCGGGTGGGCCGCCGCGGGCCGTGGGGCGGGGCGTGCCGCAGGGGGAGTGGCTCGGTGTCTACTGCATGGCGACCGAGCCGTCACAGCGCCGCCGCGGGTACGGAGCCGCGGTGCTCCGCACGCTCCGGGCGTGGGGTGCCAGGCGTGGCGCGGAGCGGGCGTACCTGCTGGTGACCGAGGCGAACAAGCCGGCGCTGAGGCTGTACGAGCGGGCCGGGTTCGAGGTCGCCGCGCATTACTCGTACCAGGTCAAAGGCTGACCAACGCGCGAAGCGGCGGTCACCTGGCCGGTGACCGCCGCTTCGGGGCGTTGTGCCCAGCGCTTTACCGTTCGTCGTCGGAGGCCGTCGCAGGCGTCTCGTGCAGCCGGTCCGACTCGTCTTGAATCTCAGCGGCCACCTTGCGCAGTGCCTCGTCGTACTTCCGCATGTGGTGAGCGCAGAACAGCAGCTCGCCACCCGCGGAGAGCAGCACGCGCACGTAAGCCTGCGCGCCGCAGCGGTCACAGCGGTCGGTGCCCGTAAGCGGCTTGGTAGGGGCAAGAGCTCCAGTCACTTCGCCTTCCTCGGGTCTCGGCGGTGTCGCTTTTCGACGACGTAGTTAGACAACATCTAACCCGACCATGACGTTCCCAAAGCATGCCCGCGTACGCCCAGAGCGGAATCGGGCCGCCGCTGTGACCAGGGCCACCTTGCCAGGGGTGGACAGGGACGGAGCGGGATGATCCGGGATCCAACGGTGTGGCGGCCATCGGAATGTCGGCGGTTGCGGCTACCCTGCCGCACGAAGCAGGAATTGCACCCCAGTGGGAGACCCGACGACGTGACCGCCCTGACGACAGCGATGGCCGGCGAAGACCCCGGCGACTACTCCGCACGGCACCTCTCGGTGCTCGAGGGGCTCGAAGCCGTGCGCAAGCGCCCGGGGATGTACGTCGGGTCCACCGACAGCCGCGGCCTCACCCACTGCCTCTGGGAGATCGTGGACAACGCGGTCGACGAGGCGCTCGGCGGGCACTGCTCGCGCATCGAGGTGGTGCTGCACGCCGACGGCTCCGTCGAGGTGCGGGACAACGGGCGCGGCATCCCGGTCGACGTGGAGCCCAAGTCCGGGCTGGCCGGCGTGGAGCTGGTGATGACCCGGCTGCACGCGGGCGGCAAGTTCGGCGGCGGCTCCTACACCGCCTCCGGCGGCCTGCACGGCGTGGGCGCCTCGGTGGTCAACGCGCTGTCCGCGCGGTTCGACGTGGAGGTCGACCGCGGCGGCGCCACGCACGCCATGAGCTTCCGCCGCGGCGTGCCCGGCACCTTCGCCGGCGCCGGGCCGGAAGCGGCCTTCACGCCCGCCTCCGGCCTCACCAAGGGCAAGCGGGTCGCCAAGCGGGTCACCGGCGCCCGCATCCGGTTCTGGCCGGACCTGCAGATCTTCCTGCGCGACGCCACGATCTCGCGGGAGGCGCTGCTGGAGCGGGCGCGGCAGACGGCCTTCCTGGTCTCCGGCCTGACCATCGCCGTGCGGGACGAGCGCCCCGGTGCCGAGGGCGAGCCCGAGGTGGTGGAGGAGGAGTTCCGCTTCGACGGCGGCATCGCCGAGTTCTGCGCCTACCTGGCATCCGACGACGCGGTCAGCGACGTGGTGCGGTTCCAGGGCTCCGGCCACTTCACCGAGACCGTCCCGGTGCTCGACGAGGCCGGTCACATGACCCCCACCGAGGTGGAGCGGGAGCTCGAGGTCGACGTGGCGATGCGCTGGGGCACCGGCTACGACACGACGGTCCGCTCGTTCGTCAACGTGATCGCCACCCCCAAGGGCGGCACGCACGTGAGCGGCTTCGAGCGCGCCCTGGTGCGCACGGTCAACGACCAGCTCAAGGCCACCAAGCTGGTGAAGAACGGCGCCGACTCGGCCATCAAGGAGGACGTGCTCGAGGGCCTCACGGCCGTGGTCACGGTCCGAGTGCCCGAGCCGCAGTTCGAGGGCCAGACGAAGGAGATCCTCGGCACCTCCGCCGCGACCCGGATCGTCTCCCAGGTCGTCGGCCGGGAGCTGCGGCACTTCCTCGCCAGCACCAAGCGCGGCACCAAGCAGCAGGCGCGCGCGGTGCTGGAGAAGATCGTGAGTGCCGCCAAGACCCGCGTGGCCGCCCGCGAGCACCGGGAGACCCAGCGCCGCAAGAGCGCCCTGGAGAACTCCGCGCTCCCCGCCAAGCTCGTCGACTGCCGCAGCGACGACGTGGACCGCAGCGAGCTGTTCATCGTCGAGGGCGACTCCGCGCTCGGCACCGCCAAGCTGGCGCGCAACTCCGAGTTCCAGGCGCTGCTGCCGATCCGGGGCAAGATCCTCAACGTGCAGAAGGCGTCCGTCGGCGACGTGCTGAAGAACGCCGAGTGCGCCGCGATCATCCAGGTCGTGGGGGCCGGCTCGGGCCGCACGTTCGACCTGGAGGCCGCCCGCTACGGCCGGATCATCCTGATGGCCGACGCCGACGTCGATGGCGCGCACATCCGCACGTTGCTGCTCACGCTCTTCTACCGGTACATGCGGCCCATGGTCGAGGCGGGGCGTGTCTTCTCCGCGGTGCCGCCGCTGCACCGCGTCGAGGTCACGAACCCGAAGAAGGGCCAGGAGAAGTACATCTACACCTACACCGACGGTGAGCTGCGGCGGCGGCTGATCGAGCTGGAGCGCAAGGGCATGCGGTGGAAGGAGCCGGTGCAGCGCTACAAGGGCCTCGGTGAGATGGACGCCGACCAGCTGGCGGAGACCACGATGGACCCCCGGCACCGCATGCTCCGCCGCATCCGCGTGGAGGATCTGGAGGAGGCCACGAAGGTCTTCGAGCTGCTGATGGGCAACGTGGTGGCGCCGCGCCGCGAGTTCCTCGTCAAGGGCGTGGGCGAGCTGGACACCTCGAAGATCGACACCTGAGTTGTCCTTGTAGCCTCGGGATATGCCCGACGAGTCGATCGACCGATGTAGTCCCGCCACGCGGCAGTGGGTGGACGAGGCCATCCGGCGGGTGCAGGCGGACGCGAACCGGTCCGCCGACACGCACCTGCACGTCTTCCCGCTGCCGGAGGAATGGGGCATCGACCTCTACCTCAAGGACGAGTCGGTGCACCCGACGGGCAGCCTGAAGCACCGGCTCGCGCGATCCCTGTTCCTGTATGGGCTGGTCAACGGGTGGATCACCGAGGGCACCACGATCGTCGAGGCGAGCAGCGGCTCCACCGCCGTCTCCGAGGCGTACTTCGCCCGCCTGCTCGGGCTCGACTTCGTCACCGTGGTGCCGCGCAAGACGAGCCCGCAGAAGATCGAGCTGATCGAGCGGTACGGCGGCCGCTGCCACTACGTGGACATCCCGATCGAGATGTATGCAGCGGCCGAGCGGGTTGCGGCGGACAATGGCGGGCACTACATGGACCAGTTCAAGTACGCCGAGCGGGCGACGGACTGGCGGGGGAACAACAACATCGCCGAGTCCATCTTCGAGCAGTTGGCGATGGAGCGGTTCCCCGCGCCGGAGTGGATCGTGGTGGGCGCCGGCACCGGTGGAACCTCCGCCACCATCGGCCGCTACACCCGCTATCACCGGCACGCCACCAAGCTCGCGGTGGTGGATCCGGAGAACTCCGCGTACTTCCCGGGCTGGGCGACCGGCGCCGGTGACTACGCGACCGGTATGCCGTCTCGGATCGAGGGCATCGGGCGGCCGCGGATCGAGCCCAGCTTCGTGCCGGGGGTGATCGACCTGATGATCCCGGTGCCCGACGCGGCGAGCATGGCCGCGATGCGGCACCTGTACGACGTCACCGGGCTGCGCGCGGGGGGATCCACCGGGACCAATCTCTGGGGCGTGTGGCACCTCGTGGCGCGGATGCTCGCCGAGGGGTGCCGGGGCAGCATCGTCACGCTCATCTGCGACGGCGGTGAGCGCTACGCGGGCACGTACTACGACGACGACTGGCTCGCCGCCCAGGGCCTGCAGCCGGAGAAGCACTACGCCGCGATCGAGCGTCTGCTCGCCACCGGCCACTGGTCCCCGCCGTAGTCGTCCGCCGCGGGGGGCCCGTTACGCGGGCAGGACCGGCATCCCGTCGGCGTCCACGGTCAGCATCTCGGGCACGACCGGGTACGGCGCCCCGATGCCCAAACCGTGGCACAGCGCGTCGGCGAACATCGCGGCGATCTTGTGCTCACCGCTCTCGTTGGGGTGCGTGCCGTCGTAGGTGTCGGCGTCGATGTCGTACGCGTCCGTGAGCGCGGCCGTGACCAGGGGAGAGCGGGCCGTACCCAGCTCCGCCGCGCAGTCCCGCAGGCGCGCGTTGTACTGCACGCACTCGGCGGCGAACCACGCGTCGTCGCGGGCGCGTACGGCGGGTGGCACCTCGGCCAGGACGAGGCCGATATCCGGGTCGGCGGCACGGGCGGCGGTGATGAATCGCCGGAGGTGTTCCTCGGTTTCCTGAACGTGGGCGTAGAAGCCCAGGTCGATCAGGCCGAGCATGGTGAGCAGCAGGGTGGGGCGGTGGCGGGCCACGTGTTCGCCGATCTCTCCGGCCAGGTGCCGTAGGCCGCGTCCCCAGCCGGCCGCGTGGGCGCGGGGGAAGAGCGGGTCGCGGTAGCCGCGCGACACCACGACATTGCGGTCGCGGTCGTATAGTCCCTGCTCAGGCCCCACGAAGTCGACCGGCGGGGCGGTTCGCCGGAGGTGCTGGAAGAGCCGGTGGCGCCAGGTATAGTCGCCCGGAACCCCGATGGTCATCGAGTCGCCGACGCACATGATCCGCAGGGGTGCGAGGCGCCGGTCGATCGCGTCAGCCGTGGTCATCGCCTCGTATCCGATCTCGCGCAGCTAGGGCTGGCCGATACTAACGGGGGCGCAAGATCACCGATCGGCACGCTCTACTCTCGGCCCTATCAAGAGCCGGTAACGAGGCCTGACTGTGGGCTTGCCGGTGGTCACCCAGCGTGCCACCATGCGCGCGGTATTGATCGGTATCCGGGGAGGTAACGTGGCTGCGCCTGGCCAGGAAACAACGGAGTCGGCGCCGGAGTCGACTCCGCTGAAGCGGGCGATCGGCCCGAAACTGCTCCTGTTGTTCGTGATCGGCGACATTCTCGGTACCGGCATCTACGCCACCACCGGCAAGGTCGCGGGCAAGGTGGGCGGCGCGCTGTGGGCGCCGTTCCTGATCGGCTTCGTCGTCGCGTTGCTGACCGCGGCGTCGTACGTGGAGCTCGTCGGCAAGTACCCGCGCGCCGCCGGCGCCGCGCTCTACACGCAGAAGGCCTTCAAGGTCCCGTTCCTCACGTTCATCGTGGCCTTCCTGGTGATGTGCTCCGGCCTCTCCTCGGCCAGCGCCGCGGCGCGCGCGTTCGGCGGGGACTACTTCGCCGAGTTCGCGAGCGTGCCGACGATCGTGGTGGCGCTCATCTTCATCCTGGCGCTGGCCGCGCTGAACTACCGCGGCGTCTCCGAGTCGGTGAAGGCCAACATCGTCTTCACCACGATCGAGCTGACCGGCCTGCTCGTGATCCTCGGCATCGGCGCGTACGCCATCTTCACCGGCGCCGGCGAGCCCGCCCGGCTCACCGAGTTCGACGCCGGTGACGGGCAGGGCCTGCTGCTCGCGCTGCTGGGCAGCACCGCGCTCGGCTTCTTTGCGTTCGTCGGCTTCGAGGACTCGGTCAACATGGCCGAGGAGACCAAGGATCCGGCGCGGAACTTCCCGCGCGCCATCTTCCTCGGCGTGGCGATCACCGGCACCGTGTACGTGCTCGTCGGCGTCGTGTCGTCGCTGCTCGTCGACTACAAGGTGCTGGAGGGCTCCAGCGGGCCGCTGCTCGAGGTGGTCAAGGCCGGCGGGGTGGCGTTCCCGCCGATGCTGTTCGCCGCCATCGCGCTGTTCGCCGTCTCCAACTCGGCGCTGATCAACATGATGATGGCGTCGCGGCTCACGTACGGCATGGCCAACGAGCGGATCCTGCCGAGGATCTTCAGCAAGGTCGACCCGCGTCGGCAGACGCCGGTCGCCGGGATCGTCTTCGTCACCATCCTGGCCATCGGGCTGATCTCCACCGGGGAGATCGAGGGCCTCGGTGACACGACCGCATTCCTGCTGCTCATCGTGTTCACCATCGTGAACGTCGCGGTGCTGGTGCTGCGCAAGGACACGGTCGAGCACGGCCACTTCCGGGCCCCCACCTGGATGCCGGTGCTCGGCGCCCTGTTCAGCCTGATCCTGGCCAGCCCGCTGGCCGACCGCGAGGCCGACGTCTACATCCGCGCCGGCGTCCTGCTCCTCATCGGCATCTTCCTCTGGCTCATCAACCGCCTCATCATCGGCAAACGCCAAGACGACATCGACGCCACCAACCTCACCAAGAGCTGACCACAAAGATCCTCAAATCGGGGGAAGGAATTTGTGGGCGAAACCCCAGGTCGCGCCTACAAAATCCCAGGGCGATTGCAAGGTCGCACGTCTGCGTCGTCTGGGCAACGATGTCCGGTTTGAAAACCGGACACTGAAGCCCAAACGATCATTGATGGGCGACCTTGTAATCGCCCTGACAAAATCCTTCCCCCAATTTGTTGGTCTTGGCCTGCTAGGCGTCGGCGGACTCAGGTTCGGGCGGGGAGTCGCCGGCCGGGGCAGGGTCGGGCTCGGCGTCGGCCGGGCCGGTGACGGGGCCGCCGACGACGGCGACAGGCTTCTCCAGGCGTACGCCCGACCCGTCCCGCTTGCCGTCGGCGGGAGGCAGGTCGGAGGGGGTGCCCTTGGCGTCGGCGGCGCGCGCCGGCGCCGGCCCGGCCCAGGCGAGCAGCAGCGCGTCCTCCCCCTTGAGTAGGCGGTGGCACCGTACGCCGCCGGTGGCCCGCCCCTTCCCGGGGAAGAGCGCGAAGTCGGCGACCTTGGCGGTGCCCAGCTCCGTGCCGGGCAGCGCGGTCGAGCAGCCGGCGACGGTCACGACGACGTTGTCCCGCGCCAGATCGGTGGTGCCGAACCAGAGCACCCGCGCGCCGGCCGAGAGCCGTACGCCGGCCATGCCGCCCGCGGGCCTGCCCTGCGGCCGCACGCCGGAGGCGGGGAAGTGCAGCAGCTGCGCGTCGGTGGTGACGAAGACGAGCTCCTCGTCCTCCGACCGGAGCTGAACCGCCCCGACCACCTCGTCGTCGTCCTTGAGCCCGATGACCTCGAACTCGTCCTTGTTCTGCGGGTAGTCGGGCGACACCCGCTTCACCACGCCGTCACGGGTGCCGAGCGCCAGCCCCGGCCCCTCGGTCTCCAGCGTGGCCAGCGCCACGACCCGTTCGCCGCGCTCGAGCTCGGCGAACTCGGACAGCGGCGCGCCGCCCTTGAGACTCGGTGACGTCGCGCTCGGCGGCAGCGCGGGAAGCTCCAGAACCGTCTGCCGGAGCAGCCGGCCGCGGTTGGTGACCAGCCCGATCTCGCCGCGCGCGGTGGCCGCCACGGCCGAGACGATCACGTCGTGCTTGGCCCGCGGCCCGTCCGCCGGAGGCGGCGTGGCACCCGGGGTGCGGGCCAGCAGGCCGGTCGAGGACAGCAGCGCGTAGCACGGGTCGTCCGGCTCCTCCAGCGGCACCGCGGCGGTGCGGGACTCACCGGAGCTCTCCAGCAGCACGGTGCGGCGGGCGTCGGCGTACGTGTCCGACAGCGCGGCCAGCTCGGCCGAGACGACCTCGCGCAGCCGCTCCTCCGACTCAAGGATCTCGGTGAGCTCGGCGATCTCCCGCTGCAGCTTGTCGCGCTCACCCTCCAGGTCGAGCTTGTCGTACTTGGTGAGGCGCCGCAGCGGCGTGTCCAGGATGTAGGTCGCCTGGATCTCCGAGAGGTCGAAGATCGCCATCAGCCGCTGCTTGGCGGCGGCCGCGTCGTCGCTCTCCCGGATGACCTGGATGACCTCGTCGATGTTGAGCAGCGCGACGAGCAGGCCGTCCACCAGGTGCAGCCGCTCCGACCGCTTCCTCCGGCGGTACGCGCTGCGCCGGCGCACGACCTCGAGCCGGTGGTCCACGTACACCTGGAGCAGCTCGCGCAGGCCCAGCGTGCGCGGCTGGCCGTCGACGAGCGCGACGTTGTTGATGCCGAAGGACTCCTCCATCGGCGTCAGCCGGTAGAGCTCGGCGAGCACCGCCTCCGGGTTGAAGCCGTTCTTCAGCTCGATCACCAGCCGCAGGCCCTGGGTGCGGTCGGTGAGGTCCTTCAGGTCCGCAATGCCCTGCAGCTTCTTGGCCTGCACGAGCTCCTTGATGCGGGTGGCGATCCGCTCCGGGCCCACGTTGTACGGCAGCTCGGTGACGACGAGGCCGGTGCGCCGGGGGGTGACCTTCTCGATCTTCACGCTGGCCCGCGTGCGGAAGGTGCCGCGGCCCGACTCGTACGCCTCGCGGATGCCCTCGAGGCCGACGATGCGCCCGCCGGTGGGCAGGTCGGGGCCGGGCACGAAGCGCATCAGGTCGTCGAGCGTGGCGTCGGGGTGCGCGATCAGGTGCCGCGCCGCGGCGACGACCTCGCCGAGGTTGTGCGGCGCCATGTTGGTGGCCATCCCGACCGCGATACCCGTGGCGCCGTTGACCAGCAGGTTCGGGAACGCCGCGGGGAGGACCTCGGGCTCCAGCTCCTGCCCGTCGTAGTTGGGCCGGAACTCGACGGTGTCCTCGTCGATGGAGCCGGTCATCTCCAGCGCGGCGGGGGCCAGCCGGGCCTCGGTGTACCGCATGGCAGCGGGGGCGTCGTCGCCGCCCAGCGAGCCGAAGTTGCCGTGCCCGTCGATCAACGGGAGCCGCATCGCGAACGACTGGGCCATCCGCACCATGGCGTCGTAGATCGCGCCGTCGCCGTGCGGGTGCAGCTTGCCCATGACCTCGCCGACGACCCGCGCGCACTTGACGTGCCCGCGGTCGGGGCGCAGGCCCATCTCGTTCATCTGGTAGAGGATACGGCGGTGCACCGGCTTGAGGCCGTCCCGCGCGTCCGGCAGGGCGCGCTGGTAGATCACCGAGTACGCGTACTCGAGGAAGCTGCCGCGCATCTCCTCGGAGACGTCGATGTCGACGATGTTCTCGGCGAAGTCCTCGGGGGGAGGGGGTGGTGTCGTCGTACGGGCCATGCTCAGCATTGTGGCGCGTACGGGGCGCGGAACGGGTAACGACTCCCCGATCCACCCGAAACCGTGTTCGAGATGACTGTCACCGGAGCCCGGTACCCTCGTACGGGTTGCGGATTTCCCTGCTGACGTGTCATCGAAACGGGGGCGGCCGCCGTCCAACCAGGAGAAGGTTTCTCCGGAGGATTGCCGACAGGGGGGCACGTGAACGGGGACGAGGGTTCCGGATCGGGCGTGGGGCCGGCCGGGCCGGATCGGGGTGATCCCGGGCATCCGGCGGGCGGTGCGCTACGGCGGCAGCGCAAGCGGCACCGGCTGCTCAAGGGCCTCGGCCTGGCCGCCGGGCTGGCCGTCCTCGGCGCCGTCGTCGCGTTCGCGGTGGCGTACGCGCTGACCCCGATCCCGTCCACCGCGCAGGCGGGCGCCCAGGCCAGCGGCTCGGTCTTCTACTACAACGACGGCAAGTCGGTGATCGCCCGGCAGGGCGTGAACCGCACCCCGGTCACCCTCGACGCCATTCCGGAGCACACCCGTGCCGCCGTGATCTCGGCGGAGAACCGCAGCTTCTACGACGACCCCGGCGTCTCGCTGAGGGGCACCGTCCGGGCGGTGTGGGCCACCATCACCGGGAAGCAGATCCAGGGCGGCTCCACCATCACCCAGCAGATGGTCCGCAACTACTACAGCGGCCTGTCGCAGCAGCGCACGGTGACGCGGAAGCTGAAGGAGATCATGATCGCGCTCAAGGTGGGGCGCGAGAAGTCCAAGGACTGGATCCTCCAGCAGTATCTGAACACCATCTACTT
The DNA here is from genome assembly GCA_009380095.1 of Streptosporangiales bacterium. Lineage (GTDB taxonomy): Bacteria > Actinomycetota > Actinomycetes > Streptosporangiales > Streptosporangiaceae > WHSL01. Next base: position 15,834 of record WHSL01000011.1, on the reverse strand, counting down.
CGGCCGCGGGGCGTACGGGGTGCAGGCCGCCGCCCAGGCGTACTACCAGAAGGACGTCGGCGAGCTCACCGTCTCCGAGTCCGCCTTCCTCGCCGCCGCGATCCAGACCCCCAGCTACTTCGACCGGCCGTACGGGGACCGCCGGCCGCACGCGGAGTCGCGCTGGCGCTACGTGCTGGAGGGCATGCGCCAGGAGGGCACGGCCGGCGCGGCCGACCTCGCCGCCGCGCGCTACCCCTCGCCGCCCGCGCCACGCCCCGCGCAGACCCTCAAGGGGCAGCGCGGCTACCTGCTGGAGCGGGCCAAGGCGGAGCTGAAGCGGCTCGGCTACTCCGAGGACCAGATCAACCGTGGTGGTCTGAAGGTCACCACCACCTTCGACCGTGACCTGATGAGCGCCGCGATCGCGGCCGTCCGGGAGGGGCGGCCGATCGGCACCCCCACCAAGGTGCGCACCGGGCTCACCGCCATCGACCCCGCCACCGGCGAGGTGCTCGCGGCGTACGGCGGCAGCGACTACCTGAAGAACCAGTACGACGCGGCCTTCGACGCCAAGCCCCAGGCCGGCTCCGGCTTCAAGCCCTACGTGCTGGCCGCCGCGCTGGGGGAGGGCATCGGGCTGAACACGACGCTCAACGGCTCCTCCCCGCAGTACTTCCGCGGCACCCCGGTGCGCAACGACAGCAACGTCAGCTACGGCGGCGTCAACCTGATCACCGCCACCCAGCGCTCCATCAACACGGCGTACGTGCAGCTCGGCCTGCGCGCCGGCCTGGAGAACGTGGTGGACACCGCGGAGAAGGCGGGCATCCCGGCCGGGCAGCTCAAGGCGCACGCCGAGGCGCCGACGCTGTCGCTCGGCGTCGCGTCGGTGAGCACCGCGCAGCAGGCCTCCGGGTTCGCGACCTTCGCGGCGGGCGGCACGCACCGCACGGCGCACGTGGTCCGGCAGGTCATCGACCAGGACGGGGCCGTACGGAAGACGAACGTGGAGACCCGGCGGGCGTTCGACGAGGACGTGGCGCGCAACGCCACGTACGCCATGACCAAGGTCGTGGAGAGCGGGACCGCCACCTCCGCGCAGCTGCCCGGCGGGCGGCCGGCCGCGGGCAAGACCGGCACCACCGACCAGGCGCGCGCGGTCTGGTTCAACGGGTTCACGCCGCAGCTCGCCGCGTCGGTGGCGATGTTCCGCGACGACAACAAGCCGATCACCGGCATCCCGGGGTACAGCCAGGTCTACGGCGGGCAGATTCCGGCGAAGATCTGGCAGTCCTTCATGTCCGAGGCGATGGAGGGCAAGCCCGTCGAGCGGTTCAAGGGCCCGACGGACACGGTCGCCGCGCCGCCGCCGCGCTCCTCCGAGGAGCCCGAGGAGCCGACCTCGACTCCGTCCTCCTCACCCTCGCCCAGCGAGGAGCCGGAGCCGACGCCCAGCCGGCCGACGCTGCCTCCGGAGCCGACGCCGAGCGTTCCCGAGGGGCCGCGTCCGACCGTCTCTCCTGGGCCGGCGGCACGGGACGACTGAGTTCCGGGGCGTCGTCCCTCGGGAACGACGCCCCGGAAGGGGTCGGGTCGTGCCTCAGCCGACGGTGGCCGTGTAGGCGGCCAGTCGGGTGTCGAGGCCGTCGGTGAGGTCGGTGTGGGAGCGGTAGACCGTGGGGGTGGTCATGGGCGGCGTGGTGCCGTCGAGTGCGCCGCGGAGCGCGGCCGCGACCGCGGCCGGCTCGGGCAGGACGTCGGTGCCCAGGTACGAGGCCCACGCGAGCTGGGTCCGTACGCCCTGCTCACCGGCGACGAAGTCGCCGTAGCGCCAGCCGGTCTCCTCGTCCCAGACGAGGGCGAGGCGGCCGCTCGACGCGGAGCCGGGCGCGCCGGGTGCCACGCGAATTGTGGCGTCACGCGGGTCACTCGGATCGTTCCACCAGGCCGCGACCCCGATGCCCGCCTCGACGAGGGCATCGGCGACACGACCGACATAGGTCTCGGGCAACTTCACCCATGCGGGGCTGTACGGCTGAGGAAGGGCGCTCGATGTCACGACCGCGTCCTTTCTCGCGCGGCGCTTGGAAACGCCTGCTGCGGGGAGATTGGCCGATTTCTCCCCAACTGTAACGTGTTCCAGTTGCGCCGTGCCCGCGTCCGCCGTGGGCCGCCGCCGGGCGGGGTCAGTCCTGGCTGCGGGGGCCGTACGGGGGTCGTGCCGCGTTGTCCTGGTCGTGCTCGGCCAGATGGACGTTGCCCTGCAGCGTGAACCGCTCGTGCCGGCCGTCCGCGTCGCTGATGACGCCGGTGACGTGCACGTCCATGAGGTGGCGCGCGAGGCCGTACGCGGGGTGGGCCGGCCGGCCGCCGAGGGTGTAGGCCTTGTCCTCGCGGTGGATCGACCACGCGACGACGGCCACGAGCATGACCGCGATGCCGAAGATGGCCGCCGATACCGCGATCAGGATGCCGATCATGTGAATCCTCCAGAGGTGGGGTGGGGAAGGGCGGGGACCTCCTTGTCCGCGTTGTTTCTCGTTGATTCCGCTCGCATCTGGGTCATCGGGGTCGTAGTGTTGTCACTAATCAGGCCAGTCATAGGAGAGATACCAACCACGCATACCTCCCAAACACAGGAGAGTGGTTAGATATGGCTTATCCCTGTGGTGGGTCTGATTGGTACCTCTGGCCGAAGTGAGGGGAGCGGCGACGTGGCCGAGCCGATCTATCGCCAGATCGCCGACGCGCTCCGGAAGGAGATCACGTCGGGCGACCTGAAACCGGGTGTGCGGCTACCGAAGGAAGCCCGGCTCGAGAAGCGATTCGCGGCCTCGCGCAACACCATCCGGCTGGCCCTGGCGGAGCTCGCCAACCAGGGGCTCGTCTACATCCAGCACGGCAAGGGCACCTTCGTCCGTGAGGACTTCGTGCCCGTGCTGGTCAAGCTCTCCAGCGAGGAGGGTGCGAGCGCCCCCGACAAGGACTCCTACGTCGCCGCGGTGACGGTCCAGGGGCGCCGGCCCGATCTCGACAGGCTCGTGGTGGAGACGCAGCGGGCCAACGAGTTCGTGGCCGAGCGGCTCGGCATCGACCTGGGCAGCCCGGTGGTGCTGCGCACGTTCTGGCGGCTCATCGACGGTCAGCCCTGGTCGATCCAGACCTCGTACTACCCGATGGACATCGCGCAGGACACGGAGATCATGCTCCCCGATGACATCACCCGGGGAACGCTCAGGGTGCTCGCCGAGCTCGGCCACGCGCAGGTCGGCTACCACGACCGCATCTGGGCGCGGATGCCGCAGCCGGAGGAGATCGAGTTCTTCAAGCTGCGCAGCGGCGTCCCGGTGGTGGTGCTCAACCGCACGGCGTTCAGCGCGGAGCGCGCGGTCCGGCTCACCCGCACGGTGTACGCGGCGGACCGCAACCGGCTGGCGTACGACATCGGCGACGTCCCCCCGGAGGGCCGCGAGGACGAGTACCGCCCCTCCGGCTGAGCCCGTCCGGCATCGCGCCGCCCCGAGCCGCCCGCCGTGCCGGCTCGCCCGGCCGGCGTCGTACGCGTGACCGGTCATCCCTCCGCACGGCACCACCTCACCCGACCCTGCTGCCCTTTCGGAGACCCTTGATGACGCTGCGTCTGGCCAAGGCCGACCCCGGCGACCTCGAGTCGATCGAGGCCCTCATCGACGAGACCGCCGGCTGGCTCCGCACGAAGGGCACGGACCAATGGTCCCGGCCCTGGCCGTCGGCGGAGGGCCGGCGCCGGCGGATCATGGAAGGGCTGCTCCGGAGGACGACCTGGCTGCTGAGGGCCTCGGGGGAGTCCGCCCCGGTCGCCACCGTCACGGTCGAGCCCGCGGCCGACGACTGGCTCTGGACGCCGGAGGAGCGGGAGGCGCGGGCGACGTACCTGCACCGGCTGATTGTGCGGCGCACGCCGCGCTGGCGCGGGCTCGGCGGGGACCTGTTGCGCTGGGTGAGCCACGAGGCGGCGGCGCGCGGCGACGACTACCTGCGCATCGACGTCTGGACCAGCAACCACGCGCTGCACGACTACTACCGCCGGCACGGCTTCCGGCACGTACGCACGTCCTCCCGGGCCGACTACCCCTCCGGCATGCTCTTCCAGCGCCGCGTCCAGGCGAGCAGACGCCGCCCCTCCTTCCCCTTCATCATCGAACCCTCGCGCCCGGCCCCCGTCCCCGCCGCATCCACCCGGCCGGCCCCGGTCACCGTGCCCGTCCGGCCTGCGGCGGGCCTCGTCCTCCCCGACCCGGTCCCTCTCCCCGCCGGAGTCGAATGACGGAACCCGGGCGCGGTCACCGGCCCGGGGTCGAGCGATCGTTTCCCTCCTGGACGTGGGGCTTCTCGGCGTGTGCCGGCGCCGGGGCTGGTACGAAGGGAGGCATGTCCGAGCAGACGGGGTTCGCCGAGTCGACCGAGTCCACCCCCTCCACGGGGGGTTCCCCCGCCGTGGACGTCGCCGCGCTGCGGGCGCGGGCGGAGGAGTGCCTGCGCGCGCTCGCGGGGGAGGGGGCGCGGCTCCGCGAGGACCAATGGGCCGCGATCGAGGCGCTGGTCGCGCGCGCCCGGCGCGCCCTGGTGGTGCAGCGGACCGGGTGGGGCAAGTCCGCGGTGTACTTCGTGGCCACGGCGCTGCTGCGGGCGCGCGGGGCCGGGCCGACGGTGATCGTCTCGCCGCTGCTCGCGCTGATGCGGAACCAGATCGCGGCCGCCGCCCGCGCCGGCATCCACGCGCGCACGGTCAACTCGGCCAACCTCGAGGAGTGGGAGACGACGTACGCGGAGGTGGCGGCCGGTGAGGTCGACGTGCTGCTGGTCAGCCCGGAGCGGCTGAACAACCCGGACTTCCGCGACCGGGTGCTGCCCAAGCTGGCCGCGGGCGCGGGGCTGATCGTGGTGGACGAGGCGCACTGCATCTCCGACTGGGGACACGACTTCCGGCCCGACTACCGGCGGCTACGCGGCCTCCTCGCCGAGCTGCCTCCCGGCGTGCCGGTGCTCGCCACCACCGCCACCGCCAACGAACGCGTCACCCGCGACGTCGCCGAACAGCTCGGCGCCGGCGTGGCCGGGGCCCGCGCGGGCGGGGAGACCGGCACCTTGGTGCTGCGCGGGTCGCTCGATCGGGAGAGCCTGAAGCTGTCCGTCGTGCGGCCGGCCGACGGGGCGCAGCGGGCCGCCTGGCTCGCCGACCATCTCGGCGAGCTCCCCGGCTCCGGCATCGTCTACACACTGACCGTGGCCGCCGCCGAGGAGACGGCCGACTTCCTCACGGAGCGGGGGTTCGCCGCCGCGGCGTACTCCGGCCGCACCGACCCGGCGGAGCGGCAGCGCATCGAGGACGACCTGCTGGCCGGGCGCCTCAAGGCGGTCGTGGCCACGAGCGCGCTCGGCATGGGGTTCGACAAGCCCGACCTGGGCTTCGTCGTCCACCTCGGCGCGCCGCAGTCGCCGGTGGCGTACTACCAGCAGGTGGGCCGCGCCGGCCGGGCCATCGACGTGGCCGAGGCGATCCTGCTCCCCGGCACGGAGGATCGCGACATCTGGGCGTACTTCGCGAGCCTGGCCTTCCCGCCCGAGCGCGTGGTGCGGGCAACGCTGGAGGCGCTCACCGCGGCGGGGGAGCCGCTGTCGCTGGCGCGGCTGGAGCCGCTGGTCGACCTGAACCGCAGCCGGCTGGAGATGATGCTCAAGGTCCTCGACGTGGACGGCGCCGTCAGGCGGGTCAAGGGCGGCTGGGAGGCCACCGGCCGCCCCTGGGCGTACGACGCGGAGCGTTACGCGGCGGTGACCGCCGCGCGGCGCCGGGAGCAGGCCGCCATGCTCGACTATGCGGCCGGCGATGGCTGCCGCATGGAGTTCCTCCGCCGTCAGCTGGACGACCCCGGCGCCGAGCCGTGCGGCCGCTGCGACAACTGCACGGGCGAGCACCGCGATGCGGAGGTCTCCGCCACCGCGCGCGGCGCCGCGCGCGCCCACCTCGACAGGCCCGGCGTCACCCTGGCGCCGCGCCGCATGTGGCCGACGGCGATGAACACCCTGGGGATCGCGGTCTCCGGCAAGATCCCGCCGGGGGAGGCGGCCGAGCCCGGCCGGGCCATCGCCCGCGTCACCGACGTCGGGTGGGGCACCCGGCTGCGCGCGCTGCTCGCCGACGACGCGCCCGACGGGCCGGTGCCGGACGAGGTCGTCGACGCGGCGGTACGGGTCCTCGCCGCCTGGGACTGGGCGGAGCGGCCCGTCGGCGTGATCGCCCTCCCGTCCCGCACGCGGCCGCGGCTGGTCGGCTCCCTCGCCGCGCGCCTCGCCGAGCTGGGGCGGCTGGAGGATCTCGGCACCCTGGAGTATCAACGCGAGCCTGGCGGCGAGCGCTTCAACAGCGCCCGGCGTCTCCGCGCCGTGTGGGACGCCTTCGCCCTAAGCGCGCCACAGGCGGAGCGGCTGCCGAGCCTCGGCGGCCCGGTCCTGCTCGTCGACGACCGCACCGACACGGGCTGGACGCTCACCGTCGCGGCCCGCACCCTCCGCCTCGCCGGCGCCTCGGCCGTCCTGCCCCTCGTTCTCACCACGGGGGGCTGACCGGCCGATCAGCGGGAGCGGGTGCGGAAGCCGTGCACGAGCCCGGCGATGCCGATGACCATGAACACGATGAGCGCGCTCACGGCCGGCAGAACCAGATAGTCCATGAGAAACGAGCCCCCCCGTGGTCGAAGTCGCACGAATTCGACCCTCTCAGGAGGCGATCGGTTCCCACGGATCGGGGGAGAGGTGCTTGACCAGGTAATGCGTGGTCTCCGCGACGACGACCTCGTCACCGGAGTCCGAGACGTACCGCCAGCTCCCGTCGACCGTGCCGTGCCCCCAGTCGGCGTACCCGAGCCGCCGGTACAGGCGCTGCGCGGCCAGGTTGTCGACGCCGACGGCCAGCCCGATGCGCCCGTACCCCCGCTCCGCCGTGCGCCGCTCGGCGTCGCGGATCAGCAGGGTGCCCACGCCACCGGAGCGCATCTCCGGCGGCCACACGCCGAGGGCGTTGATCTCCGGCACCTCGGGAAGCAGCGCGCGGACCTTGGCGTCGTCACAGCCGTACCACTTCAGCACCAGGTGCCCGACCGGACGCGCCCCCATCCACGCGATCAGGTACGTGCAGGCGCCCGCGCGCTGCTCGATGAACCGGCGCTCATGGAACCGGGACAGCCCGGGGGACGGGATGACCTGCTCCAGCAGGTCGACGTCGTCGGGCGAACAGGCCCGGACCGAGACCCGGGGGAGGGACAGTGTCACGTGCGCTACAGCTGAGGCCGCGGCCCCAGCTCCCCGAGCGCACGCCCCGCCAGCCGGCAGCCCGCACCGAGCGCCTCCTCCGGTGGCTTGCCGTCGAGCCAGGTCGGCAGGAAACCGGCGATGAACGCGTCACCCGCGCCGGTCGCGCCGATCCGCTTGTCCGCCTGCGGGGCCGGGACATGGACGGGCTCGGACCGGCCGTTCATGTACCAGATCGCGCCATCGGTGCTGAGCTTGATGACGACCTGCGGATACCACGCCGTGAGCACCTTGGCGGCCTGCTCCGGGTCGTCACGCCCGGTCAGCACCTCCGCCTGGTCGGCGTTGGCGAACAGCAGCTTCACCCCGTTGCTCCACTCGAGGAACGGCTCCGCGCCGACCCGCTCGATCGGGGCGCTGGAGGCCGCGTCCACCGAGGCCGACATGCCGGTCTGCCGTGCCCAGCTGAGCGCGGTCTTGGCGGCGAGCCGCGACCCCTCGTTGAGCAGCGTGTAACCCGACATGTGGAGGTGGCCGCCCTGGTGGAAGATGTCCTTGGGCAGATCCTCCGGTGAGAGCGCGGCGTTGGCGCCGGGGTCGGAGAGCATCGTCTGATCACCCTTGTGGGTGATCATCACGACGCAGGTGCCGGTGGCCCGCTCGGGGTCCATCACCAGCCGAGCGTCCACACCGAAACCCATGAGCTCCATCTCACGGGTACGGCCATTGATGTCGGAACCTCGACGCCCGACGAGTGCGACGTCCACGCCTTCGACGGCCATCCAGGAGGCGATGTTCGCCCCTGAACCGCCGCCGTGCATGGTCACACTCGCCGGGGTATCGCTGTTCCTAGCCAGTGGGTAGGCGGCTCTCGCGACCGCATCGGTCATGAGATCGCCGACCACGACCACGCGTGTCATGACGTCACCACCTCGGCGGAAGACCAGGTCCGGAAGACGGGAGCGGCGGCGTTGAAGACCGTAGCAGGCCCGCACGGGGGCGCGGGTAACGATTGACTTCCTGGCCCTAGGGAGTTCGCGGGCCCGTGCCCGGGGCGGATGGCACCGAGGGCGCCGCATTATGATGGGGTCGTGCACCTTTCACCGTGTCTGAGCTGGTGGCGCTCCGTGTAGGAGTGGCCACGCTGACGCATGAACCCGGGCCGTTCGGACGGACGGCCCTTTTTGTGTCCCTGAATTTCGGAGGTCGCGCCGTCCTGACGGCGATACCCACCCGACCAGGAGACCTCGTGAACACCATCCTTCAGACCGCGGACCCCTCCGCCGACACGCTCGGGACGTCCGACGCGCGAGCCCGCAGCGCCGTACTGGAAGAGCGTGGAGATGTTCATCCTCGTCGCCGACGATCAGGTCCTGGCCGACCGCGACATCGCGGACGACCTGACCGGGCATGTCGAGGAGCTGGTCCTGGACTACCTCGCCATCGGCGTGGATCCGGCGCGCAGCACGATCTTCACGCACAGCGCCGTACCCGCCCTCAACCAGCTGCTGCTGCCCTTCCTCAGCCTGGTCTCGGTCGCCGAGCTCCGTCGCAATCCCACCGTGAAGGACGAGATCGCGCACTCCCGGCAGTCCGCGGTCAGTGGCCTGATGTTCACCTGCCCGGCGCACCAGGCCGCCGACATCCTGTTCTGCAAGGCCACCCTGGTCCCGGTCGGCCAGGACCAGCTGCCTCACGTCGAACTCACCCGGACCATCGCCCGCCGCTTCAACGAGCGCTACGGGGCCGGCACCACCGTGTTTCCCCAAGCCCGAGACCCTGCTGTCGAGCGCGCCGCTCCTGCTCGGTACGGACGGCGGCAAGATGAGCAAGAGCCGTGGCAACGCCATCACCCTGGCCGCCGACGCGGACGAGACCGCCCGCCTGATCAGGGGCGCCAAGACCGACTCCGAGCGTCACATCGCCTATGACCCGGTAACGCGCCCGGAGGTGTCCTCGCTCCTGCTGTTGGCGGCCCTCTGCCAGAACCGGACCCCGGAGCAGGTCGCCGCCGACATCGGCTCCGCCGGAGCCGCCGCGCTGAAAAGGACCGTGACCGAGGCGGTCAACGAGTACCTGGCTCCGATCCGGGCCCGCCGGAGCATGTACGCCCACGACCGCGCGTACGTTCGCCAGGTCGTGCGCGAGGGCAACGAGCGGGCGAGGGCCGTGGCCGATGCCACGCTCGCCGAGGTGCGTACCGCCATGAACAGCCACTACTGACGGCCGCCGCCGCATCCTCGGCCTCACGCGCCACCGATCCGGAACGGTCCGCCGGCATCGTCGGCGGACCCGCGCGGAAGATCGGGGCTAATCTCGAAGGCGTGCAGTCGTACCCCGACTCCTGGGAGGCCGACGTCGTCCTCACCGACGGCGGTACGGCCCACCTGCGGCCGATCATCACCGGCGACGCCGACCGGCTGCGGCGTTTCCACGCCCGGCTCTCGCCGGAGACCATCTACTACCGCTTCTTCGCTCCGTATCCGCGGCTGTCGGACCGGGACGTCGCCCGCTTCACCACGGTCGACCACGACGACCGCGTGGCGCTGGTCGCGACGATCGGCGACGAGCTGGTGGCCGTCGTCCGGTACGACCGGCTACGCCGCGCCGCGGCCCCAGGTGACGACGTCGGCGCGGACGCCCCCTCGGCCGAGGAGGACGAGGCGCCCCCCGGCGACGAGGCCGAGGTCGCCTTCGTGGTGGAGGACTCTCACCAGGGCCGCGGCCTGGCCTCCATCCTGCTGGAGCACATCGCCCAGGCCGCCCGTGAGCGCGGGCTGAAGCGGTTCGTGGCCGACGTCCTTCCGGAGAACCGGCGGATGATCAACGTCTTCCGGGAGGCCGGCTACACGGCGCAGCAGAAGTTCGACGACGGCGTCATCCGCCTCACCCTGGACCTGAGCCCCACCGAGACCTCCGAGGAGGTCATGCGCGCCCGCGAGCACCGGGCGGAGTCGCGGTCCATCGGGCGGCTGCTGCATCCGCGCTCGGTGGCGGTGATCGGCGCCAGCCGGGTGGCGCACAGCATCGGCCAGACGGTGCTGCGCGATCTGCTCGCCGCCGACTTCCAGGGCCCGGTCTACCCGGTGCACCCGGAGGCGAAGGCGGTGGCCGGGGTCCGCGCGTACCCGACCGTCGAGGACATCGACGACGATGTGGACCTGGCCGTCGTCGCCGTACGGGCCGGCAGCGTGCCGGAGGTCGTGGACCAGTGCGCCCGCAAGGGCGTCCACGGCCTCGTGGTGGTGGCCTCCGGGTTCGGCGAGGCGGGCGCCGAGGGCCGGGCCCGCCAGGAGGAGCTGGTACGGGCCGCGCACGCCGGGGGCATGCGGGTGATCGGCCCGAACGCGCTCGGCATCGCGAACACCGACCCCGCCGTACGGCTGAACGCCTCCCTCGCCACGACGCTCCCGCCGCGCGGGACGATCGGATTCTTCGCGCAGTCCGGCGCGCTCGGCCGGGCGATCCTGCAGCGCGTGGCGCAGCGCGGGCTGGGGCTGTCGACGTTCGTCTCCGCGGGCAACCGGGCGGACGTGTCCGGCAACGACCTGCTGCAGTACTGGGAGGAGGATCCGGACACGCACGTGGTGCTGCAGTATCTGGAGTCGCTGGGCAACCCGCGCAAGTTCACCCGGCTGGCCCGGCGGCTGTCCCGCAGGAAGCCGATCGTGGCGGTGAAGAGCGGCGGCAGCACGCAGGGCGTGCCGATCGGGCACGCCGCCCAGGCGCTCAGCCTGCCGGACCACGCGGTCAGTTCGCTGTTCGAGCAGGCCGGCGTGATCCGGGTGGACGACATCACGCAGCTCTTCGACGTCGCGCAGTTGCTCGCGTACCAGCCGCTGCCGGAGGGGAACCGGGTCGCGATCCTGGGCAACTCGGGCTCCCTCGGCCTGCTCGCGCAGGACGCCTGCCTGCGCGCGGGCCTGGACCCGGCCGACCCGGTGGACCTGGGGCCGGACGCCTCGGGGGAGGAGTTCGCGGCCGCGCTGGAGTCCGCGATGGCGGACGACGCGGTGCACGCGGTGGTGGCGGTCTTCATCCCCGCGCTGTCGCCCCGTACGCCGGACGTGGCGGACGCCGTACGGCGCGTCGCGGCCTCGGCCGGCAAGCCGATCGCGGCCACGTACCTGGGGTATCAAGGGCTGCCCGAGGATCTGCGGCAGGCCGGGCCGGAGGGTGCCGCCGCGCAAGGTTCCGTACCGTCGTATCCGGCGCCGGAGGACGCGGTCCGCGCGCTGGCCCACGTGACCAGGTACGCGGCCTGGCGCCGCCGCCCGCACGGCGAGATTCCCCCGCTGCCCGACGTGGCTTCGCGCGCGGCGCGCCGCCTCGTCGAGGAGCTGCTGGCCGACGACGAGCGGGCCGAGCCGTCGGCGGCCGACACCGAACGGCTGCTCGCCTGCTACGGCATCGAGCTGTGGCCCGCCGTACCGGTGGGCTCGGCCGAGGAGGCGATCGCCGCGGCCGAACGGCTCGGGTATCCCGTGGTGCTGCGCGCGCTCGCCCCCGGCCTGCGCAGGCGGCTCGACGGCAGCGGGATCCGCCGTGACCTGCGCGGTCCCGAGACCATGCGGATGGCGTACGCGACGCTCGCGGAACGTCCGGGCGCCGAGGCGGGGCTGGTGGTGCAGCGGATGGCGGGGCCCGGGGTGCCCACGACGGTGCGCGCGGGGGAGGACCCGTCGTTCGGCGCCATCGTCAGCTTCGGGCTGTCCGACGTGGCCGCCGAGCTGCTCGACGACCGGGCCTACCGACTGGCGCCGCTCACCGAGGTCGACGCCGCGGGCCTGGTACGGGCCGTACGGGCCGCGCCGCTCCTGTTCGGACACCGCGGCACCGACCCGGTGGACGTCCCCGCCCTGGAAGACCTGCTGCTACGCGTCTCCCGCCTCGCCGACGACCTCCCCGAAGTGGCGTCCCTGGAACTGGAGCCGGTCACAGTAGCGGCCAAAGGCACCGCGGTCCTCGGCGGTGCACTCCGCCTATCCCGCCCCGCCGGACTCCGCCCCGACCACGGCCCCCGCCGCCTCCGCTCCTCCTGACCCCCCACCCTCCACAAATTGGGGGAAGGAATTTGTTGGAGAAACCGCAGGTCGCGGCTTAAAAATCCTTCCCCCAATTTGTGTTCGCTGGCCCCGCTTCAGGCCGGGTCGAGGTCGGGGTCGGGGCCGCCGGTGGGCTCGGGCTGGGGCTCCGGGTCCGGTGGCAGTGGACCGGGTCCTGGGCCTGGGCCGGGCGGCTCGGGATGCGGTGGATTGGGGACCGGGCCGGGCGGAACGGGATCCGGTGGCATCGGCCCGGGGCCTGGTCCCGGGCCTGGTCCTGGACCTGGTCCTGGACCTGGGCCGGGTCCCGGCGGGTCGGGCGTCGGAATCGGGTGGCCGGGTTCGGGCATCGGTGGATGTGTCATATCCGATCAAGTACCCAGCGTGCGGGTGTGAATCCGATGTGGACGGCGGGGTGCCCGAGGTGAAAACCGTCCCCGGCACACGGCAGGATGGACTCATGAGGGAAACCCGAGCGACGTCCCCGGGGTGGCGCAGCGCCATCGAGCGCAGCGGCTACTACCCCGATCTCGTCGCCGACGCCGTGGCGTCGACCTTGGGCGCCGAGCCCGCGCTGTCGTACGTGGTGCATCACGAGGCCACTTTCGATCCGGCGATGGAGGTGCGCCGGCACCTCACCGCCATGGTGCTCACCCCGACGCGCCTGATCGACTGCCACACCGACGAGCACCCCCCGGCCGAGTCCGGCGGCCAGGCGTACGCGTCGACCACCTGCCAGGCGGTCGCGCTGAGCCGCATCCACTCGGTCGCGGTCAGCCGTGTGGTGCCCGACCCGCAGAACTACCGGCGCGGCGCGCCGCCGTCGGAGGTCGTGCTCACGATCGGCTGGGGTGCCGTCGCGCACATCGACATCGAGCCGGCGACCTGCGGCGACGAGTCGTGCGAGGCCGACCACGGGTATACCGGCAGCGTGACCGCCGACGACGTCTCGGTGCGGGTCAGCGCCGCCGCCGACGGGGAGGACGCGGTGCGGGACCTGCTCCGCTTCGCCCAGGCCCTGTCCGAGGCCACCACCGAGCACACCACCTGACCGGGCCGCTCGTGAGCCCTCCACCGGGCCCCGGCCGCCGCCACCCCGGGACATCCCCGCCCCCTGAGGAGGGGATCCCGCCGGAACCGCCTCGGTACGGTGAGGCGTCGCTGGCCGATCTCTCGGCTTCGTTGCTGGCCGCGCTGGGCGTGCCGGGGCTTGCCAATCCGCTGGCGCTGCCGCCCGCCGAGCGTACCTGCCTGCTGGTCATCGACGGCCTGGGCTGGGAGCTGCTGCGTGCCCATCCGGAACACGCCCCGTTCCTGACCTCGCTGATGCCCGGCGGCCGGCCGCTCACCGCGGGCTTCCCGGCCACCACCGCCACCAGCCTGACCTCCCTCGGCACCGCCGTCCCACCGGGCGGCCACGGCATGCTCGGGTACCAGGTCGCGGTGCCCGGCACCCGCCGGCTGCTGAACTGCCTGCGCTGGGACCGGCGGGTCGACCCGAAGACGTGGCAGTCCACCCCGACCGTCTTCCAGCGCGCCGCCGCCGCGGGCGTGGCTCCGTCGTACGTGGCCGCCGGCGCGTACGACGGCAGCGGCCTGAGCGTGGCGAGCGCACGCGGCGCCGGCTACGTCGCCGCCGACAGCCTCGGCGCGCTGACCGCCCGGGCGGCGGCCGCGCTCCGTGCCGCGCCGCGCACGTACGTGCAGGTCTACCACTCCGACCTGGACGCCACCGGGCACCGCCAGGGCTGCGGGTCGGAGGACTGGGCGCTGCACCTGGAGTACGTCGACCTGCTGGCCGAGCGGCTCGCGGCGCGGCTGCCCGCGGGCGCCCGGCTGTACGTCACCGCCGACCACGGCATGGTCGACGTGACCGACCGGGTGGCGGTCGACGCCGACCCGGACTTCACGCACGGCGTACGGCTGCTCGGCGGCGAGCCGCGGGCCCGGCACGTGTACGCGTACAAGGGCGCGGCGGCCGATGTGCTCGCCGCGTGGCGGGAGGCGCTGTCCGGCCGGGCCTGGGTACGGTCTCGCGACGAGGCGATCACGGCGGGCTGGTTCGGCGACGTCCGCGACGAGCTGCGCGCCCGCATCGGGGATGTGGTGGCGGTGCCGTGGGGGCGTACGGGGCTTGTCGCGCCGGGCCGGGAGAAGCCGGAGTCGGCGCTGGTGGGGATGCACGGCTCGCTCGTCCGCGAAGAGCAGCTGGTTCCGTTGCTGGTGACCGCGCGCGATTGAGCCTGGCGTGACCGACCCCGTGTGCTGGGGCGGGGAGAGGCGGGTTCGCGAGTTGCCGGGTGGGACTGGAGTTTGGTTCTCCTCCGGTCCCGTTCCACAAAGGCCACATTCCGGGCGCCCGAGCGACGGTTGCGGAGGAGAACCACCGTTACGGAGGAGACCCCCCGCCCGTGTCGCGGTCGTTCGGGTGGGCGGCGGTGCGCCGGGCTGGGGGTGTGCCGAGGCGGATGTGGGGCGGCGGATGGGATAGTGGCTGGGTGCCTGCTGATGCGCGTTCACCGCTGATCGACGTCGACACGCTCGCGGCCGACCTGGCCGGGCCGAATCCGCCCGTACTGCTCGACGTACGGTGGAGCCTCGGCGGGCCGCCCGGGCTGTCCGCCTACCGCGAGGGCCACCTGCCCGAAGCCGTGTACGTGGACCTCGACCACGACCTCGCCGGCCCCCACGGTCCCGGCGAGCCGGTCGACGCGTCCCGGCCCGGCGGGGCGGCGGGGCGGCATCCGATGCCTCTGGCCGAGGACTTCGAGCGGGCGATGCGGGCCGCCGGGGTCCGGGAGGACGCACCGGTGGTCTGCTACGACGAGGCCGCGGGTACGGCCGCCGCGCGCGCCTGGTGGTTGCTGCGCTACTTCCGGCACCCGGACGTACGGGTCCTGGACGGCGGGTTCCGCGCCTGGGCGGCCGCCGGACGCCCGGTGAGCACGGACGAGCCACGTCCCGTACCCGGCGACTGCACGGCCCGTCCGGGCGGCATGCCGCTGCTCGACGCGGACGGTGCCGCGCGGCTGGCGGCCGAAGGGGTACTGCTGGACGCCCGCTCCGGCGAGCGCTACCGCGGTGAGAACGAACCGGTCGATCCGGTCGCCGGGCACATCCCGGGTGCGGTCAGCGCCCCCACCACCGACCTGCTCGGCCCGGACGGACGGCTGCTCCCGCCGGATCGGCTGCGGACCACGTTCACCGGCCTGGGGATCGCCCCGGACCGGCCGACCGGCGCGTACTGCGGCTCCGGCGTGACCGCGGCCCACGAGGTGCTGGCGCTGGCGGTCGCCGGCGTGGACGCGGCCCTCTACGTGGGCTCCTGGTCGGACTGGATCACCGACCCGACTCGCCCGATCGCAACCGGCCCCTCCTGACCGCTCACGCGATCGCCGGCGACGCCCATCGAAGGGCGACGCCGGGGCGCTACTCGAGGTGACGGGGGCCGCGCCCGGTCAAGGCCGGTTAAGTGGCGCCGGGCCGCGCTGGACGGAGCCGGTGAAGGCCGCCCGGG
>WHSL01000157.1 GCA_009380095.1 Streptosporangiales bacterium | reverse complement strand
GCCGGGATCGCCGGCTGGTGCGTGACCACCGCCGCCGACTACGCCAAGGTGCGCGAGCAGTTCGGCCGCCCCATCGGCCAGTTCCAGGGCATCAAGCACAAGTGCGCGGCCATGCTCATCGAGCTCGAGCAGGCCCGTGCCGCCGTCTGGGACGCCGCGAACGCCGCCGACGAGCGCTCCGAGGAGACCGGCTTCGCCGCCGCCATCGCCGCGCTCGTCGCCGGGGACGCCGGGCTGCGCTGTGCCCGCGACTGCATCCAGGTGCACGGCGGGATCGGCTTCACCTGGGAGCACGACGCGCACCTCTACCTGCGCCGCGCCTCCACGCTCCGTACGCTGCTCGGCCCGTCCGCGCAGTGGGCGGAGTCGGTGGGCTCGATGGCGCTGTCCGGCGTACGGCGCCCGGTCGAGGTGGAGCTGGACGAGGACACCCGGCCGCTGCGCGAGCGCATCCGCGCCGAGGTCGCCGAGCTCGCCGCCGTCACCGACAAGGACGAGCGGTTCGCCCGGATGGGCGACGAGGGGTGGGTGCAGCCGCACCTGCCGAGGCCGTGGGGCCGCGGCGCCAGCCCGCTGGAGCAGGTGATCATCCACGAGGAGCTGCGCGCCGCCAAGGTCCGCGGCCCCAACCTGGGGATCGGCGCGTGGGTGGTGCCCTCGCTGGTCAACTACGGCACGGCGGAGCAGCAGGAGCGGTTCCTGCGGCCCACCCTGCGCGGCGAGATGACCTGGTGCCAGCTGTTCAGCGAGCCCGGCGCGGGCTCCGACCTGGCCTCGCTGTCGATGAAGGCGGAGCGGGACACCGGCGGCTACCGGCTCACCGGGCAGAAGATCTGGACCTCGCTGGCGCGTCAGGCGCAGTGGGGCATCTGCGTGGCGCGGACCGACTCACAGGCGGCCAAGAAGCACGACGGCATCACGTACTTCCTCGTGGACATGAAGGCGCCGGGGGTCGACGTACGGCCGCTGCGCGAGCTGACCGGTGACGCGATGTTCAACGAGGTGTTCCTGGACGACGTGTTCGTACCGGACGACTGCGTGGTCGGCGAGCCCGGCCGGGGCTGGCAGGTGGCGCGCAACACGCTGAGCAACGAGCGGGTGTCGCTGTCCGGCGGCGGCGGGCTCGGCGCGGGCACCAAGGAGCTGCTCGACTTCTTCGCCCGCGCGGGCGGCGAGCCGGACGCGGTGATTAATGATTTGGACGCGGTGACCCGCGGCGAGGTGGGCCGTCTGGTGGCCGAGGGGCAGTGCATCGACCTGCTCGGGCTCCGTACGACGCTCAAGCAGATCTCCGGCACCCAGCCGGGCGCGGAGGCGAGCGTGCGCAAGCTGCTCGGCGTGAAGTTCAACCAGGAGGTCGCGGACTACATCTGGGCCGCCCAGGGCGACGACGCGGCGATCGAGGACATGTCCGGCCCGTCGGGCATGTGGGCGCGGTTCATGCTGTTCAGCCGGTCCATGACGATCTACGGCGGCACCACCGAGGTGCAGCTCAACATCATCGGCGAGCGCATGCTCGGCCTCCCCCGAGACCCCGAGCCCGGCACCTGACCCCAAGATCACCAAATTCCGCCTCCGGCAGGGAGCGGGCCGCCGGGACGGGTGCGGTACGGACCGTCACGCCCGCGGAGCGCGCTCCGGAGTCCTGCCCCTTGACCGGCTGGATCCGGAACTCGTAGGTCACGCCGCCGGCGATGCCGGTGACCTCGGTGTGGTCGAACACGACCGGGCCGTTCAGCCGGACCAGGTCGCCGCCGGGCGCGCGCATCCACACCCAGTACCCGGTCGCCCCCGGAACGGCCGCCCAGCGCAGCGCGGTACCGCCGGGGAGGGGCCGGGCCGCGGGCACCGGTGCGCGCCGCGGCCCGAGCTCGACCTTCCGCAGCGGGCGTGGGTACGGGCGGCCGAGCGCGTAGCCGTCCGCGAGCGCGTCCGCGAAGCTTGCCGCGATCTTCATCTCGCCGCGCCGGTTGGCGTGCGCGCCGTCCCAGGTGTCGGCGGTGGGGGAGAAGCCCCGGTCGGCGCGCGCCACGGTCACCGGCGACTCCGGTACGGACAGTTCGGCGGCGAGCGCGGGCAGCGCGGCGTTGAAGCTCGCGATCTCGGTGACCGTGCCGCGCGCCTGCCCGTTCAGCAGCGACCTGGGCAGCCGGCCGAGCACGAACCGCAGGTCGGCGCGGGCCACCCGGGCGGCGATCACCAGGTCGCGGAGGCGTTCCAGCACGGCCCGGTGCCCCACGCCGCGGATCAGGTCGTCGCGGCCGCCGAGGACCAGCAGGTAGTGCGGGCGGTACCGGACCACGTGCCGGCCCACCTGGTTGACCTGGCCGATGAGCCCGGCGTCCCAGCCGGCGAGGTGCGCCCGGTCGAAGTCCGGCGCCGCGTACGCGGGGGACCCGTCACGCCCGGTCACATTGTCGTACAGGCCGGTGTGCGGGCCCACGAGGTCGGCGTCGCTGCCGCGCAGGTGCCGCCAGAGATCGTGACGCCAGGTCACGTCCCCGCTGCTGCCCTGGGTCAGCGAGTCGCCGAGGATCATGATCCGCGGACGGTCGATGCGTGCCGGCGGCCGGGTCTCCTGGCCCGCCGGGCGGGCGTCCGCCTCGGGCAGGCTTGATCGCACCGGGTAACCAGCGAGCACCGTCACGGCGAGCACCCCCGCCGCGGCCACGGCGATCAGCCCGGGAAAGCGCCCCCTGGGAAGTCGCGACCTCACCGCACCCCCTCCATTTCGCGGAGCCAAACGGTCGCACGGCGCTGTCCGGGACACCAGGGCCGAATGGCCCTGGCGGCCACATCCGGGCACGAAGCGTGACAACCGTACGGAGACGTGGCAGCCGGTTGCCCTCGGGCGCGGGCCCGCCGGGCGCGGCTCAGCGCACCGGCACGAACCTGGCGCGGAGGAACTTGGGGCGGTTCGTGTCCAGGTCGCGGTGGCTCGCGGGGGCGTTGTTCCAGTTGTTCACGTCGTAGGAGACGAGCGTCCCCGCGCGGTTCCGGAACTGTGGATGCACGTGCGGGTTGAACGCGATCCGGGTGCCCACGCCGACTTCGGGTGGCCGATACGCGAGATAGGGGCCACGCCAAGGGCCGGCCGGGGAGCACCCCAGTAGGTGACGATGCGGCTGACGCCGCCGCCGTAGACGGTCGGGTCGGTGCTGAACAGGACGTACGTCCCACCCACCCGGACCACGTTGTAGCCGTGCGCCACCCCGTCGATCATCGCGCTCGCTCGAGTTTGTGCAGGTCGATGGTGGCCACCGAGGTGCGGACCGTGGTGCCGTTGCCGCGTCCCGCCTTGACGATGCCGACGTTGCGCACCACCAGCGGGGCGTCGTCCTCGTCCGAGCGCGGCTCCACCACCGACGCGCCCGGGCGTACGCACGGAACGCCTCGGTGACGCGGCGGTCGGGGGTGAGCACGGCACGGGTGGGGGTGCACGGCCGGCGCGGGTCCTCGCGCTCCGCCGGGCCGAGCGTCGCCGGGGGACGTGCGGGCGGTGCGGCGGTGCCGTCCTCCCCGCCGGTGGCGTAGCAGCCCACCGCGACGGCGAGCAGGGTCAGGCT
Organism: Streptosporangiales bacterium; assembly: GCA_009380095.1. GTDB lineage: Bacteria > Actinomycetota > Actinomycetes > Streptosporangiales > Streptosporangiaceae > WHSL01. The sequence continues at coordinate 9,528 of WHSL01000157.1, read as the reverse complement.
CGCCGCGAGCGCGCCGGCCAGCACGGTGACCTCCCGCACCTGTCTGTGTCTCACCGTGCTCCTCAGCGTCGGGGGACCGGGAGCCCGGCCTTGACCTTGGTGACGCAGACCTTGGCGTTCGGGTCGGTGAGCGTCACCTGCACGTCCGCGCCGCCGCCGCGCAGCGGCACGGTCACCACGTTGAGGCCCTGCCGGAAGGTGACGTCCACCGGCGCACCGCCGTGCCGGACCCGGCCGAGCACGTCGCGCGGCGCCAGATAGTTGATCTCCACGGCGTACGGGCGGCCGCGGCCCGCGGTGGCCTGCGGCAGCGGCACGGTCACCAGGTCACCGGTGGCGGGCCAGCAGCCGGGCGGCGGCGGGACGGCGGTCGGGCCCCACACCCCCGCGGGGCGCAGCCGGCCCTTCCCGTCGAAGATCATCGGCCGCTCGGCCGGGCCGGGGCGCAGCACGGCCCCGCGCAGCCGCTCCGGGGCCAGCGGGTTCAGCACGTGCCCGGTACGGCTGTAGTCCTTGAAGATCCACCACTGCACGTCCGGCGGCAGCGCCGTGTCCAGTACCTCCGCCCCGGGCGGCAGCTGCCGCAGCGAGGCCCGCGCGTTCTCGAAGTACGTACGGACCGGCCGCGCGTCCACCGTCTCCGCGTAGCTCATCGAGGACCACAGCGCATGCGCCCCGAACGCCCCGAGGACGAGGCCGCCGAGCACCGGCGCGGCGGTGCCGGCCGGGAGCGGCCGCCGGTACGGGTGCGGCTCGTCGCGCAGCGGGAGCAGCGCGAGCGCCACGCAGAGCGCGAGCACCGGGGCGGCGTCGGCAACGTACCGGCTCTCCTGGCCGAGCGACCAGGCGGAGGCGTGCGCGCCGATCCGCCCGGCGAGGACCGGGACCAGATCGGCGAGGACCACGTACGTGAGCAGGATCGTCCAGGCCGTCCAGGCGCCGCGCCGGTAGAGCAGGCTCACCACGACGAGCGCGGCCAGTACGGCCCAGGACGCCCAGAGCAGCTGCGCGGGCGGGTCCACCACGGCGTAGTCGGAGGCGCCCAGCGGGTGCCACCGCCCCGGCCCTCCGGCCGCGGTGCTCGCGAACGTCTCGGTGAGCATGTCGCGGACCCAGCGGGCCGCCTCGCCCCAGTCCGGGGGGCGCGGCGTCACGTCCGAGGTGGACAGCCGGGCCAGGTAGGCGGCGCCGAACGCGGCCAGCACGCCCAGGTGGACCAGCCAGGCCCGGGCGTGGTCGCGGACGGCCGAGACGAACGCGATCCCCCGGGTCGAGTGGGTGAGGTAGAGCCAGGTGAGCAGGAACAGCAGCAGCGGGATGACCGCCGCCTTCAGGAACGCGAACACGCCGACGGCGGTCCAGGCGGCGGCGGCCCAGACGTGCCGGAATCGGCCGTCCCGCAGGTAGAGCACGTGCGAGGCGGCCGCCATGGGCAGCGCGATCTGCAGCGGCAGGGAGTTCAGCGCGGCCGCCCACCAGGCGGTGGAGGCGACCGTCATGGGGGAGAGCGCGTACACGGCGAGCGGGGCGAGGATCGCCGGCCGGTCGCCGAAGAGCAGCCGCAGCAGGCGGAACAGGGCCAGCCCGGCGGCGGCGTGCAGGGCGAGGGTGACGGCGCCGTACAGGCCCCAGTTGTACGGGTCGAGGTGGGTGAGCGCCCAGGCCAGTGAGAAGCCGATGGGCATCAGGTGGCCGGAGTGCACGCGCATCAGGTAGTCGAAATCGAGGTCCGCCTCCATCGCGCGGGCGACGTACTCGAAGTCGTCCTGCCGGAAGAACGCGGAGTCGAGGATGACCGCCTTGACGCATAATCCGGCGGCGATGATCGCGAGCGCGGCCAGCGGTAGCCGGTATCGCCGCAGCGATGCGGGGCCGGGGCCGCGTCCGGCGGGCGTGGCCGGACGAGCCGGGGAGTCCTGGCCCGCCGCCTGCCGCATTCGGGAAAACTAGAACGTGTTCCGCTCGGGTGGCAAGAGCCGGTCTATCGTCGTGGCGTCCGCTCCGTTCCGGTGGCGCTCCGGCCGGGAGGTCCCTGTGCGCAGGTTTTTCCACCGAGCCCTGGCCGTCGTGCTCACCGCCCTGCTCGTCCTCGCCGAGCTCGCGTTCCTCGGGGTCGCGCTCACCGGGGACCGCTCGGAGGCGGCCCGGGAACAGCCCGGCTGCCCCCCGCTCCAGGTCACCGGGGTCCGCCCGGACCGGGCGCTGACCGGGCGCTTCGAGGCGTACGGGGACGACAACGAACGGCTCGACGACTGGACCGGCGGGGACGGTACCTGGTCGGCGCGGCTGCCCGGCGGCCGCACGCTGTGGATCTTCGCGGACACCTTCCTCGGCCGGGTCCAGCCGCCGGACGCGGTGCACCGCAGGCCGTGGCGGACGCCGCTCACCCAGCCCGGCACCTCGACCCGGCTGATCCGCAACTCCGCCGTGGTGCAGCTCCCCGAGGGGCGGCTGACCACGACCATCCGGGGCAGCCAGTACGACGGGCAGCCGCGTTCGTGGATCGCCGACCCGGGGGCCAACCGGCGGTACGAGCCCGCGGCGGCGGTGGTGGAGCCCGAGTCGCCCGGGTCACGCCGGCAGGTGCTGCGGCTGTTCGCGTTCCTCAAGGACGACGAGGACCGGGTGAACGGGGCGTGGGGGACGACGATCCGCAGCCTCGTACTCACCTTCGCGCTCGACGACCTCACCCAGCCGCGGTCCATCGAGCCGCTGCCGACCACCGGCGGGCCGCGGGCCGGCCAGGTCTTCTACGGGTACGACGCGCTCGTGAAGGACGGCTTCACGTACGTCTACGGCGGGGCCGGCGACGCGCGTCGGGCCGGGCTCGCCGGCTACACGGCGCGGGTGCCGTCCGGGGCCCTGGGCGAGCCCGGCGCGTGGCGGTACTGGGACGGGGCCGGGTGGAACCCCGACACCACCGAGGCGGCACCGACGCTGCCGCTGGCACCCGGGCGGTCCGGGGCGGCGCACGGGTTCACCGTGGCGCGGCAGGGGGAGACGTACGTGCTGTTCACCATGGACACGTCGGGGCTGTTCGGGCTGGACCGGATCGTCACGTACTGGGGGTGTCATCCGCTCGGTCCGTGGCACGGGCCGTCTCCGGCGTACCGGCCGCCGCAGGCCGTACGGGGCGGGGCCACCGGCTCGATCGTCGCCTACAACCCGCACGTGCACCGTTCGGCGGGCGGGCCGGGGCTGCTGCTCAGCCACGACCTCAACGACGCCGACCTCGTCACCGGCGGGGAGAGCGTCCACCTCGACGTAAGCCGCTACCGCCCCCGCTTCCTCCGCCTCACCCTCGGCCCCGCCTGACTCCACCTCCGCCCAGCCCCGCCCCGGCACCCCGGCCCTCGAGCCTCCGGCTCCCAGGGCCAGGCCCCGGCCCCGGCCCCGGCCCTCGGGCCCCGAGGCCCCGGGCCCCATCCCCGGCCCCTCCGCCCCGGGGCCGATGCCCTCCCGCCTCCGCCGCGCCGGCCCTGCCGCGCCGACCCGCATGGCGCCCGCTCAGTTGCAGCGGTGCCCTTTCACCCCGCCCTGCGGTTGCTGTGGTTGCGAGGATAAAAATATGATCGTATTTTTATCGGGTGCCCAGGGTCGCGAACCATGGTCTTCGGCGGCGGCAGGTCGCCGAAGCGTTGCTGCGCGTCGTCGCCGAGGGGGGCCTCGACGCGGCCAGCCTGCCCCGGGTCGCGGCGGAGGCCGGCACCTCCGTGGGGCTCATCCAGCGGTACTTCCGCTCCAAGGACGACCTGCTCGAGTTCGCCTTCGACCACCTGTACTCGCGCACCCTGGAGCGGCTCGCCGCCGTCGGTCCGGCCGACTCCGTACGGGAAGGGCTGGCACGCGGGCTCGCCGTGCTGCTGCCGCTGGACGAGGAGCGCGTACGGGAGGGACGCATGCTGCTGGCCTACATGGCCCGAGCCTCGGTCAACCCCCGCCTCGCGCGACCTCACATCGAGGGCACCCTGGAGATCCGGCGGCTGACCGCCGCCGCGCTCCGGCAGGCCGAGCGGGACGGCGAGGTGGCGCCGGGCATCGACCCCGAACGCGAGGCGATCGCCCTCGCGGCCTACGTCGACGGCCTCGCCGTCCACATGCTCAGCGCCCCCGGCAGCCTCACCCCGTCCACCGCCCGATCTCTCCTCGACTCCTACCTGAACCGGCTCTTCACGGGGAGAAGCCACGGATGAGCACCCACCCCTTCACGAACCGGCTCCTTCACGAGGGGCCGCCGACCTTCGCGCGGTGCCATGGGAGGCGAAGCCGATGAGCGCCACGCTCTTGCTCGCACTGGCCGGGCTCGCACTCGTGGACGCCACGAGCTTCGGGACCCTCGGCATCCCGGTGTTCCTCCTACTGACCACATTCGCTGCCGCCACCACCACCGCGGCCACACCGGCCGCGTCGCCCCCGCCTGTTCCCGGAGGGACGCCCGCGCCGCCCTCGGGGGAAACCGGCGGAGCGGCCGGGGCGGGCTCGGGAGTTACAGGTGGAGCCTCGCGGGGGGCGCGGGGGGTCGGTCGGTTGCTCGTCTACCTGGGGACGGTGGCGGCCTGTTACTTCGCGCTCGGGGTCGTACTGATGACGGGTGTGGGTGCCTTGGCGGCGCCGCCGGGGGAGATGCTCAGCGGGGATGCCGGGCGGTGGGTGGAGCTGGTCGTCGGAGTGGCGCTGTTCGCGGTGAGCTTCCGGTTCGACTCCAAGCGGGCCGCGCGCAAGGGCGAGTCGCGGTTGACCCGGCGGCTGTCCGGCGGGCCCGCGGCGATGGTCGCGCTGGGGATGACGGCGACGGCCGTGGAGGCGGCGACGATGCTGCCGTACCTGGGGGCGCTGGGGCTGATGACCGCCGCCGGGCTCTCCGCCGCGCAGTGGCTCCCGTTGCTGGCCGGATACGTCGTGATCATGATCGTGCCCGCGCTGCTGCTGATCGCGGTGCGGATGCTGGCCGGCAGGCGGGTCCAGGCCTTGCTGGGGCGGCTCGGCGCGTTCATGCGCAAGCACTCGGCGAGCGCGGTCGGCTGGCTCCTCGGCATCGCCGGCTTCCTCCTAACCCGCGACGCCGCCGCCCACCTCTTCTTCTGACCTCACCCCACCCAACACTCCGGCCCCTCGGGTGGCTCTACGGAGTGGCGCGGTCGCCTCTCCTCCGCAATCGTTGATCAGCGCCCCAGAATGTCCCCTTTGTGGAACGGGACCGGAGGAGAAGGCCCGGACGGGAGTGGAGAGACGGCCCGGCTGGGCGCGGCTTCTGCGGGGGTGGGTTTGGGGGGAGTTGTACGCTGCGCGCGTGGTTGTGGGCGGTGGGCGGGTTGCGCATCGTACGGCGGGGGTCGTGCGGCGCGGGGCGCCGTACGGGCTCGGGCTCGTCCTGGGGATGCTGGCGCTGGGGCCGGCGCTCGCACCCGGGTTCACGCTGGCGTACGACATGGTGTTCGTGCCGGACCCGCCGATCACCGCGACGACGTTCGGGCTGACCGGCACGCTGCCCCGGGCGGTGCCGAGCGACGCCGTGGTCGCGCTGCTCAGTACGGTCCTGCCCGCCGACCTCGTGCAGAAGGCCCTGCTCCTAGGGATCTTCGTACTCGCCTGTGCCGGGGCCGCCGCCCTCGTCCCCACGCCCGTCCTGGGCGCCCGGCTGGCGGCGGGGGCGTTCTACGCGTGGAACCCGTTCGTGGCCGAGCGGTTGCTGATCGGGCAGTGGGCGTTTCTGCTGGGGTATGCGGGCCTGCCCTGGGCGGTACGGGCCGCGGCCCGGCTGCATCGGCGCGGTGGCGTCGCAGCCCTGGTCCGCGCACTGATCCCGGCGGCGATCGGCGGCTTCACCCCCATGATCGTCACCGCCCTCACCGTCGCCTGCGTCGCCATCTGCACCCCACCGCGGTCCCCATCCTCATCCCCATCCCCGCTCCGAGCCCCACCCCCATCCCCGCCGCCCCCGCCCTCACCCGCGCCCCATCGCCGGCGGTCGCCGTTCCTGGTCCGCCAACGTGAAGACAGGACCGTCCCCGCACGCTCGGGAGGCCTTCGCCGCGCGGTGGCGGGAGTGGTGGCCCTTGGGACGTGTGGGGTGTTGGCATTGCCTTGGTTGGTGGCGAGCCTGTGGCGCCCCGATGGGGTGGCGGTGGATCCGGCCGGGGTGGCGGCGTTCGCGGCGCGGGCGGACACCCCGTTCGGTGGGGTGGGGAGCCTCTTCCTCCTCGGCGGGATCTGGAACGCGGAAGCGGTACCACGCGGCTATGGCGACCTCGCGGTCTCCACCCTCCGCCTGCTACTCGCCACGACGGCGGTGATCGCCTACGCCCTGCTCACCAGGAGCGGAACGCGGCTCTCCGGGGGCTCGACGCACTCTGCCGAGTGCGAGATGCGGTCCATCGGGGAGGGGGCGCGGCTCACCAGAGATGGGAGGCGGCTTGCCGAAGGGGCACCGCATCCCGTCGAATGCGGTGGGTGGGTCGCTGGAGGTGGGGCGTCGCGCGGCGAGGTCGGAGTGTCGCGTAGGGAACGGTGGACGCCGCGTGGGGGATTGGCTCTGGCGGCCGGCGTTGGGCTGGGGATCGCCTGCCTGGGGCTGGTGGAGCCGGGGCGTGAAGTGCTCCGGGCGCTCAGCGGCGTATGGGCCGGCTTCGCCGTGCTCCGGGACGCTCAGCAGTACGTCGCCCCCTTCGCCCTCCTGCAAGCCGTCGGCTTCGGCCTCCTCCTGACCTGGGCCATCCGACCACGCCCGCTCGCGCACCGCTCGGAGCCGTCTGATTCCCGCCCCAGCGCGGACCGAGCACGTGTGGAGAGGGCTGGGGCACGGGCGGGCGTGGCGGGGGATGAGGCTGGAGCGGGTTCGCGGCGGAGGGCTGTGGACGCGGGGGCGGGGGTGGATCGGGCCGGGTGGATGTTTGGGGTGTTCGGGGTGGTGGCGCCGGTGGTTTTGGTGCCTTCGTTGGTGTGGGGGGTGGGTGGGCGGCTCGGCGCGGTGGATTATCCACAGGAGTGGATGCGGGTCCGGGAGGTGATCGCGGCGGACCGTACGCCGGGAGCCGTGCTCGCGTTGCCGTGGTCCGCGCACCGGCGCTACCGGTGGAGCGCGGAGAGAACCCTGCTCGATCCGATGCCACGCTTCCTGCCCCGCCGCGTCGTGGCCGAGGACGCCGTTCAGGTGGGGAACGTACGACTGGCCGCAGAGGACCCGCGCGCAAGAGCCATACCAGCCCTGCTCGGCGGCGACGGCGACGGCGACCTGACGGAACCACTGCGCCGGGCCGGCTTCCGGTACGTGATCGTGGACGCCGGCGGCCCGAAGACGCAGAACGTGTTCCACCGCCGCCTCGGACAAGCCACCCGCATCCACGACGGTCCGGAGTTGACCGCCTACCGTCTGGTAACTCCGGCTCCGTACACCGAAAAAGGCCCTCCTGCCTGGGCGGTCGGCACAGCCTTCAGCGCGGCTTTTATGGCGATTCTCTGGTCTTTGGCTATATCAGGTTCTAGTCTGCTGCCACGGTCCCGCGTGTTAAGGGAGGAATCGTTGTGATTCGCGCACTTGCCGCGGTCGTGATCGGAGTCATCCTCGCCGTCGGCGCGTCGGTCGCCGCGGTCAACGCGGGCACCTCGCGCCCCGACCCGGTGAACAAGCAGCTCTATCGCTATGGCGCCCGCTGACACGGTGACGGGCCGTCATGCGGGACGTACCGTCGGGGGCGCCGAGCCCGCCGATCACGCTTGAGATCGTCGTCCCGGCCCGCAACGAGGCGGACCGGCTTCCCGAAGGGCTCGCGACACTCTGCGCGAAGCTGCGCACCCTGCCCTTCGGCTGCGCCGTCATCGTCGTGGACAACGGCAGCACCGACGCGACCGCCGCCGTCGTCCGCGCCTGGCGTTCACCGATACCCGTACGGCTCGTCCAGTGCCCGCCGCCCGGCAAGGGCGCCGCGGTACGGGCCGGCCTGCTCGCGACCCGCGCCGCACTCGTCGGCTTCTGCGACGCCGACATGGCCACCGACCTTTCCGGCCTGGACACCGCGCTCGGCCTGCTGATGACCGGTCACCAGGTCGTCGTCGGCTCGCGCGCGCTGCCCGCGTCCGTGGTCCAGGCGCGCTCCGACCCGTTACGCGCGCTCGGGGCACTGGTCTTCCGGCGGATCGTACGCCGCATGATCGTGGACGTGACCGACACCCAGTGCGGGTTCAAGTTCTTCGCCGGCCCCATCGCCCGGCAGGCCGCGGCCTCGCTCGGCTCCACCGGCTTCGCCTTCGACGTGGAACTGCTCGCCCGCTGCCGCGACCTCGGCGCCGCCATCGACGAGATACCGGTGATCTGGCGGGACGTCCCCGGGTCCTCGTTCTCGGTACGCCGCCACTCGTTCACCTGCCTGCGTGAGCTGACCACGATCTGGCGGACGTTGCGCGCGGAGCACGCCGCGGCCCGGCGGGCGGCCGGACGCGCCACGTCCCTCCGCGTCCTCACCGTGCCGCGTCAGATGGCGAGCGTGCTGCCACCGCCCCTGCCCCAGCCCGACCTCCCCCATCGCGTAACGGAACCCCTTTGAGTACGAAGCCCTCTACCGGACCGTCCCCCGAGTGGCCCGCCGGACTCCGTATCGCCCTGGTGAACTGGCGCGATCCCGAGCATCCCGAGGCGGGGGGCGCGGAGACGTACGCCTGGCAGATCGCCCGGCGGCTGGCGGCGTACGGCGCCCGCGTCACCTTCGCCGCCTCCCGTCCCGCCGGGCTGGCGCGGCGGGCACGGGCGGACGGGGTCGACGTGGTGCGGATGGGCGGCCGGTTCACCGTCTATCCGCGGGTACTGGCGTGGCTGGCGCTGCGGCGGCGCCGGTTCGACGCGGTGCTGGACTGTCAGAACGGCATCCCGTTCTTCACGCCGTGGGTGGTGCGGGTGCCGGTGTTCTGCGTCGTGCATCATGTGCACGACCGGCAGTTCGGGGTGCACTTCCCGCCGTGGCTGGCCGCGCTGGGGCGGGTGCTCGAAGGGCCGGTGGCGCGGTGGACCTACCGGAGGCACGCGTCCATCGCGGTGTCCCACTCCACGGTGACCGCGATGCGCGAACGCCTGCACTGGACCGGGCCGATCCACGTCGTCCCCAACGCGGTGACCGCAGCGGCCGGCGACGCGACCGATAACGCGGCCGATAACGCGACCGATGCCGCGGCCGATGGCGCGGCCAATAGGGGTGCCGATAGCGCGACCGATGGTGCGGCCGATAGCGTCACCGATAGCGTCACCGATAGGGGCGCCAATGGCGCTGCCACCGACGGGACACCCGCGTTGGTGTGCGTGGGGCGGCTCGTCGCGCACAAGCGGGTCGAGCGGCTCGTCGCGCTGGCAGTCGAGCTGCGCGAACGGCATCCCGGCCTGATCCTGCACCTCGTCGGCCGCGGCCCGGAAGCCCCGGCGATCGAGGCCGAGGTGACCCGGCGCGGACTCCAGGAGACCGTACAACTCCACGGCCACCTCTCCCACGAAGCGAAGGACGCCCTGGTGGCGGGCGCCGACCTACACCTGTCGGCGTCGCAGGG
>WHSL01000131.1 GCA_009380095.1 Streptosporangiales bacterium | reverse complement strand
TGGCGCGGCGGGAGAGATTCGTGAGTTGACTGATCCCGCTCCGACGGCTGCGACGGCGGCGGCGCAGCTTGGGTGTGAGGTCGGGGCGATCGCGAACAGCTTGATCTTCTCCGCGGACGGTGAGTCCCTGCTCGTCCTCACCAGCGGCGCGCATCGGGTCGACACCGGCAAGGTGGCCGCGCTCATCGGGGTGTCGAAGGTCCGGCGTGCCGACCCGGAGTTCGTCCGGGCCGCCACCGGGCAGCCGATCGGCGGAGTCGCGCCCGTCGGCCACCCGGCGCCGGTGCGTACGCTCGTCGACACCTGGCTGGCGGAGTACGACGTCGTTTGGGCGGCCGGCGGTCACCCGCACACGGTCTTCCCCACGACGTTCGACGAGCTGCTCCGGATCACCGAAGGCACACCCGCCGACATCGGCTCCTGAAGCAACGCCTCGGGGTCGCTTACGGCGTGGCGAAATCTCGTCCCGGTTTGCGAGGTTCGCGAAGCCACCCGGTAAGCAATGCCCCCTGGCGAGTCGGTACCGGTCCCCGCGGACCGAGGGCAGGCGGCCGGGTCGCCAACCCCAGGGAGGGCGGGGGTCGTATGCTCAACGGCGTGGAGATCTGGCATAACCCCCGTTGCTCGAAGTCACGTGCGGCTAAGAAGGCGCTGGACGGGACTGGCCGCGAGCACACCGAGCGCCGCTACCTCGACGAGCCCCCCACCGCCGCCGAGCTGGACGACGTGCTGCGACGCCTGGACCTCGAGCCATGGGAGGTCGCCCGCACCGGGGAGCCGATCGCCAAGGAGCTCGGCCTGGCCGGTCTCGAGCACGACCGGGACGCCTGGATCGCGCTGATGGTCGAGCACCCCGTCCTGATCGAGCGCCCCATCGTCCTCACCGACGACGGCCGCGCCTACATCGCCCGCTCCCCCGAGTCCCTCGACGACGCACTGGGCTGACGCTCACCGGGGGTGGGGGGAAGGGTTCGGGCACTAGGCTCGCGACGTGGAGTCCCAGCGGAACACCGGGTCACCGGCCGTGCTGACCGTGCTCACCGCCGCCGCGTTCAAACGCCTGCTGGACCCGGCGATCCTGGTGTACGCGGCCGCCATGAACCCGCCGCGCAGCCAGCTGCCCGGCCGCCGGTCGATCATGGAGCTGCACACCGGCTATCCCGCGTTCCGCGCGCTGATCGCCACCCGCGGCGACCACCTGGTGGGCTTCGGGTACGGCTTCACCGGCCGTCTGGGACAGTGGTGGCACGACGTCGTCCAGTCGGCGCTACGCGTCGAGTACGGCGAGCGGCTCGCCGACGGGTGGCTCGCCGCCCCGTTCGAGGTGGGTGAGCTGCACGTGCATCCCGACCATCAGGGCGCCGGGCTCGGCCGCTCACTGATCACCGGGCTGTGCGCGGAGCGCGAGGAGCGCTCGGTCCTGCTGTCCACGCAGGACGCGGAGACCCGCGCCCGCCGCCTGTACCGGTCGCTCGGCTTCACCGACCTGCTCACCGGCTACCGCTTCCCCGGCGGCGGCGAACCGTACGCCGTCATGGGCGCCGAGCTCCCCCTCAACCCACACCCCGCACGACCCCCCACCTGACGACGGGGAGGCCCGGCGGTCAGGCCGAAGCGGGAATGCGCTCGGGGGCGAGGCCGAGACGCTGATAGAGCTCCCGCGTCGCCGGCGACTGGTTGAACGTGATGAAGTGGATCCCGGGCACACCCTCGTCGAGCAGCTTCCGGCCGAGCCGGGTGGCGTGCTCGATGCCGAGCCGGTACACGGCGTCCGGGTCGTCGGCCACGGTCTCGAACTCGGCGGCCAGTTCCGCCGGGAACGGCGCCCCGGACAGCTGCTCCGACCGCTCGATGGTGCTGATCTTGGTGACCGGCATGATGCCGGGGATGATCGGCACCTCGCATCCCTGCGCCGCCACCCGGTCGCGCAGCCGCAGGTAGTCCTCCGCGCGGAAGAACATCTGGGTGATCGCGTAGTCGGCCCCGGCGCGGCACTTCTGCACAAAGAAGCGGGTGTCGGAGTCGATGTCCGGCGAACGCGGGTGCTTGTACGGGAACGCGGCCACACCCACCGAGAAGTCCCCACTGGCGCAGATCAGCTGGACGAGATCCTCCGCGTACGCGACGCCATCGGGATGCTGCACCCACTCCCCCTGCGGGTCACCCGGCGGGTCGCCGCGCAGCGCCAGCAGGTTCCGCACGCCGGCGGCGGCGAACCGCCCGACCAGGTGCCGCAGCTCCCGCACCGAGTGGTTGACCGCGGTGAGGTGGGCGACCGGCACCAGCGTGGTGTCGGTGGCGATGCGCTCGGTGATCTCGACCGTACGGTCCCGCGAGCCGCCGCCCGCGCCGTACGTCACCGAGACGAACGACGGTTGCAGCGACTCGAGCTCCCTGATGGCCCGCCACAGGCTGCGCTCACCCTTGTCCGTCTTGGGTGGGAAGAACTCGAAGGAGAACGTCGGCCCCTGGGCCAGCATGTCCTTGACGGTCGGCGCGTGGTGGTGCGCGAACGGGTGAGCATCGGCCATGCATCGAGGCTAGAGCAATCTCCGGACTCGTGCATGCCCGGCGCCCGTGCGCGCAGCGCGCGCTGTCACCCGGCGGGGCTACGCTCGGGTCATGACCACCCCGCACCCGTCTCCCGCCTCCGGCCTGCGCGCCCAGGTCGACGCCGAGTTGCGCGCCTTCCTGGCGCGGCAGCGTCCCGGCCTGCTGGAGATCGGCGAGGAGATGGGCCCGGTGCTCTCCGCGCTGGAGGATCTGCTCGCCGGCGGGAAGCGGATGCGCCCCGCGTTCTGCTACTGGGGCTGGCGCGGCGCCGGCGGGGACGACCGGCCGGAGATCGTGACCGCCGCGGCGGCGCTGGAGCTGCTGCAGGCGAGCGCGCTGATCCATGACGACGTGATGGACGGCAGCGACACCCGGCGCGGGCAGCCCGCGGTGCACCGCAGGTTCGCCGCCATGCACGACGGGCTGGACTGGCTCGGTTCCTGCGACGCGTTCGGCGAGGGGGCCGCGATCCTGCTCGGCGATCTCTGCCTCGTCTGGTCCGACGAGCTGTATCAGAGCTGCGGGCTGTCCGGCGCGGCACTGCGCGCGGGCCGTCCGGTGTTCGACGTGATGCGCACCGAGGTGATGGCCGGGCAGTATCTCGACCTCGTCGAGCAGGCCCGCGGCGCGGACTCGGTGGCCGCCGCGCTCCGCGTCGTCACCTACAAGGCGGCGAAGTACACGATCGAGCGGCCGCTGCACCTCGGCGCCGCGCTGGCCGGGCGGCTCGACGAGCTCGGCGCGGTCTACTCGGCGTACGGGCTGCCGCTCGGCGTGGCCTTCCAGCTGCGCGACGACGTGCTCGGCGTGTTCGGCGACCCCGTGCTGACCGGCAAGCCGGCGGGCGACGACCTGCGTGAGGGCAAGCGCACCGTGCTCGTCGCGATGACGCTGGAGGCGGCGCCGAGCGCCGCGGCGGCGGAGTTCCGCGCGCGCCTCGGCGATCCCGCCCTGGACGACGCGGCGGTGGCCCGGATGCGCGAGATCATCCACGACTCCGGCGCGCTGACCTCCTGCGAACGCATGATCGACGACTACGCTGCGCGCGCCTCCGCCGCTCTGGAGCACACCACGGTCGCGGGCGACGCCCATTCGGCCCTCGCCGACCTCGCCATCGCCGCCACCGCCCGCCACGTCTGACCCCGCGGCCGTCTGACCTGACGGGCCGTCTGACCTCCCCGATTGTCAGGCGACGCGGAGGAGGCGGGCGGCGCGGGCCATCAGGCGGCGCGGAGGAGGCCAGGCGGCGCGGCGCGGAGGAGGCGGCGCGGCCCGTCAGGCGGCGCGGCCCGTCAGGCGGCGTGGAGGCGGCGGGCGAACTCCGCCGTCGCGGCGGCGGGGTCGGGGGCGTCGGTGATGGCCCGTACGACGACCGCCCGGCGCGCCCCCGTCCCCAGCACCTCGCCCAGGTCGTCGAGGTCGATGCCGCCGATGGCGAACCACGGGCGAGCCGCGGCCGGGCCGGTGAACGACGCGGCGGCGGACAGCAGCGGGAGGCCGGGCGCGGGCCGCCCGGGCTTGGTGGGCGTGGGCCAGGTGGGACCGCAGCAGTAGTAGTCCACGCCCGGCTCCACGGCGGCAGCCTCGGCCTCGGGCAGGTTGTGCGTGGAGCGGCCGATCAGCGGGCCGTCACCGATGATCTCGCGGGCGATCGGCACCGGCAGGTCGTCCTGCCCGAGGTGCAGGATGTCGGCGCCCGCCGCGTACGCGATGTCCGCCCGGTCGTTGACCGCCAGCAACCTCCCGTGCCGCTCGCAGGCGTCGCGGAAGAGCGCCAGGTAGGCCAGCTCCTGCGCGGCCTCCAGGCCCTTCTGCCGGAGCTGCACGATGTCCACCCCGGCCCCGAGCACGGCGTCGAGGAACTCGGGGAGGTCACCCTGGCGTTCCCGCGCGTCGGTGCACAGGTAGAGGCGGGCATCGGCGAGGCGCGTTCTGAGATCGTCGGACACGCCCTCAGGTTAGTCCGGACCCCGGACCCCGGACGGCGGACGGCGGGCACAGGCGTTCTCGGGGGCGGACCGGCGGGCATGGCCGGCGCGGGTCCGCCCCGTGGACGTGTAAATGGTGACGTACTGGCCCGGCGCTCAGATCGCCAGGGCCTGCGCCCTCCGGCGCACCTCCGTCCCCCGGTTCTCGCAGATCGCCTCGATCGGCTTCCCGGGCAGGGTGTCGTCGGCCGTGAAGAGCCAGCGCAGCGACTCTTCATCGGTGAATCCGCAGTCGGCGAGCAGGATGAGCGTGCCGTGCAGGCCCTTGACCACCTGCCCGCCGGAGATGAAGGCGGCCGGAATGGCGATGCCGTCCTCGATGCGCTGAGCGCCGATCAGCTTGTGATCGCGGAGGAGTTGCTTGACCCGAGACTCGCTGGTGTGCAGCCGGTCGGCGGCCTCGCTGAGAGTGAGCCACTCGGCCACCAGCGTGTCGGTGTCGCGGTCGATCGTTGTCACGCGTCGAATGTCCCACGAGAATCGGGCATCGAAACACCCTCACGCCGGGGACTTCTCCCTGCCGCGATCAGCCTTCCTCCGCCGCCTTGACCGGCAGTTCGGGGTCGGCGAGCCGGGCCGGGTCGACCCGGGCGCCGCGGCGCATCAACCGGCGCGCCTGTACGAGGTCACGCGGCCGGTCCACGGTCAGCATCGCGGCGAGCCGCTCCCCGGTGAGCCAGAAGGCCGACCACGACCCGTCCGCCGGATCGCCGCGCCACAGCGGTACGGAGGCCGGATCATGCCGCCCCGCGTACTGCAGCATCCGCCCGAACTGCTCGGACCACACGTACGGCACGGGGTCGTACGCCTCCGGCCCGTCCGGCCCGCCGCCGGTCAGGTTGGCCGCCACCACCTCGGGAGCGTTGACCGCGGTGTCCCAGTGCTCGATGCGCAGCCGCCGCCCGTACCGGCGGGACACGAAGGCCGCGCAGTCCCCCACCGCGTAGACCCCCTCGGCGGCACGCAGGTACGCGTCCACGTGCACCCCGTCCCCCAGCTCGAGTCCGGAGCCGGCGAGCCAGCCGACGGCGGGCCGTACGCCGATCCCGGACACCACGACCTCGGCGGGCACCGTCCCGCCGTCCGCCAGCTCGAGCCCGCCGTCCCGTACGGCCGCCACGGCCGCACCGGTCCGCAACGTCACGCCCGCCTCGGCGTACCACCCCTCGGTACGCCGTCCCACGTCCTCCCCGACGGCGACGGCCAGCGGCGCGTTCCCCGCCTCCACGACCGTGACCGCGCACCCCGCACGGGCGGCGGCGGTGGCCACCTCGGCGCCGATCCAGCCCGCACCGACCACCGCGACCCGGCGGCCTGGCCGCAGCTCCGCACGGAGCCGCAGCGCGTCGCCGATCGTCCGGAGCACGTGCTGCGGCCCGTCCCCGGGCAGCCGGATCGGCTCCGCACCGGTGGCGATGACCACGGCGTCGCAGCCCAGGTCGCCCGCGTCGGTGCGCACCACGCCGGGGGCGAGCCCGGTGGCCGCGCGCCCGAGCAGCAGCTCGACGTCCGGCGGCGGGGCGGCGAGCGCGCTGTCGTCCCGCTTGCCGAGCAGGATCTCCTTGGACAGCGGCGGGCGGTCGTACGGCGGCCGGTCCTCCGCGGCGAGCAGCATGACCCGGCCCTCGTACCCGTGTGCCCGCAGGGCCTCCGCGGTGCGCAGGCCGGCCATGCCGCCCCCGGCCACGATGACGCGCTCCATGAGCACCGAGCCTACGAGACCCAAAGTGGATCTTGACGCGCCGCATCCGCCCGCTTAGCGTCCGCTTCGCCCGGGTTCGGGGGCCGGTTCCGAGACGGTGGAGAGGCCGAGGTGGGCGAGATGGGCATGTCGCGACGCGAGGCGCTGTACTCGGGGTCGGTGATCGCCGGCACCGCCGTGGCGGGCACGATCCTGACCGGGACGGCGCACGCGGCGCCGTCGACGGGAGGCAGGCGGATGCGCGCACGTGAGCTCGGCGTCGAGCCGGGACTGTTCCCGCCCGGGACGCTGAACGCGATCACCGACGTGGCGGGCGTACGGGTCGGCCATGTGACGCTCCACCGCAGCGGGAACGTACGGACCGGCGTGACCGCGATCCTGCCGCACGACGGCAACCTCTTCCAGGAGAAGGTGGCGGGCGCCGCGCACATGCTGCTGGACCCGGACGGCTCCTGCATGATCGTCGTCGCCACCGACGCGCCCCTGGACGCGCGGAACCTGGAGCGCCTGGGCGCCCGCGCGGTGTTCGGCCTGGGCCGCACCGGGTCCTCGTACAGCAACGGCAGCGGCGACTACGCCATCGCCTTCTCCACCACGGTGCGCGAGAAGCACGGCGAGACGGCCCCGCGGGACCGCACGCTGCTCCCCAACGACGCGGTCTCCCCCCTCTTCCAGGCCGCGCTGGAGGCCACCGAGGAGGCCGTCTACAACGCCCTCTTCATGGCCACCGCCACGACCGGCAACGGCACGACCGTGGAGGCCGTACCGCTGGACGAGGTCGCCCGCCTGCTGAAGAAGTACGGCCGCGGCAGGTAACGGCGCCCGCGGGACACCGCCGCCCAACACCGATCGAGGAAGCCCTAAGCTGGGAGGTGAACGCGCGGGAGCCCGGACAAGGCCGGGCTGAGAGGGCGGGCGCACGGGCCGCCGACCGCAGAACCTGATCCGGGTCATGCCGGCGAAGGGAGCGATTTCCGTGAGTCGGACCCCCAGATACGACGTCGTCGTCGTGGGCGCCGGCGTCATCGGCCTGGTCACCGCGTGGCGTACGGCGCAACGCGGGCTAGGCGTGGCGGTCGCGGACCCGGCCCCGGCCTCCGGCACCACACACGTCTCGGCCGGCATGCTCACACCGGTCACCGAGGCCGCGTACGGCGAGGAGGAACTGCTCACCTTCACGCTCGCCTCGCACCGCCGCTGGCCCGCCTTCGCCGCCGAGCTGGAGCGCACCACCGGGCTGCCGTCCGGCTACCGTGCCCGGGGCACGCTGGAGGTGGCCTTCGACGGCGACGACATGGCGGTGCTCGACGAGCTGCTGGAGTTCCGCCGCGGGCTCGGGCTGGAGGTCGAGCGGCTGACCGGCCGGGAGATCCGGCGGCTGGAGCCGATGCTGGCCCCGTCGGTGCGCGGCGGCCTGCACGCGCCGGACGACGGCTCCGCCGACCCGCGGCTGCTCACCCGGGCGCTGATGGCCGCGAGCGAGCAGGCGGGCGTGGCGTTCGTCCGCCGCCGCGTGGTCGAGGTGACGACCGAGGCCGGCACCGCCACCGGCGTACGGCTCGCCGCCGGCGGCCAGGACACCGGTCTTACCGGCAACGGAGACACCGCCCGGCCCGAACCGGACACCGGCGAGGAGCTGGCCGCCGAGAAGGTGGTGCTCGCCGCCGGCGTGGGCACAGCGGCGCTGGCGGGTCTGCCGGTGCGCGCGGTGAAGGGGCAGATCCTGCGGCTGCGCACGCCTGTGGAGTTCGTCACCAGGACGATCCGCGGGCTGGTCCGCGGCACCCCCGTCTACGTGGTCCCGCGCGACGACGGCGAGATCGCGCTCGGCGCCACCCAGGAGGACCTGGCCGACACCCGGGTCACCGCGGGCGGTGTCTGGCAGCTGCTGCGCGACGCGCACGACCTGCTGCCCGGCATCACCGAGCTGGAGCTGGCCGAGACCGCGGCCGGGCTGCGGCCGTGCGCGCCCGACAACTTCCCGGTCCTCGGAGCCAGCAGCATCCCGGGCCTGTACGCGGCCACCGGCCACTTCCGGCACGGCGTGCTGCTCGCCCCCGCCACCGGCGAGGTGATGGCCGAGGCGCTGGTCACCGGGCGGCTGCCGGAGTCGGCGGCCTGCTTCGCGGCGGACCGGTTCCCCATCCGTCAGGAGGAGCGGACGTGCGGGTGACGGTGAACGGGGAGGCGCGCGAGCTGCCCGACGACGCCACCGTGGCGAGCGTGGTCGCGCAGATCACCAGCGCCGCGCGCGGCGTGGCCGTGGCGCTCAACGACGAGGTCGTGTCCCGCGCCGACTGGGCGCGTACGGCCGTACGCGAGGCGGACCGGGTGGAGATCCTCACCGCCGTACAGGGAGGCTGATGTGACCGTGGATCCGCTGGTCATCGCGGGCAAGAAGATCGAGTCGCGGCTGATCATGGGGACCGGCGGCGCGCCCGGCATGGAGGTGCTCGAGCGGGCTCTGGTGGCCTCCGGCACCGAGCTGACCACGGTGGCGATGCGCCGGGTGGACCCGGCCGCGCGCGGGTCGGTGCTCGAGCTGCTGAACCGGCTCGGCATCCAGGTCCTGCCGAACACCGCCGGCTGTTACACCGCCGGCGAGGCTCTGCTCACCGCCCGGATGGCGCGCGAGGCGCTCGGTACGGACTGGGTGAAGCTCGAGGTCATCGCGGACGAGCGCACGCTGCTGCCGGATCCGGTGGAGCTGCTGGACGCGGCGGAGCGGATGGTGGACGACGGGTTCACCGTGCTCCCGTACACCAACGACGACCCCGTGCTGGCGCGCCGGCTGGAGCAGGTGGGGTGCGCGGCGGTCATGCCGCTCGGCTCCCCCATCGGCTCCGGGCTCGGCATCCGCAACCCGCACAACATCGAGCTGATCGTGGAGTCGGCCGGGGTCCCGGTGATCCTCGACGCCGGCATCGGCACCGCCAGCGACGCGGCGCTGGCCATGGAGCTGGGGTGCGACGCGGTGCTGCTGGCCACCGCCGTGACCCGGGCGCAGGAGCCCGAGCTGATGGCCGCGGCGATGCGGGCGGCGGTCTCCGCTGGACGGCTGGCGTACCGGGCCGGACGCATCCCGAAACGCCGGTACGCCCAGGCATCTTCGCCGGTCGAACGGTCGAGCTGAGCACTCCGCAACGCAATCCGACGGACGAACCCGTACACTCGCGGGCGTGGATACGAGCCTCGCGGACGCGGTCATCGGGCATACGCTCGATGGCCGATATCGCGTGGAATCCCGCATCGCCCGCGGCGGGATGGCCTCGGTCTACCTGGGGCACGACCTCAGGCTTGACCGTCAGGTCGCGCTGAAGATCATGCACGTCTCGCTGGCCGACGACGAGGACTTCGTCGCCCGGTTCATCGGCGAGGCCAAGAC
Organism: Streptosporangiales bacterium; assembly: GCA_009380095.1. GTDB lineage: Bacteria > Actinomycetota > Actinomycetes > Streptosporangiales > Streptosporangiaceae > WHSL01. Next base: position 6,360 of record WHSL01000131.1, on the reverse strand, counting down.
CGTGGCCCGGCTCTCGCACCCCAACGTCGTCCAGGTGTACGACCAGGGGGCCGACTCCGGCTACGTGTACCTCGCGATGGAGTACGTTCCGGGTCGCACGCTCCGCGACCTGCTGAACGAGCAGGGCCGGCTGGCCCCCGCGCAGGCGCTGGAGCTGATGGTCCCGGTGCTCGCCGCGCTCGGCGCGGCGCATCGCGCGGGCCTCGTGCACCGCGACGTGAAGCCGGAGAACGTGCTGCTCTCCGGCGACGGGCGGATCAAGGTCGCCGACTTCGGCCTCGCCCGCATGATGGAGGGCACGGCCAACAACCTCACCAAGACCGGTGTGATGATCGGCACGGTCGGCTACCTCGCCCCCGAGCAGGTGGCCCAGGGCACCGCGGACGCGCGCAGCGACGTCTACGCGGCCGGCATCATGCTCTTCGAGCTGCTCACCGGGGTGCAGCCGCACACCGGCGAGACCCCGCTCGCGGTGGCGTACAAGCACGTCAACGAGGTCGTGCCGCCGCCGTCCACGGTGGTCCCGGGCATACCCGCGCCGCTGGACACGCTGGTCCAGCTGGTCACCGCACACGACCCCGGCCGGCGGCCCGCCGACGCGGGGGCTTTTCTGCGCGCCGTCTTCGACGTGCAGCGCGGCGGGCTCCCCACGGAGGTGGCGCTGGCCGCGACCCCGGCCGCGGCGGACCCCAACTCCACCCAGCGGGTGCCGCGCCCGGGCAACCAGACCCTCATCGTCGAGCACGGCCCGGTGCCGCCCGAGGGGCCGAAGCGCCGGGTGCCGCGGAACCGCTACCCCGCCGTCCTCGTCGCCGCGGCGGTGGCCGTGGTGGCCGCCGCGTTCGGCTGGTGGATGCTGTTCGGCCGCTTCGCGGAGGCCCCCGACCTGATCGGCCGGAGCGTGACCGAGGCCAAGAGCATGGCCACCGCGCAAGGGCTGAAGGCGGAGACCGCCACCGAGCACATCTACTCCGACGTGGAGTCCGGCAAGGTCGCGAAGACCGACCCGGCGGCCGGGGACCGGATCGACAACGGCGGCACCATAGCGCTGTTCCTCTCCAAGGGCCCGCGGTATGTGCAGATGCCCAAGGTCGCGGGCAAGTCGCAGGCCGACGCGAAGGACGCGCTGCGCGAGGCCGGCATCACGGACTTCAAGGTCGAGTACGAGTGGTCCGACCTGCAGGCGAAGAACATCGTGCTGTCCACCTCGCCCGGCGAGGGCGAGCGCGCCGACCGGGAGGACCCGGTGGTGCTCAAGGTCAGCCGCGGCTTCGAGCTGCCCAACGTGGTCGGCAGGCAACGCGGCGAGGCCGAGGCGCAGCTGCGCCAGCTCGGGCTGAACCCGGCGGTGACCGAGCGGCAGATCAACGACGTGCCGCAGGGCCAGGTGGCGGAGCAGAACCCGCGGCCCGGCACCGGCGTCAGCAAGGGCGAGACCGTGGAGCTGGTGGTGTCCGCGGGCCCGGAGATGGTGCCCATCCCGGACATCAGGAACTGGGAGCTCAAGGACGCGAAGAAGGAGCTCAAGAAGCTCGGCTTCAAGGTCAAGGAGATCAAGCTCGGCGGCGAGAAGGTGTTCAACTGGTCGCCGCAGGGCCAGGCCCCGCACGGCAGTGAGATCACCGTGTGGACGAGCTTCATGGGCGGCGACCCGAAAACGCCGGGCCAGCCCGCCATCCCGCCCGGCGAGGGCGACGACGACGGGTAGCCGGGTTCCCTAGCGAGCGGTTGTGGCCTTGGCCCGCCGTGAGGGGCGGAGGGCCTTGAGGGTGGCGATGTCCTTGGCGTGGCCCTCGGCCTTGCCGGGCGTCTCCACGATCAGCGGGACGCCCGCGCTGACCGGGTGGGTGAAGAGCTCGCCGAACGGGTCCGCGCCGATGTGACCCGCGCCGATGTTCTCGTGCCGGTCCTTCTTGCCGCCGCACACGTCGAGGGAGTCGTTGGCGTGCACCAGCCGGAGCCGTCCGGGGCCGGTCGCGGCGGCCAGCGCGTCGAGCATGGCGGCCATGCCCGTGCGGGTCGCGATGTCGTGCCCGGCGGCGTACGCGTGACACGTGTCCAGGCAGACGCCCACCTTGGGGTGCCGGTCCAGCGCCTCCAGGTACGGCCCCAGCTCCTCCACCCGCGCGCACAGCATCTGCCCCTGCCCCGCCATCGGCTCCAGCAGCAGCGCCGGCGCCCCCTCGGGCGGCTCGCCGAGGATCGGCAGCAGGTTCTCCCGGACCCGGCGCAGCCCCGCCTCGCGGCCGCCCGATACGGCCGACCCGGTGTGCATGACCACCCCCACCGCGCCGATGGCGGCGCCGCGGGCCAGCGCGTGCGCGACGGAGGCCACGGACAGCGCGACGGTCTGCGGGTTCGGTGAGCCCATGTTGACCAGGTACGGCGTGTGGATGAACACCGGCAGGCCGGCCTCCTCCACGTGCGCGCGCAGCAGCGCGTCCTGCCGGGGGTCGCCGGCCGCCAGCGCCCAGCCGCGCGGGTTCGTGACGAAGACCTGGATCGCCTCGGCCTCCACCCGCGCCGCGTAGGTCAGCCCGCCCTTGGCCAGCCCACCGGTGACGGGCGTGTGGGAGCCGACGGGTGAGGAGACGTGGGGCACCCGATCATGCTAATCGGGCCCGTACCCGAACCGTGCCGATGATCTCTGCGTGCTTCTTTACGAGGATCTTCACCGCGTGGGCCCAGGATGCCCGGCAGCGGAACACCTACTCGGGAGGCACGATGGGCATCGGGGAACGTACGGGGGCCGGCCGCATAATCCGGCCGAAATGGCTGATCGCGGCGCTGATCGCGGTCGTCGTACTGGTCGTGTGCGGGCCGTTCGTGTACACGCGGTTCATCGCCACCGACGCTCCGGGCGCGCTGTCCGCGGGCCCGGCCACCGGGGACCCGAAGGGCGCGGCGGGCTCGGCCTCGGCGGACGGCACCTGGCGCGCAGGCCCCGGCTCGCAGGCGGGCTACCGCGTGCAGGAGGTGCTGTTCGGCCAGGACACCACCGCGGTGGGCCGGACCAACGCGGTGACCGGCAGCCTCGCCATCGCCGGCCGCAACGTCAGCAGCGGCTCGTTCACCGTCGACATGACCACGCTGAAGAGCGACCGCTCGCAGCGCGACCAGCAGTTCCAGGGCCGCATCATGAATACCGCGTCGTTCCCGCGCGCCACGTTCACCCTCACCAAGCCGATCGTGCTGGAGACTCCCCCGGCGGCCGGCGCGCGGGCCACCGCCACGGCCACCGGCGACCTGCTGCTCCGCGGCGCCACCAAGTCCGTCACGTTCGAGGTCACCGTGGTGCGGGACGCGGCCGACCAGGCCCGGGTCAGCGGCTCCATCCCGGTCACGTTCGCGGACTGGCGCATCCCGAACCCCAGCATCGGCCCCATCGAGACCGAAGACCACGGCACCGTCGAGTTCCTCCTCACCCTTCGCCGCTGACCCCGATGTGTACTGTCAGCGGTCGGGGGTGGGGGTGAGGACGCCCTCGGGGACGTGCATGCGGATGAGGTGGCTGCCCGCGTCCAGCGGGATGCGGGCCGGGGTCGCCAGCGACACGACCACCATCGCGACGAACGCCAGCGGTGCCGTACAGGCGGCCGGCATGGCGAGCAGCGCGCCGGCCAGGCCGCCCGGGAGCGTACCGAACAGCTTCCATAGCGCCGGGCCCACCGTGCCGGTGAGCCCGATGACGAGGCCCGCCGCACACCCGGCGTCGGTGAACCGCCGCCACCACAGGCCGAGCAGCAGCATCGGGCTGAGCGTGGCGGCGGCGACGCCGAAGGCGACCGCGGCGAGCGCCGCCGTGCTCAGCGACCCCGCGTACGCGCACCCGAGGAACGCCACGGTGGCCGCGAGCGCGGCGCCGAACCGGAAGCCGCCCACCCCGCCGCCGAACGCGCACTGCGCGATCGTGACGGCGAGCGTGAACGTCAGCCCGGTCGCGGCGGTCAGGAACGCGGCGAGCGCGCCGGCGACGAGCAGCCCGGTGAGCAACTCCCCCGACGGCCCCGGCACCATCAGCACCGGCAGCCGCAGCACCAGCAGGTCGTCGTGGCCGTGCACGCCGAGCTGCGGCGCGTGCCCCCGCGCCAGCGTGCCGATCACCAGCGGGAGCACGGTGAACACCGACACCAGGCCGAGCACCAGCACGCCCGTACGGCGCGCGGCCGCCCCGTCGGCGCACATGTGGAACCGGCCGATGAGGTTCGGCAGCCCCATGGTGCCGAGCAGCATGCCGAGCAGCAGCGAGTACAGCGTGTAGTGCGCGGCGGGGCCGCCGTACGGCACGACGGACGCCCAGGCGCCCCCGGCCACGGTATGCGCCGCTGCCTGCCGGCCGTGGGCCACGCCGAGCAGCAGCACGGCCGGCACCACGAAGACGGCGAGCTTCACCCAGTACTGGCCCGCCTGGACGGCGGTGCTGCGCCGGTTCACCCCCATGACCACGGCGAGGTACGCGAAGGCCGCCGTGGCCAGTGCGCCCGTCCAGACCGGTGTCCCGAGCAGCACCCGCAGGGTGAGGCCGGCGCCGCGCAGCTGCGGCATCAGGTAGAGGCAGCCGGTGATCGTGACGCACGCGGTCACCAGCCGGCGCAGAGAGCGCGAGCGCAGCCGCCACTCGGCGAAGTCGGACAGCGTGTACGCCCCGGAGCGGCGCAACGGGGCGACCGCGAACGCGACGAGCAGCAGATGGCCGGCGGCCACCCCGACGCTCATCCAGATCACGCTGACCCCGCCGGTCAGCATCGTCCCGGCGGAGCCCATCAGGACGGCGATCGAGACGTGCTCCGCGCCGATCGAGGAGGCGTGCACCAGGGGCGATACGGGCCGCGCGGGCGCGCGCCCGGACCGGCGCCGCAGCGCCCCGCCCAGCGCCGCCAGCCCGGACAGTACGGAGTAGAGCCCCGCCGACAGCGCCGTCATCCGCGCTCCACCTCGCGGCGGAACTCGTCTTCCACCCGGCGCACCCGCCGGTGCAGCCAGATGCCCGCGATCGCGCACGCGGCCGGCAGCCCGCCCACGACCGGCAGCCAGGCGATGGGGAGGCCGAGCATGCAGGCCTCCCACAGCCGCCCCGCGCGCAGCAGCAATGGCGCCGCGACGCAGATCAGCGCGCAGACGAGGACCGTCCACAGGGCGATCCGCAGCTGGGTGCGCATCAGGTGGGCCACGTACTGCTCGCCGCGGGCGGTCTGCTCGGTGAGCTCCCTGGCTCCCGGCCAGCCCGGGCGCAGGGATCGGCGTTGCCGCGTCGCCTTCACCACGACGCGTTCGCGGGGCGGACTCGTCACGGGCCGCTCCTCGGCTGGAGCCTGCGCACGAGCTGATCCCGGACCTCTCGTGTCTGCCTGCGGCTCACCGGAAGCAGCTCCTCCCCCACCTTGACGGCCGCGCGCCCGCCCTCCAGCCGGAGTTCGGCGACGTGCCGCGTGTTCACCAGCGTGCTGCGGTGGATGCGGACGAAGCCCGCCGCCTCCCACCGCCGTTCGAGCGTGCCGAGCGAGGCCCGGACCAGATAGCCGCCGCTCTCGGTGTGCAGCCGCACGTAGTCGCCCTGGGCCTCCACGTAGCGGATCGTCGCGCGGTCCACGAATCGGATCCGTCCGCCGAGCTCGACGGGGACGGTGTCGGGGTCGTCGGCCTGGGCGAGCCGCCGGGTCTCCACGATGCGGTCCACCGCCTTGGCGAGCCTGCACCGTGACAGCGGCTTCAGCAGGTAGTCGACGGCGCACAGGTCGAAGGCGGCCACCGCGTAGTCGTCGTGCGCGGTGACGAACACCACGGCCGGCGGGTCCGGCAGGCCGCCGATGACCCGGGCCAGCTCCAGACCGTCCAGCCCTGGCATCGATACGTCAAGGAAGACCGCGTCGAACGGGGCGTCGTCCGGGCCGCGGGGTGGGCCGGGCCCGCCGGGCGTGGCGGGGCCGCCGAGCACGTGGGGCCCCCCGGGCGTGGCGGAGCCGCCGAGCGCGTGATGCCCGGGTGCGTTGGGTCCGCCGGGTGCGTTGGGTCCGCCGGGGCCGTTGGGTCCGCCGGGGCCGTTGGGTCCGCCGGGGCCGTTGGGCGCACCGGGTGCGTGGGACCCACCGAGCGCGTTCGGCCCGCCGGGCCCGTTGGGCGCACCGGGTGCGCGGGACCCACCGGGCGCGTTGGACCCGCAGGGCACGTTGGACCCACCGGGCGCACCGGGCGGGCCGCCGGACGCGTTGGACCCGCAGGGCACGTTGGACCCACCGGGCGCACCGGGCGGGCCGCCGGACGCGTTGGACCCGCAGGGCGCGTTGGACCCACCGGGCGCGTTGGACCCACCGGGCGCGTTGGACCCGCCGGGCGCGTTGGACCCGCCGGGCGGGCCGCCGG
>WHSL01000344.1 GCA_009380095.1 Streptosporangiales bacterium | reverse complement strand
GTGCGGGCATCGTGATGGGCACGGTGGCGGCCGGCCCGTCCGGGGTGTTCGTGCTCGAGTACGACGCGGGTGCGGGCATCGGCGGGCCGGGCAACGCGTACGAGCGCGCCTCGTACGGCGCGTCGCGGCTGGCCGCGATGCTGCCGGACGCCGACGTCGTCCCGCTCGCGGTGTCGTACGAGATCGCCCCGGGGGACGGGCACGCGCACCCCGGCGAGGTGCTCGCGATCGTCTCGGCCGCGACCGGGCGCGGCCTCAAGCGGCGGCACATCCAGCACCTCAACCGCCCCGCCACCGACTGGGCCCGGCGGGTGGACACCGATACCGGCGAGATCCATGTCGCCTGGCATCCGGCCCGGCCGGCGGTGGTGGGTGCCTCGGCGCCGGACTCACCGGGCTCGGTGTCGCCGGCGGGGGACTCCGCGTACCGGCCGAAGCCGAGCAGCGCGCTGCCCACCGCGAACGAGACCCCCGCGGCGGCCGCCATCCCGGTGTAGACGCCGGTCCAGTTGGCGACGCCGCGCGGGGTCTGCGCCAGGTAGGCGAAGATGCTGCCGGGGGGAGGGGTCGCGACCAGCCCCGCGCCGAACGCCAGGAAGACCGCGATACCGGTGGCGCCGCCCGCGATGACGGCGAGGATCATCCGCGGCTTCATCAGGATGTACGGGAAGTAGATCTCATGGATGCCGCCGAGGAACTGGATGATGATCGCCGGCGGCGCGCTCGGCCGCAGCCGCTTCGGGCCGGCGACCGCGCCGACGACGGCGCCGCGCTGCCCGTGCACCATCCGCCCGCCGGTGTAGCCGATCAGCACCGGCAGCAGCACCCCGATGATCGGGTCCACCATGGTGGCGAGCGACTCGTTGGGCATCCAGCCGGTGGGGATGAACAGCGCGGTGATCAGACCCCAGGCGATGAACGCGCCGATGTTCGGCATGACCATGCCGGCCATGGCCGCCGAAGTTGGCCAGGGAACTGAGCAGGACGATCCCGTCGTCCCGGGGTGCTTAGCACACCACGGTGTTCAGCAGCACGAAGCCGGCGAGCCAGCCCCAGACCGGGATCACCGGAACGAAGGCGCTGGTCCAGGCCGTAGGCGGGCGTCCGCCGTGGCCCCTAAGCCGCCGTCAGGGCAGGGGCTCGGCTGGGACGTAGGCATCGCCGCGCATCAGGCGGCGGGCGGTGCGGGGCATGGCGACCGCGGCCACGTACGGCTCGCCGGCCGCGTCCGGGGTGACCGTGGCGGCGGCCACCGCGATGCCCTTGGGGTGGGCGATGCGGAGGTCGCGCCCGGGCGGCCGGTCGCCGACGATCGCGTGCGCGACCGTGCCGGGCAGCGCGGCGGCCGCGGCGAGCGCCATCAGCCCGGTGCCCGGGCAGGCGTGATGCACGACCCCCATGGAGGTCATCCGCACCACCAGGTCGCAGTCCTCGGCGCGGATCTTGTCGCCCGCCGCGGTGGCGTGCGCCACCGACGCGGAGACCAGCGCGACCCGGGGGACGGCCGGGCTGACCGCCCTGGCATCGGACGCGTTCTCCACCAGCCCGCACGCGACGGCCGCGGCGCCGCGCAGCGCCTCGATCCGGGCCAGCAGCTCGGCGTCCCCGTTGAGCTGGTCGCGCGGCTCGATGCCGGTGATGCCGAAGTCCTCGGCGTGCGCGAGCACGATCGGCGTGGTCACGTCCACGACGCTGGCGGACAGCCCGAACAGCCGCTGGGTGGCCACGCCGGCGGGCAGCGTACGCCCGGTCACCGAGCCGCCCGGGTCGAGCACGTCCACGTCGATCCGCGACGCCGTGCCCGGCACGCCGGCGATCGCGAAGTCGCCCTCCTCCCGCACCCGCCCGTCCCGCACGACGAAGGTCTCGTCGATGAGCCGGCCGGTGTTGAGGTTGAACAGCCGTACGGTGTGCCGCCCGTCCGCGGCCGGCGGCTCCGGCGGCAGGCCCTCGTGGGCCGCGTACGGGCCCACCGCCGAGGTGAGGTTGCCGCAGTTGCCGGTCCAGTCGATGCCGGCGACGTCCACCCCGACCTGGCCGAACAGGTAGGTGATCTCGGCGCCGTCCGGCACCTCGTACCCGAGGGCGCGCGCCTCGTCCGGGGTGCCGACGGCGACGACCTTGCTGGTGGAGGAGTGCGTACCGCCGAGGCCGTCGATCTGCATCGGGTCGGGGCTGCCGAGCAGCCGCAGCACCAGCGCGTCGCGCTGTTCCCCCGCGGGCGGCAGCGCGGTGAGGCGCAGGAACACGCCCTTGCTGGTGCCGCCGCGCATCAGCGTGACGGGGATGGTGCCGGTCATCGGGGAACCTCCAGAAGCTCGCGCAGGACGTACCGCATCACGCCGCCGTGCCGCACGTACGCCGCCTCCTCGGCGGTGTCCAGCCGCACGATCACGGAGAACGCTATGCCGTCGGCGGTGACGGTCACCTCGCGCGGCCAGTCGAGCCCGTCCAGCCCGGTGATCGCGTACGTCTCCGTACCGGTCAAGCCCAGCATCTCCGCCGTCACCCCGGAAGGGAACTGCAGCGGCAGCACGCCCATGCCGATCAGGTTGGCGCGGTGGATGCGCTCGTACGACTCCGCCTGCACCGCCCGCACCCCGAGCAGCGCCGTGCCCTTGGCCGCCCAGTCGCGGGACGACCCGGACCCGTACTCCCGCCCGGCCAGCACCAGCAGGGGCACGCCCTCCGCACGGTAGCGTCCGGCCACGTCGAAGACGGTGCCGGTCTCCCCGGACGGGAGGTGCCGGGTGTGCCCGCCGGGCAGCTCCGGGGTGAGCGCGTTGCGCAGGTGCGGGTTGGCGAACGTGCCGCGCACCATCACCTCGTGGTTCCCGCGCCGCGCGCCGAACGAGTTCAGCTCGGTGACGCCGCGCTCGGCGAGGTGCAGCCCGGCAGGCCCGCGCGGAGGGATCGCGCCGGCGGGGGAGATGTGGTCGGTGGTGACCGAGTCGCCGAGGTGCAGCAGCACCCGCATGCCGTGCAGGTCGCCAGGGGTGGAGCGGCCTCGGGCATGTCCTCGAAGTAGGGGGCGCGCCGTACGTAGGTGGAGTCCGGGTCCCAGTCGAACAGCGGGCCGTCCTGCGCGGGCAGCGCGCGCCACCGCTCGTCGCCGTCGAACACGTCCGCGTACGCGCCCGCGAACCGCTCCGCGGTGACGTGCTCGGCGATCACCGCCGCGACCTCCTCCGCAGACGGCCACACGTCGGCGAGGTGGACCGGCCGCCCGCGCTGATCCGTGCCGAGCGGCTCCACGGTCAGGTCGAGGTCCGTCCGCCCGGCGACCGCGTACGCCACCACCAGCGGCGGCGACGCCAGATACGCGTGCCCCACCGCCGGGTGGATGCGCCCGGGGAAGTTGCGGTTCCCGGACAGCACGGCGGCCAGCTCCACCCCGGCCGGGGCGGCCTCGGTGGTCGCCGCCGGCAGCTCGCCGGAGGCCCAGCCGCAGGTGGTGCAGCCGTAGCCGACGGCGTGGAAGCCGAGCGTGCGCAGCGGCTCGGCGAGGCCGGAGCGCTCCAGGTAGTCGGTGACCACGGTGGAGCCGGGCGCCAGGGACGTCTTCACCCAGGGCGCCGTACGGAGCCCGCGCGCCGCGAGGTTCCGCGCCACCAGGCCCGCGGTCACCATCACCGACGGGTTGGAGGTGTTCGTGCACGACGTGATCGCCGCGATCGCCGCCGCCCCGTCCGGCACCGCGCCCGGAACCGAGCCCGGGACCCCGGCCCGCGGCGAGGCCGGAGACGAGGCCGCAGGACCGGCCGCCACCCGGGTCAATGGCAGCCGGTCCTGCGGCCGGTACGGGCCCGCCACCGCGGGTT
>WHSL01000351.1 GCA_009380095.1 Streptosporangiales bacterium | reverse complement strand
GACGTGGACCAGTGCTGCCGCGGTCACCTGCAACGGTCAGGTTGACAGGTCCGCGTCATCGTGGGCTCTCTCAGCATCCAGGGCGGCCTCGCAACGTCGTGGTGACCGGCTACCGGTTGAAGTCCGCCTTGCGGATGAGCGCGTGGATGCCGGTGGTGCGGTCCACGACCTGGGAGACCTCGAAGTCGGTGGCCGCGGAGAGGTACGCGTACGCGACGGCCTTGGCCATGCCGAGCTCCTCGTGCAGGAAGGCGAGCGCGTTGCGTACGGCCGTCTTCATGGCGTCGTCGAGTGAGCGGCCCTGCCCGCCGACCGGGCCGTCGGGGTCCGAGAGGCCGATCGGGATCCAGTAGTCGTCGGTCTCCGCGAAGGGGTATTCGAAGGCGACCTCCGGGGCCGCGCCGCCGGGCCGTACGACGCTGAGCCGGAACGTCGCCCGCAGCGACCCCTCCAGCGCGGTCAGCGCCACCTCCCCGTCGCCCTGCACGAAGTGCGGGTCGCCGGCGTAGAACAGCGCGCCGGGCCGCTGCACTGGGAGGTAGAGCACGGATCCCACGCCGAGCTCGTTGATGTCGAGGTTGCCGCCGGCCACCGTGGGCGGGACCGAGTTGACGGTCTCGTCGGTGTCCACCGCCACCCCCATCAGCCCCATGAACGGCGCCAGCCGGAACCGCACCGAGCCGCGCCCGGCGGGCAGCTCCCCGAACCAGCCGCCGGAGCCGCGGGTGACGGGCGTGAACACGGAGATGTTGTCGAACGCGTTGAGGTACGGGGCCGTCGCCGGGTCGTCCACGATGCTCTCCGGGTACTCCCCGGGCAGCGCGCCCTTGCCGTGCCGGTTGGAGATCACCCCGTACGGCACCCGCATCCGCAGGTCCAGCACCTCGATCTTGAGGACGTCTCCCGGGCGTGCGCCGCGTACCGCGACGGGCCCGGTGACGACATGCGGCCCGTCGGCGTCGAAGTCGTGCGGGATGTTCGAGGCGGCGATGGCCTTGGCGTCCGCCAGCACGTCCTCGGGGGCGACGCCGTGGTCGCCGAAGTACGCGACCGGGTCGCGGCCCTGGTCCTCGAGGATGCCCTCGTGCGACACCGTGTCCATGGTGACCACGCCGCCGGACGGCACGGTCAGCACGGGATCGGCGTCCCGGTTGGGCAGCGTCCCCCAGCGCACGGTCTCCTCCGTGGACGGCAGGTAGGCGCCCCGCGGCCTCCCACTGTCCGGCTGCAGGGTGGCGGGCCGGCCGCCCTCGCCCCGCGCCGCGTACGCGGGCGCCGCGTGCGCGCCGAGCGCACCCGCCACCCCCATCGCCGCCGTGGCCCGGATCAGCCCCCGCCTGCCCAGACCCTGCCGGATCACCTCGGCCGCGCGCGCACCGTACTCGTCCCGCATCTCGTCCGCCTCTCCTTGGTCTGCGCCGGACGCTAAATGCCGTGTGTTACGGGGGAGGCCGCGCGACGTTTCGTTTCCATCACCGCGCCGCCCCGCCGCCGGGCCCGGGACTCCTCCCGTGGCGCAACGCGGATAATGACCGGGTGTTCGGCCCCCGAACGTCGAACGGCTGAAGAGCCGTGGCGAAGTACCGAAGTTGATCAAGGCACTGCACTATCCGCGGGACGCGATGGTGCGCCGCGCCGCGGCCGAGGCGCTTGGCGAGGTGGGGGACCGGCAGGTGCCGTCGCTGCTGGTCACCGCGATGGCCGAGGACGTGTGCCCGGTCGCCGGCGCGGCCGCGGTGGCGCTGAGCGCGCTCGACGGCAAGGGGTACCGGGTGCCCGTGGAGCAACTCATCGGGGCGCTGCGCAGCTCCCGGCGATGGCACGAGCGCGGCGACCGGGTGTGCGGCTGCCGGTACCGGAACTCCCTGATCTGGAAGGGCAGGCAGCTGGTCCACAGGCACGCGGGCCGCAAGCACGTGCCGCTGATGCTCAAGATCCTCAAGGACCGGGACCCCCACCTGCGGGAGTTCGCGGCGAAGACACTCGAGGCCATCGGCGATCCGTCCGCCGTACGGCCACTGCTCGAACGGCTGCGCCGGGAGGACTGCGACGAGGTCCCGCACCGGGTCGTCTTCGACGCGATCCTCTCCTTCAAGCAGCCGTCCACGCTGCCCGCCCTGATGCACTGGGTGGCGAACTACCCGCCGCTGCTGGACAACGGCGACCTGCTCGGTTTCCGCGGCGAGGTCGACGCGCTGGGCCGGCTCGGCGCGCCCGGCCTGGAAGAGCGGCTGGCGACGCTGATCGCGGACCGGAAGTGCCCGCGGCAGCGGGAGATCCTCATCGAGACCGTGCGGGACGGGCCGATGGAGCGGTGGCGTACGCCCGGGCACCACTTCGACGTCCGGGGCGAGATGGGCATCGGCACGTACTTCGAGGTGACCGTGAACGATCAGGGGATCGTCGAGTTCGGCTGGGAGACCAGGTGCTTCCCGGCCGCCCCCGACGGCTGGTGGCCGAGTTCAACGACTTCGGGCGCGGGAGGCACATCCACGTGTTCCGGTGAGTGGTCCCCCTTGTGGTCGCGGAATCGCGGCTGCCGGGGCATCGGTTCGGCCTAAGATGGCGGGACCCGTTCACCGCAGGATGAGGGGATCGTGCGCATGGAAGACCGGCCCGTCTCCGAATGGCCGCCACCCGATCTCGACTTGGGCAAGCCCACGATCGCGCGGGCGTACGACGCCCTGCTCGGCGGCAAGGACAACTTCCCCGCCGACCGCGCGCTCGCGGACTACGCCATCGCGAACATCCCCGGCCTGCGTGAGTCCGCCTCGGAGAACCGCAAGGTCCTGGTGCGGGGGGTGCGGTACCTGGCGGGTGAGGCGGGCGTCGACCAGTTCATCGACCTCGGCAGCGGCCTGCCCACGGTGCAGAACACCCACGAGGTCGCGCAGGCGGTGAACCCCGCGGCGCGCGTGGTCTACGTCGACATCGACCCGATGGTGCTGGTGCACGGCCGGGCCCTCCTCGCCGAGAACGAGAACACCAAGGTGCTCACCGGCGACGTCCGCGAGCCGGCCGCCATCCTGGGCGCCCCCGAGCTCGCCCGGTTCATCGACTTCGACCGCCCGATCGCGCTGATGCTGGTCGGCATGCTGCACTACCTCGCGCCGGAGATCTCGCACGGGGTGGTGGCCGCGTACCGGGACGCGCTGGTGCCCGGCAGTCACCTGTTCATGACGTCCCTCGTGGACACCGGCCTCCCCGCCCAGCAGGAGCTGGCCCGCATCACCCGGGAGAACCTCGAAGAGGGCTACGCGCGTACGCCCGAGGAGATCGAGGCGCACGTCGGCCCGGGCTTCGAGCTCGTGGAGCCCGGCGTCGTCTTCACCGCCCTCTGGCGCCCCGACGAGCCCGTCGACCCCGCCGCCCTCACCCCGGGCGAGCAGCTCGGCATGGCCGCCATCGCGAAGAAGGTCTCCTCGGCCGGCTGAGCCGAACCCCGACCCCGGCCCCGGCGGGCGACGCCCGCGAGGGCCCGTGGTGCGGTGGGCCCTCGCGGGCGGCCGCCGCCACGCGCGTGGGGGAGGAGGGAAGGGCCTCGCGTGTGGCGGCGATCGGCGGCCGGCCGAACCCGCCGGGCGAGCCGGCCGCCATGGACGTCCGCTGGAAGTGGATTCTAGAGCCGCCTCTGGCGCACGGTCAGGCCGTTCGCCGAACCGCTAG
>WHSL01000112.1 GCA_009380095.1 Streptosporangiales bacterium | reverse complement strand
TGCGTGATTACTGAAGCAATTGCGTGATTACTGAAGCAATGGAGCGCGGATCTGCGCGGGATTATCGAAGCAAGCACGGGCTCAGGCCGTGCGGTCAAGCGCGCGCAGCGAACGGTCGGTGATGGAACGGGAGCCACGACCCAGCGCCACCAGGCCGGACTGGACGAGCTCCTTGATGCCGAACGGCTCGAGCAAGCGGATCAGCGCTTCGAGCTTGTCCGGATTGCCGGTGGCCTCGACGGTGACCGCGTCGGGTCCCACGTCGACCACCTTGGCCCGGAAGAGCTGGACCGTCTCGAGCACCTGCGAACGGCTGTCGGCGTCGGCCTTCACCTTCACCAGCAACAGCTCGCGCTGCACGGAGGCCTGGGGATCCATCTCCACGATCTTGATGACGTTGACGAGCTTGTTGAGCTGCTTCGTCACCTGCTCGAGGGGGTGTTCGTCACAGTTGACGAGGATCGTCATCCGCGAGATCTCCTCGTGCTCGGTCGGTCCGACCGCCAGCGAGTCGATGTTGAAGCCACGACGGGAGAACAGCGACGCGACCCTGGCCAGCACGCCGGGGGTGTTCTCCACCAGCACTGAGAGCGTGTGGCTTGTCATCTCAGTCCTCACTGTCCCAGGCCGGAGCCATGTCGCGGGCGTACTTGATCTCGTCGTTGCCGGTGCCGGCGGCGACCATCGGCCACACCATGGCGTCGGAGTGCACCACGAAGTCGATGACCACGGGGGCGTCCTCGATCGCCATGGCCTTCTCGATGACCGCGTCGACGTCCTCGGCCTTCTCGCAGCGCAGCCCCACGCAACCGTACGCCTCCGCGAGCTTGGCGAAGTCCGGGATGCGGTTGGACTGCAGGTCGGTGTTGGAGTACCGCTCGTTGTAGAAGAGCGTCTGCCACTGCCGGACCATGCCGAGGTTACCGTTGTTGATGACGGCGACCTTGATCGGGATGCCCTCCAGCGCGCAGGTCGCGAGCTCCTGGTTGGTCATCTGGAAACAGCCGTCGCCGTCGATGGCCCAGATGGTGTCGTCCGGCCGGCCAACCTTGGCGCCCATCGCCGCCGGCACCGCGAAGCCCATGGTGCCCGCGCCGCCGGAGTTGATGAAGGTCGCCGGGTTCTCGTACGAGATGAACTGCGCGGCCCACATCTGGTGCTGGCCCACCCCGGCGACGTACGTGGCCTCCGGCCCCACGATCTTGCCGATCCGCTCGATCACGTACTGCGGGGCGAGCGCGTCCTCCGGCGTCTGATACCCCAGCGGGTAGGTCTCGCGCCACCGGTCGATGGTCTTCCACCAGGCCGAGTAGTCGCCCTTACGGCCGGCGGCGTGCTCGTTCTGCACCGCCACCACCAGGTCGGCGATCACGTCACGGCAGTCGCCCACGATGGGCACGTCCGCGTGCCGGTTCTTGGAGATCTCCGCCGGGTCGATGTCGGCGTGCACGACCTTGGCACCCGGGGCGAAGGACGCCAGCTTGCCGGTGACCCGGTCGTCGAACCGGGCGCCCAGCGTGACCAGCAGGTCGGACCGCTGCAGCGCGCCGACCGCGGCGACCGTGCCGTGCATGCCCGGCATGCCCAGGTTCTGCTGGTGGCTGTCCGGGAACGCGCCGCGCGCCATCAGCGTGGTCACCACCGGCGCGCCGGTCAACTCGGCGAGCACCCGCAGCTCCTGGGCGGCCCGCGCCTTGACCACGCCGCCGCCCACGTACAGCACCGGGCGGCGCGCCTCGGAGATGAGCCGCGCGGCCTCCCGCACCTGCTTGGAGTGCGGCCGGGTGACGGGCCGGTAGCCGGGCAGGTCCAGCGGCTGCGGCCAGCTGAACGAGGTCATCGCCTGCAGCGCGTCCTTCGCGATGTCCACCAGGACCGGCCCGGGGCGGCCGGTGCTGGCGATGTGGAACGCCTGAGCGACGGTCTTCGCGATCTCGTCCGCGTTGCGGACGAGGAAGTTGTGCTTGGTGATCGGCATGGTGATGCCGCAGATGTCGGCCTCTTGGAAGCCGTCCGTGCCGATCAGCGGGCTGGCCACCTGGCCGGTGATGGCGACCATCGGCACCGAGTCCATGTACGCGTCCGCGATCGCCGTCACCAGGTTCGTGGCGCCCGGGCCGCTGGTGGCCATGCAAACGCCGACCCTGCCGGTCGCCACCGCGTAGCCCTCGGCGGCGTGCCCGGCGCCCTGCTCGTGGCGGACCAGCACGTGCCTGACCTTGGTGGAGTCGAGGAGCGGATCGTACGCGGGCAGGATCGCGCCGCCCGGAATGCCGAATACGACCTCGACCCCGACCTCCTCCAGCGCCCTGATGAGCGCCTGGGAGCCGGTCATCCGGGACTCCGGGACGGTCTGTTGCTCGGTCATCACACGATCCTTCTGGGGGCGGTCCAACACGGGTGTGGGTTTCGGGCTAGGGGAAAACGCCGGGCACTAAAAAACCCCTCTCCGCCGGCCGGCGGTCGAGGGGCGCGCGCAGTGTCGTGACTCGGTCAGCTCACTGCGCGCCGACCAAGTACGAGAATCAGGAAGTTGCTGTTCTGCACGTAGCCAGCTTGCCGGGCACCGCACCGGGCGTCAACTTGGGACCCCGTTTGTCTCACCATCCGAGACCTGGCGTCCAGATTCGACCGCCCGCCCGGCGCCGCCCCCGCCGAGGGTTCAGCGGCCGAACCGCACAGATAGGTGCAAATCGCTGGAAGATGCGGAATCACCCTCATGTACGCGGTGAGGGGGTGCGGTCTGAGCGGGCGGGTGCGGCCGATGCGGCGACGGGCGGCTCTGACCACGCTGCTCGGCGCGACCACCGGCATCGGGCTCGCCGGCCTCGGCTGCGGCGCGCTGGGCCCCGCGGCACCGCCCCACCTGGCCTCCGAGGGCATCGCGGCCGGCCGGTGGGCGGTGCTGGTAGCGGTGCCGCCCGGCACCGAGGCCGCGTACGTGGACGGCACCAGCCTGCTCAGCGGCGGCCCGCCCGGCCCGCTGTTCGCCGTCGCCACCGCGGCCCGGATCGCCGAGTCCCGGCTCTGGCTCACCGCCGGGCACGTGCCCGACGCGGGGTTCGCCGGCATGTCCCGGCGCTGCCTGCTCGACCTGCGGCTGCTCGCGATGGCCGGGGGCGGCTCGGGCGGCCTGCCCGCCGGGCCGGCCGGCTCCTGGTGGCACGTCTGGCCCCGGGACACCGCGTTCGTCGTCGCCGCGTTCTGCCTCACCGGCCACCGCGCCGAGGCGGAGCGCGCGCTCGCCTTCCTCGCCCGGGTCCGCCCCGTGTCCGGCTGGTGGCACGCCCGCTACCGGCTGGACGGGAGCGGGCACCCGCCGGACGACCGCGGACCGCAGGCCGACGGGGCCGGCTGGGTCCCCTGGGCCGTACGGCTGTGGTTCCTCACCGAGCCGGACCCGGTGGCGGCCGTCACGGGGCTCGGGGCGTACTGGCCGATGGTCGCGTACTCCGCCGAGCTGATCGCCACGTCGCTGGACGACTCCGGGCTGCCGCCGCCGTCGCCGGACTACTGGGAGCGCGAGGAGGACGAGCCGACCCTGGGCACCGCGGCGGCCCTGCTCGCGGGGTTGCGCGCGGCCACCGACCTGGCCCGGCGTACCGGGCGATGGGCCGAGGCGGCGCGGTGGGGGGCGGCCACCGTACGGCTCCGCGACGCGGTGGGCCGCGCGTTCGGCCGGGACGGGTATCAGCGTTACGGCACGCGGGGCGGGGCGGACGCGGCCGTGACCTTCCTCGGCCCGCCGTTCGGCCCGTCCTCGCCCGGCGTCCGCGCCGCGCAGCGGCGGGCGCTGCGCCGGCTGCGGCTGCGCGGCGGCGGGGTGACCCCGGGTGAGAGCTGGCGGCGCGACTCGGTCGCGTGGACCCCGGAGACCGCGATGTTCGCGCTCGCCGCGGCCGCCTCCGGGGACCGCGACACCGCCGGCTCGCTGCTGTCCTGGCTGGACACGCACCGCACCGGCCTCGGCGCCGTCCCGGAGAAGGTCGCCCCGAACGGCTCCCCCGCCTCGGTCGCCCCCCTCGGCTGGACCGCCGCCACCGTCCTGCTGACCCTGGCCGCCCTGGAACGCCGCGTGCCCCCGCCCCCGCCCGCCGCCTGAGCCGCCGGCGGCATACGCTGGGCAGGGTCCCGGCACCGGATGGAGCTCTCATGGAGCCGCCTGAGCGCGCGGCTTACGCTGGCGGTCCCGGCACCGGCGGAGGTCTCATGGACACGATCAGCGTGCGCTACGTCGGCGGCCCGACCGCCGTCCTGGGGCTGGGCGGCCTGCGCCTGCTCACGGACCCCACCTTCGACCCGCCCGGCGAGCACCCCATCGGCGGCACCCGGGTCCTCACCAAGACGGCGGGGCCGGGCGTGTCACCGGAGGAGATCGGCCCGGTCGACGCCGTGCTGCTCTCCCATGACCAGCACCCGGACAACCTGGACTCCAGCGGCCGGGAGCTGCTCGGGACCGTACCGCTGGTGCTGTCCACGGCGTCGGCGCGCGAGCGACTCGGGGAGCAGGTGACCGTGCTGGCCGACGAGGCCACCTACGCGCTGGCCCGGCCCGGCGGGGGTGAGCTGCGGGTCACCGGCGTGCCGGCGCGGCACGGGCCGGAGGGCTGCGAGCCCCTGGTCGGCGAGGTGACCGGCTTCGTGCTGGGCGGCGAAGGGCTGCCCACGGTGTACGTGAGCGGCGACAACGCCTCCCTCGACGTGGTCCGTACGGTCGCCGACCGGCACGGCCCGGTGGACGTGGCGCTGCTGTTCGCCGGGGCCGCCCGCACCGCCCTCTTCGACGGCGCGCCGCTCACGCTCACCAGCACGGACGCCGCCGAGGCGGCGAAGATCCTCGGCGCCGGTCAGGTGGTGCCGCTGCACTTCGAGCAGTGGGGCCACTTCTCGGAGGGACGGGCCCCGTTGCGCGAGGCCTTCGCGGCGGCCGGCCTGGCCGACCGCACCCACCTCCTCGGCCTCGGAGACACGGTCACCCTCTGAGGAGGCTCGCGCGGAGCGCGGGTCAGCCGGCGCTGGCGGGGGTGCGGCCCGGCTCGTCTTCGAGGTGCAGGCCGGGACGGCCGCGGCGGTCCACGTCCGTACGGACCATCGACTCCACCCGCGGCACGCCCATCGGCCGCGCCACCAGGTACCCCTGGCCGCGCGCGCAGCCCATCTCGCGGAGCAGGTCGAGCTGCTCGGGCCGTTCGATGCCCTCCGCGACCACGACGAGCCCGAGGTCCTGCCCGAGCCGGACGATGGTCCGGGTGAGCAGCATGACCGTGTCGTCCTCGCCGAGCCCGGCGGTGAACGAAGGGTCGATCTTGATGATGTCCACCGGGAGCTGCCGCAGGTAGGCCAGCGAGGCGTACCCGGTGCCGAAGTCGTCGATGGCCAGCCGCACGCCGAGCTCGCGCAGCGCGCGCAGCCGGTCCACCGCCTCGGCGCCGTCCTCGACCAGCACCTCCTCGGTGACCTCGAGGGTGAGCGCGCTGGCCGGCAGCCCGCTGCCCTCCAGCGCCTCCGCGACCGTCTCCACGAACCGCGGCGCGCTGATCTGCCGCGCGGACAGGTTCACCGAGAGGCTGATGTCCCACGCCTGCTCGCGCCAGGTCGCGACCTGCTTGCAGGACTCCTGCAGCACCCAGGCGCCGAGCGGCACGATCAGCCCGGACTCCTCGGCCGGCCCGATGAACTCGTCGGGGGAGATCAGCACGCTCCCCCGCCACCAGCGGACCAGCGCCTCCACCCCGGTCACCCGGGAGGTGGCGAGCTCCACGACCGGCTGGTACTCGATCGCGAACTGCCGCTCGGCCAGCGCCCGCTGCAGGTCGCTCTGCAGCTCCAGCCGCCGTACGACGTCCGCGTGCATGTGCGCGGCGAACAGCTCGACCCGGTCGCCGCCGGCGTCCTTGGCGCGCGCCATCGCCAGGTCGGCGTTGCGCAGCAGCTCGCTGGCGTCCACCCCCTCCTCGGCGAACGCGATGCCGACGCTGGCGGTGAGCGCGATGTCCCGCCCGGCCACCCGGAACGGCTCCGAGGAGACCACCCGGACGAGCCGCTCGGCGAGGTCCACCACGGCCTCGGCCTCGCCGCGCCGCTCCACCAGCACGGCGAACTCGTCGCCGCCCCAGCGGGAGGTGGTGTCGCCGACCTGGACGGTGGCGCGCAGCCGGCGCGCGGCCTGGGCCAGCAGGTAGTCGCCGCTGCCGTGCCCGGCCGAGTCGTTGACCGCGGTGAAGCCGTCGAGGTCGAGGAAGAGCACGGCCATGTTGTCGGCCGGGCCGCGGGCCAGCACCTCGCGGGTGCGCTCCTCGAAGTACGACCGGTTCGACAGCCCGGTCAGCCCGTCGTGGAAGGTCAGGTGGTCGACCTGCTGCTGCAGCGCGACCTGGTCGCTGATGTCCCGGGAGGCCACGAGCAGGCCCTGCGGCACGTCGCCGCCGGGCCGGTGGTAGCGGCTGAGCGTGGACTCGGTGTGCCGCCAGGTGCCGTCCGCGGCGAGCACCCGGACGGACAGGTGCACCGCGCGGTCGCCGCCGCGGCCCAGCGCCTTCAGCGCGGCCCGGACCTGCGGCAGGTCCTCCGGGTGCAGGATCGGCTCGATGGAGCGGCCGAGGATCTCCGCCTCGCCGTAGCCGTACTTCTCCGGCGCGCCGGGGCTGGCGTAGCGGACCCGGCCGTCGAAGTCGACGATGAGCACCACGTCGCCGGTGCCCTCGGCGAGCGCGCGGAAGTGCCGGTCCCCGGCGTCCACGGCGAGCCGCAGCGAGGTGATCTCCTGGATCAGCCCGTACACCCGGACGATCGTCACCAGCGCGGCGGACCCGGCGGCGAGCGCGACCACCGGCTGCACGGTGACGTCGCGCAGCAGCGCGTACGCGGTCAGGATGAGGGCGGCCCCCGCGACGGCGGTGCCGGCCACGATCTCCGAGCCGAAGCGGTACAGGCCGCGGCCGGTGAGGCGGCGCGGCGCGGCGGGTGCGGCGCCCCGGCCGAGCAGCGGCAGCACGCTCAGCAGCAGGTAGCCCACCAGCTCGCCGAGCTGCTCCACGCCGGCGCGCTCCGGCGCGGTGCCGGACAGCCGCAGCACGGTGAAGAGCACGTCGGAGCAGGCGATGGAGCCGAGCGCGGCGACCGCGGTGAAGGCCATCAGCCGGGAGCCGCGCGGCGCCCAGAGCACCAGCGGCACCAGCGCGAGCAGCAGCGCCACGTCGGCGACCGGGTGGATGAGCTCGAGGAAGAAGTCGAACGGCGACTCGCCGGAGGCCTCGTAGAGCGGGGCGAAGGCGAGTGCCCAGGACACGCTGAACACCGCCGCGGTGGCGATGTAGGTGTCCGCTCCGTGCCGCAGCCGGGCCCGCAGGCCGCGCGGCAGGGGTGCCAGCCGGATCGCGCCGATCGCGAACAGCGGCACCGCGGCGAGCCAGAACAGGTCCGCGAAGGACAGCGCGGCGGCGGCGCGGGACAGCCCGTTCTCGGTGATGGCGTGCACGAACGAGCCGAGCGCCCAGGAGGCGGCGGCCAGCCCGAGGTAGCGCAGCGCGCTGCGGCGGGTGCCGCCCTCGGCGTGCAGGGACGCGCCGATCAGCGACCCGGCCGCGGCGCCGCCGGCGGCGACGGTGGCCCAGGCGCTGACCCAGCCGGAGGCGCTGGGACTGCCCCAGCCCAGCACGGCACCGGTCACGTACAGCACGGCGAGAGCGAGCACCGTGCCGTACGCGACGCGCGCGTCATGTGATCTCGTCATCGGCACACCGCAGTCTGGGTGGCTCCCAGATCCTCCCTCATGGGACAGGCACTCCCCCCGTGTGCGCGTCACCCGCCAGTGGAATTTGAAGTGGCCTCATGGCGCCGGCGGCATGGGACACGGACAGGACCCGGCTTCGGGTCCTCCCAGTGACTGCAGACTTCGACGGCCCCCAGGTCAAGGAGGCCGGCGTGGCAACGTCGCCACGCCGGTCGTCGAAGCGGCGGACCCTCGGGGTCGCCGTCGGGACGCTTCAGTGCAGGACACCTCGGTAGAGACACCCTACGGCCGGAAGGTCACGGGCATATTGAGGAACAGCGGAGACGCGGCGTCGGGATGCGCCGATTTTCGCCCTGCGAGCGAGATTTCCGGGGTGGCGGTGCCGATATCACAACGATTCGGCGATGAGGGGGATCGACGCGAGCGCCCGTCACGGGCGCTCGCGGTCGTGCGCCCCCTCCGGGGCGGAGGGCCTAGCCGGCCGAGCCCACGGACTCGAGCCGGTCGGCGGCGTCGCGCAGCGCGGCGGCGATCCTGCCGCGCAGCCGCGGTGCGGGGACGGTGGCCGGCGCGGGGACGACCCGCGCCCCCGGCAGTGCGGACCGGCGCACGTCGGCGGGGTCGCGGTCGGCCGCGGTGGCGGCCATGGCCTGGTACGGATCGACGATCACTTCAATACTCCTTGTGGGTTCTGTATCGATCCAGTTTCTGTATCGATACAGTACGCGGCGGAGGCCGCTCACGCAACGGATCCGGATACCGTGAACCCATGCCGAAGGACGGTGAGAGGGGCGCCGGTGGGCGGGTGACCCTGCAGACCCTGGCGGATCACCTCGGGGTGTCCCGCACGACGGTCTCCAACGCCTACTCCCGCCCGGATCAGCTCACCGCGAAACTGCGCCGCCGTATCCTCAAGGCGGCCGAGGAGCTGGGCTACCCCGGCCCGCACCCGGCGGCGCGGTCGCTGCGCCGCGGCCGGGCCGGCGCGATCGGCCTCGTGCTCACCGAGACCCTGCCGTACGCCTTCGGCGACCCGTACGCGGTGAACTTCCTGCAGGGCATCGCCGCGGCCACCGAGCCCGCCGGCGTCGGCCTGCTGCTGCTCCCGCTGTCCCGCGAGGACACCACGGCCGAGGCGATCACCGGCGCCGCCGTCGACGGCTTCTGCCTGTTCTCGCTGCCCGACGGCCATCCGGCGCTGACGGCCGTGCTGCGCCGCAGGCTGCCGGTGATCGTGGTCGACGAGCCGCGCTCGGCCGGGCTGCCGTACGTCGGCATCGACGACCGCGCGGCATTCCGGTCCGCCACGGAGCACGTGCTGGACCTCGGGCACCGCCGGATCGCCGTGGCGGCGTACCGGGTGCGGTTCGACGGCCACGACGGCTGGGCGGACTCGGCCCGGCAGGCGGGCGCGACGTTCCCCGCCACCCGGGAACGGCTCGCCGGAGCGCGCGAGGCGTGCGGGCGGGCCGGGGTCGACTGGGGGTCCGTACCGGTGACCGAGTCCGCGCCGAACGAGCACGAGTCGGGGCTTCGGGCGGGCCGGCGGCTGCTCGGCCTCGACCCCCGGCCCACGGCGATCGTCGCGATGAGCGACGTGCTGGCCTTCGGGGTGCTGGAGGCGGCCCGCGAGCTGGGCCTGCGCGTGCCGGAGAACGTCTCCGTGGTGGGCTTCGACGACGTGGCGGCCGCGGCCGCCGCGGATCTCACCACGATTCGTCAGTCCGGCAAGGAGAAGGCGGCGACCGCCGCGCGTTATCTCCTCATCGGGGAAGGACCTGAGTCGGTGCTCCTGCCCCACGAGCTCGTCGTCCGCGGCTCCACCGGTCCTCCGGCCTGAGCCGCCCGGAGGCGAGCCGACCGTAGGAGCCACACCGAGGAGAGGCCCATGATGGCACCCGTACGGCTCGTACCGATCGCGTTGACCACGGCGTTCGCCCTGACGCTGCTCGCCTGCTCGCCCGCGGAGACCTCCGGCTCGGCGCCCACGCCGAGCGAGCTGCCCGCCTCGGAGTCGGCCTCCCAGGCCCGGCCCGGCGAGCCGCGCGACGTGGTGACCGGCCTGGAGGTCCCGTGGGCGATCGCGTTCCTGGAGGACGGCTCGGCGCTGGTCTCCGAGCGCGACACGGCGCGGGTGCTGCGGGTACGGAACGGCGCCGCGCGCCCGGTCGGCGAGGTGCCCGGCGTGGTGCCGGGTGGCGAGGGTGGGCTGCTCGGGCTCGCGGTGCAGCGCGGGGCGGGCGCGAACCCGTGGGTGTACGCGTACTTCACCGCCGCCGAGGACAACCGGATCGTGCGCATGCGGCTCGACGGCGACCGGCTCGGCGAGCCGGAGACGATCCTCACCGGCATCCCGAAGGGCTCCAACCACAACGGCGGCCGGATCGCCTTCGGCCCCGACGGCATGCTGTACGCGGGCACCGGCGAGACCGGCGACACCAGCCTCGCGCAGGACCGTGACTCGCTCGGCGGCAAGATCCTCCGCATGACGCCGGAGGGCGAGCCCGCGCCCGGCAACCCCTTCGACACCCACGTGTGGACGCTCGGGCACCGCAACGTGCAGGGGCTGGCCTGGGACGACAAGGGCCGGATGTACGCCACGGAGTTCGGCCAGAACCGCTACGACGAGATCAACCTGATCGAGAAGGGCGACAACTACGGCTGGCCCGACGTGGAGGGCACCGGTGGCGGCGGCGACTTCACGGACCCGCTGATCACCTGGACCACCGACGAGGCCTCGCCGAGCGGCCTCGCGTACGCGGGCGGCTCGCTGTGGGCGGCGGCGCTGCGCGGCAGCCGGCTGTGGCGGGTGCCGGTGGCCGAGGACGGCTCGCTCGCCCGGCCGCGGGCCCTGCTGGAGGACCTCGGCCGGCTGCGGGCGGTGGCGGCCACGCCGGACGGCTCGGGCCTGTGGGTGAGCACCAGCAACCAGGACGGCCGCGGCTCACCTCAGGAAGGTGACGACCGGATCGTGGAGCTGCCGCTCGGCGGCTGAGCGATTCCGGCAATTCCTGCCGGAGGGGCGTACGTTCCGTTGGCGAATGCTGCACAGGTTCAACCGGGCGCGGAATAGGCCGGTGCCGGACATCCCTCGCCCATCGCGCCATGCCCTGCGGGCGAGCACGCTCCCAGCTGGATAACGCACCCGTATCAGGACGCTTCGGCCCCTTCCCTTCGCCTCACCTCGGGACGAACATGGTGACCTTGTGTCACGTGTCGTGATTACTGAAGCGGCACTATCGATCTTGTGGCGATCGAGGAGAGAAATTGAAGCGCAGACGACTCCTCGCCGCCTCGGTCCTCGCGGGTGTCAGTGCGCTGACGCTCGCGAACATACCGGCGGCGCAGGCGGAACCCCCAACGAGTGGCTTCGAGCGGCTCGACAGTGTCGTGAACCGGGCAGGCTTCCGCCCCGCCGCACTGAACCCCGACCGCAAGGTACGCGTCATCCTGCAGTTGGCCGGTGACTCGGTGGGCCGCCAGGCGGCCACGGAGAGGCTCTCCAGCGCGGCCCGCGCGGACGCCCGCAGCGCCCTGGAGAACCGGCAGAACCCCGTACGGTCCGCGGTGCGCGGCCTCGGCGGCACTGTGAACCTCGACTACCAGGACGCCTTCAACGGGCTCTCGGTGACCGTGCCGGCCTCGTCCCTGGACGACCTCGAGGCGCGCGACGACGTCGTCGCCGTGCACCCGGTCCGGGAGGTCAAGCGCGAGAACGCCGCAGGCGTGCCGTTCATCGAAGGGCCGAAGACCTGGGGCGACCTGGGCCGTACCGGCAAGGGCGTGAAGGTCGCCGTGGTCGACACCGGCGTGGACTACACGCACGCCCAGGTCGGCGGCTCGGGTAACCCGGCGGACTTCGAGAACAACGACGGCACGACGGTCGAGCCCGGCACCTTCCCGACCGCCAAGGTCGTGGGCGGCTTCGACTTCGCCGGCGACGAGTACGACGCGGGCAGCGACGACCCGGCCAGGACCGTGCCCAAGCCCGACCCGGACCCGCTGGACTGCAACGGCCACGGCTCGCACGTGGCCGGCACCGCCGCGGGCAACGGCGTGCTGGCCGACGGGAGCCGGTTCGCCGGCCCGTACGACGCGGACACGCCGAGCCGGCAGTTCAAGATCGGCCCGGGCGTCGCCCCCGAGGCGGACATCCTCGCCTACCGCGTCTTCGGCTGTGAGGGCTCGGCCAACGACGACGTGATCGTCGCGGCGCTGAACCAGGCGCTGAAGGACGGCGCGGACGTGGTCAACATGTCGCTCGGCTCGTCCTTCGGCCGCGCCACCTCCCCCGACTCCGTCGCGGTGGACACGCTGTCCCGTGCCGGCGTGACCGTCGTGGCCTCCGCCGGCAACGACGGCCCGGGCGCGTACATCACCGGCTCGCCGGCCGCCGCCACCCGCGGCATCTCGGTCGCGGCGCTGGACGCCACCAGCCCGACCGTGCCGGCCGCGAACCTCACGCTCCCCGACGGGAACCTGCTGGCGCGCAACAACAACGGCGCCGAGCTGCCCCCGGAGCTGCCGGTGGCGGTGCTGCGCACCAGCTACCCGAACGGCCCCGTCGCGCTCGGCTGCAGCGTGGACGAGTTCCGGAACTTCCCCGGCGGCGTCGAGGGCAAGCTCGTGGTGACCGTACGCGGCACCTGCGCGCGGGCCGCACGCGCCGTCTACGGCCAGCAGGCCGGCGCGGCGGGCGTGCTGATGGTCAACACCGACACCTCGTACCCGCCGTTCGAGGGCCCGATCAACGAGAACCCGGACACCGGCGAGCCGTTCGAGGTCACGATCCCGTTCCTCGGCGTCCGCGGCGTGCTCGGCACCGGCGCGACCGACGACGGCGACCGCCTCGTGGCGGCGGACGGCCAGACCGTACAGCTCGCCGCGACCGAGGCCCCGAACCCCGGCTACAAGTCGATGGCGTCGTTCTCCTCGGGCGGCCCCCGCTCCGGCGACAGCGCCATGAAGCCGGACGTGACCGCCCCCGGCGTGAGCGTCGTGTCCACCGGCGTCGGCACCGGCACCGAGCCGGCCACCATCTCCGGCACCTCGATGGCCAGCCCGATGACGGCGGGCGCGGCGGCCCTGGTGGCCCAGGCCCACCCCGACTGGAACCCCGAGATGATCAAGGGCGCCCTGATCGGCACGGCCAACGCCACCGCCGACAAGATCAACGGCTACGAGCCCCGACTCGCCGGCTCCGGCGTCGTGGACACCCGAAAGGCCACCGCCACTTCGGTCGTCGCCACCACCGCCGGCGGCCTCGGCTCCCTGGCCTACGGCGCGGACGAGCTCACCCGCGGCGTCGCCCAGTCCCAGTCCCTCTCGCTCCGCAACACCGGCACCAGGCCCGTGACCTACGACCTGGCAGGAGCCTTCACCGGCAACGCCCTCGGCGCCGACGTATCGGTCTCGCCGAGCACGGTGACGGTGCAGCCCGGCCAGAGGGTCTCCACCCGGGTGACGCTGTCGCTGAGCGGCTCGGACGTACGGAACCTGCCGGCCGCGACGACGAACAACTTCGGCGTGGTCAACGTGGTGCGCGGCGTCGTCACCGCCACCCCACGGACACCCGGCGAGGGCGTGTACCCCCTCCGGGTGCCGTTCCAGGCCGTACCGCAGGGCCTGTCCGACGTCCGGACCGGCAAGGTCTCCGGTGGCGCGGACGAGAAGCAGATCCCGGTACGCAACTCCGGCGCCCACGCCGGCGTCGCGGAGCTGTACTCCTGGGGCCTGTCCGACCCACGGGACGTGGTGGCGGGCGAGCGCGACATCGACGTGCGCAGCGCCGGTGTGGCGTCCGTACCGGGCACCGACTTCGGGGGCGAGGCCTCCGACCGAGGCCTGCTGTTCGCGGTGAACAACCAGGAACGCTGGTCCACCCCGGCCTCCACCGAGATCGACATCGAGATCGACAACAACGGCGACGGCACGACGGACTTCATCGTCGTCGGCATCGACCTCGGCGCCATCACCGCAGGAGCCTTCGACGGCCGCTTCGCCTCGGTCATCCTCAAGCCCGACGGCACAGTGGTCGGCGCCTGGGAGGCCACCGCCCCCATGAACGGCTCCACAGCCGTCCTACCGGCCCTGGCCAGCGAGGTCGGACTCGCAGAAGGCTCATCCGAGTTCACCTACACGGTGACAACGTTCTCCCTGCTCAACTCCGGCGTCTCCGACTCGGCCGGCTCGGCGAAGTGGGACTCCCACAAGCCCCCGGTCGGCACCGGCGACACCGCGACGCTGGCGCCAGGGGCCGGAGCCACCTTCACCGCAGCCGTGGACCAGGCCCAACTGGCCAGGATCCCCGTACGCGGCTGGCTCGTCGTCGCCTTCGACGACCGCAGCGGCAACGGCGAGGCCGACACGGTACGCCTCCCCGGCACCACCGCAGATCCGCGACAGGTCACCGGCTCACTGCCGGACGCACCCAAGCTCGAGGATCCGCAGACGGCCGTACCCAAGCCCAAGCTGCCTCTCGAGGGGGTCACGAACCCCGGCGGCTGATGGGCCGGGGAGACGGCCCGAGCGGCCGTCTCCCCGCAACCCCCGGCCAGGTCACCTCCGTGTCCCCGAGCTGACCACCGACCGGGAGCGTACGGGGCGGGCGCAAGTGGAGCGCCCGCCCCGTACGTGTACCCGGACACCCACACGCCGGAACGCGGCGGGACACGCCGGAACTAGGAGACGCCGAGCCTCTCAAGGATGAGCTCCCTGGCCCGGCCCGCGTCGGCCTGCCCCCGGGTGGCCTTCATGACGGCCCCGACCAGAGCCCCGGCCGCCGCCACCTTCCCGCCGCGGATCTTGTCCGCGACGTCGGGGTTATCGGCGATGACCTGGTCCACGACATCACCGAGCGCGCCGTCATCACTGACGATGGCCAGCCCGCGCGCCTCCACGACCTTGTCGGGCTCGCCCTCACCGGCCAGAACGCCTTCCAGCACCTGCCGCGCCAGCTTGTCGTTCAGCGAGCCCGAGGCCACGAGCTGGGCCACCCGCGCCACCTGAGCGGGCGTCACCGGCAGCTCGACGAGCTCGACCGCCTGCTCGTTGGCGCGACGGGCCAGCTCACCCATCCACCACTTACGAGCATCGGCAGCCGGAGCACCCGCCGCGATCGTGGCCTCGACGAGCTCGATGGCCCCCGCGTTGTGCATGGCGGCCATGTCCAGGTCGGACAGACCCCACTCGGCCTGCAACCGGCGCCGCCGCACCGAAGGCGGCTCAGGCAGCTCGGTACGGAGCCGATCCACCCACGCGCGGTCCGGCGCGATCGGCACGAGGTCGGGCTCAGGGAAGTACCGATAATCCTGAGCCTCCTCCTTGCTCCGCCCCGAAGTGGTCTCCCCGGTGTCCTCATGGAAGTGCCGAGTCTCCTGCACGACCCGGCCACCCGCCGCGAGCACCCCAGCCTGCCGCGAGATCTCGGACCGCACGGCCCGCTCCACCGAACGCAACGAGTTCACGTTCTTGGTCTCACTACGCGTGCCCCACTCAGAAGACCCCCGCGGCATCAACGAGACGTTGACGTCACACCGCAGCGAGCCCTCCTCCATCCGCACGTCGGAGGCGCCGATGGCCCGAACGAGCTCACGCAACTCGGTCACATACGCCCGCGCCACCTCGGGCGCCAGCCGATCGGTACCGACGATGGGCTTCGTGACGATCTCCACCAGCGGAATGCCGGCACGGTTGTAGTCGACGAGCGAGTAGTCCGCCCCATGGATACGCCCGGTCGAACCCCCGACATGCAGCGACTTCCCGGTGTCCTCCTCGAGGTGGACCCGCTCGATCTCGACCCGCACGGTCCGCCCATCGATCTCCACGTCGAGGTACCCGTCGAAACAGAGCGGCTCGTCATACTGCGAGATCTGAAAGTTCTTCGGCATATCCGGATAGAAGTAATTCTTCCGGGCGAACCGGCACCACTCGGCGATCGAGCAGTTCAACGCGAGCCCGATCTTGATCGTGTACTCGATCGCGGCCGCGTTCGCCACCGGCAACGCGCCCGGCAGCCCCAGGCAGACCGGACACACCTGCGTGTTCGGCTCACCCCCGAACGTCGTCGAGCAGCCACAGAACATCTTCGACGCGGTGCCCAACTCGACGTGCGTTTCGAGCCCCAGAACCGGCTCGTACGCCTCCAGCGCCTCGTCGTAGCCCATCGGCCCGGTCGTCGTCGTGCTCATCGAGCCCCTCCCAGCTCCGGCGCGGTGTCCAGCAACGGGCCACCCCAGCGGTCCGTGAAGGCGGCCTCCACCGCCGCACCCACCCGGTACAGCCGGTCGTCGGCCAGCGGCGGCGCCATGATCTGGAAGCCCACGGGCAGGCCGTCCTCCGGCGACAGGCCGCACGGGACCGAGATCGCCGCGTTGCCGGACAGGTCGGACGGGATCGTGCACAGGTCGGCGAGATACATCGCCATCGGGTCGTCGGCGCGCTCGCCGATCGGGAACGCCGTGGTCGGCGTGGTGGGCGACACGAGCACGTCCACCTGCTCGAAGGCCGCGTCGAAGTCGCGGTTGATGAGCGTGCGGACCTTCTGCGCCTGGCCGTAGTAGGCGTCGTAGTACCCACTGGAGAGGGCGAAGGTGCCCAGCATGATGCGCCGCTTCACCTCGGCCCCGAAGCCGGCCTCACGGGTGAGCGACATGACCTCCTCGGCGCTGCGCGTGCCGTCGTCGCCGAGGCGCAGGCCATACCGCATCGCGTCGAAGCGGGCCAGGTTGGAGGAGACCTCGCTCGGCGCGATCAGGTAGTACGCCGGCAGCGCGTACGCGAAGTGCGGGCAGGAGACCTCGGTGACCTTGGCGCCGAGCGACTCCAGCAGCTCCACGGTCTCGCGGAACCGCTGCTCCACGCCGGCCTGGTATCCCTCGCCGCCGAACTCGCGGACCACGCCCACGCGCAGCCCGTCCACGTCCGCGCGGCGCGCGGCCTCCACCACCGGCGGCACCGGCGCGTCGATGGACGTCGCGTCCATCGGGTCGTGCCCGGCGAACGCCTCGTGCAGCAGCGCCGTGTCCAGCACGGTGCGGCCGAACGGGCCGGGCGAGTCGAGCGAGGAGGCGAACGCCACCACGCCGTACCGCGACGAGCCGCCGTAGGTGGGCTTGGTGCCCACGATGCCGGTGACCGCGGCGGGCTGCCGGATGGAGCCGCCGGTGTCGGTGCCGGTGGACAGCGGCGCCATGTACGCCGCCACGGCGGCCGAGGAGCCGCCGGAGGAGCCGCCGGGCACGCGGCTCGGGTCCCACGGGTTGTGCGTGACGCCGTACGCCGAGTTCTCCGTGGAGGAGCCCATGGCGAACTCGTCCATGTTGGTCTTGCCGAGGATGACGAGCCCGGCCGCGCGCAGCCGGGCGGTGACCGTCGCGTCGTACGGCGGGCGCCAGCCCTCGAGGATCCGCGAGCCGCAGGTGGTGGGCTGGTCCCTGGTGGTGAACACGTCCTTGTGCGCGATCGGCACGCCGGCCAGCGGCCCGAGCTCCTCCCCGGCGGCCCGCCGCGCGTCGACGGCCCGCGCCTGCTCGAGCGCGCCGTCCGCGTTCACGTGCAGGAACGCCTTGATCTCGGGATCGACGGCGGCGATCCGGTCCAGGTGGGCCTGGGCCACCTCGACGGCCGAGGTCTCGCCGGAGGCGATCAGCTCGCCCAGCTGGGCCGCGCTCTTCCTGGTGAGGTCGCTGCTCAAGACGGTCAGGCCTCCTCGTCCAGGATGCGGGGGACCTTGAACCGGTCCCCCTCGGTGGCGGGCGCCTGGGACAGCGCGTCCTCCCGCGAGAGGCAGGGCCGGATCCCGTCGGCGCGGAACACGTTGACCAGCGGAAGCGCGTGCGAACTCGGCGGGATGTCGTCGGCGGCGACCTCCCTGACGCGCGCGACCGCGGAGATGATGTCGTCGAGCTGGCCGGCGAGGTGATCGAGCTCCTCTTCGCCGAGCGCCAGCCGGGACAGCCGGGCGAGGTGAGCCACCTCGTCACGGGTGATGGCGGACATGTGAAAGCCGTTTCTGCAGGATCGTGGAGTTCTTCCAGCCATCCTAGAGGCCGGGCCGACGGCCCCACGACGCATTAACCAGGCCTGTGGACGAGGCCCGCCCGCACCGGGGGCGTTGTCCACAGCCCGTGGACGCGCATCATCTCTGTCAGGGCTCGATCTCGAAGCGATCCTCGGCCCACAGGGTGTGGAAGACGCCTTCGCGGTCCACCCGGCGGTAGGTGTGCGCGCCGAAGAAGTCGCGCTGGCCCTGGATCAGCGCGGCGGGCAGCCGGTCCCGGCGCAGTCCGTCGTAGTAGGCGAGCGCGGCGGAGAACCCCGGCGTCGGCACCCCGATGCGCGCGGCCGTGGCCACCACGTTCCGCCACGCCTCCTGCGCGCCGGCCAGCGCCTCGGCGAAGAACGGCGCCACCAGCAGCGTGCGCAGCTCGGGGCCGGAGGCGTACGCCTCCCGGATGCGGTCCAGGAAGCGGGCCCTGATGATGCAGCCGCCGCGCCAGATCGTGGCCATCGCCCCGAGGTCCACCCCCCAGTCGTTCTCCTCGCTCGCGGCCGCGATCTGGTCGAACCCCTGCGCATAGGCGACGATCTTGGACGCGTACAGCGCGTGCCGTACGTCCTCGACGAGCCGCTCCGCCTCGCCGCCGGAGAGCTGCCGCCGCTCCGGCCCGGGCAGCCCCAGCGCCACCTCGCGCTGGTCGGCGTGCCCGGACATGGACCGCGCG
>WHSL01000097.1 GCA_009380095.1 Streptosporangiales bacterium | reverse complement strand
AGGTCAGGGCATTCACAAAGGAATAACAGCCACCAGAAACCCAAACCCCGAAAAGGAGCCCGGACCATCCAGTGGACAGAGGCATCATCACACTAGCTCTACACACGCTGTTGAGTTCTCAAGAAACGCACGCCCACCATCCACGATCTGAATCCAGCGAGGATTATCAGACCCGCTTCCGGGGCAACCCTTCTAGCTTACCGTTCTGACTCCGGCCCGTCAATCTCTGGTCCGGATTTTTAACGGGTTTTCTGCAGACCCGTCCAAAGCGATCCGTCCGGTTCGTCTGCTTTGCCCAACTCTACACCCGCACGGGAGCCCCGGCGGTCATTGAGAAGGAGAGCTCCTGGTGCAGCCCGCCGCCGCCTCATCGAGGCGCTTCGCGTGCTGGGTCTTCCAGGCGCTCTACGAGCCTAGCGCGTCCCCGGAGGTGCTCGGACCGCTTTCGCGATCTTTCCGCGCGGCGGACCGCTCAGACGGTGGTCTTGCGGGCCAGCACGATGGTGATGTTGTCGCGCCCCGAGGCGTTCATCGCCGCAGCCCAGAGCGTGCGCAGCGCCGCCGCGTCGGAGGCCTCGTCGCGCAGCACCTTGGCGATCGTGTCGGCCGGCACGAGGTCGGAGAGCCCGTCGCTGCACAGCAGCCAGGCCGTCGCCTCGTCGTCCTCGCGCTCAATGTGCGGCGTCATGTCCACCGCGCTGGCGCCACCGAGGGTCTGCGTGACGATGTTGGTCACCGCCTCCGGCGTCCCGGGCTCCGCGCCGGGTACGGGCGGCGAGTCGTCCACCGAGATCTGCCGCAGCCCGTCCCCGGTGATCCGGTACGCCCGCGAGTCCCCCACGTTGAACCAGTACACGCCGTCCGGCGCGAACGTCAGGCCGGCGATGGTGGTTGCCATGCCCGCGTGGGTGGGGTGCGCCGCCGCGTACCGGCGCAGCTCGTCGTCGATCCCGCCGAGCACCTCGCCGATCGCCTGCGGCCCGTCCAGCGACTCGCCCGCCTCGGCGAGCCGGCGCACCGCGTGCTCCGAGGCGACCTCGCCCGCGGCGTGCCCGCCGAGCCCGTCGGCCACGGCCACGACGAGTGGGCGGCGCACGGGGAGCACGCAGGTGGCGGGCTCCGACATCTCCACGCCGGCCGCCGTGAGGGCGCCCACGACGAAGGCGTCCTCATTACCCTCGCGGACCGCACCGCGGTGCGTGAACACGGTGGCCGTGACCGCAGGGTGACCGCTCATCTATAGCTCCTTACGGCTCCTGGGAGGTGCCCGTTCATCGTTCCAGGTCGAAGCCGCATCGGCACGCCGCGCCGAGGAACGACCCGGAGGGGTCGTCCGCAGGGCCCGGCTCATCCTGGTGGTCCAGCAAAGAACGTTATCGCCCGCGCCCGCAAGAGGTGATCATCTCGGTCGAACCCGGCCATCGTGAGCGTCCCCGGAAGCCGGACCGGCCGGATCCCCGGTGGGAACCGGTCCGTTTCCAACCGGACCGCTCTGATCAGCGGAAACGCGGGATCATGCGGTGAAGGTGGTTTGTCGAGAGCCGCTGGTTGGTAAGGTTTCCATGACGGGTGTCTAAGACGCAGACACACCGCACGTCCGCGGCGTTCTCTCTGTCGCCGCGTCGTGGCCCGCCTCTCGAGCCGGCCGCAATGACGCCACCGCGACGACGCCACGATCCACGCGACGCGCAAGGTGTGGTTACCCATGCTTGTCTTCCCCGATTTCCCTGACGGTTTTCCCTCCGACGCCGCCCCGCCCCCGCTCCGGGGCCGCGCGGCCGGCCGCCGGTGTCCCCGCCACGCGCCGCTTCCCGCGGCGTCCGTTGAGCCACGGGGGCACCGGCGGCTCGCGCCGGAGCCGCTCACCGTACGTACCGGTCGGGCCGGTCTCGATCACTCCCGCCGAGAGGTGACGCGCTGATGAAGATCGCAATGGTCTCCGAGCACGCCAGCCCGCTCGCCCGCGTCGGCGGCCCCGACGCCGGCGGCCGCAGTGTCTACGTGAACGAGCTGGCCAGAGCAATAGCACGCAAGGGTCACCACGTCACCGTGTACACCCGGCGCGACGACCCCGCGCTGGAGGACCGGGTCCGGATGGGCCGCAGCGTCGCCGTCGAGCACCTACCCGGCGGCCCGCCCCGCACACTGTCGGACAACGAGCTGCTCCCGCACCTCGGCGAGTTCTCCGGTTCGCTGGCCACCCGGCTCGGCAAAGAGGGCCCCGACCTCATCCACGCGCACGCCTGGATGAGCGGCGTGGCGGCGCTGGGCGCCAACCGCGAGCTGAACGTGCCCGTCGTGCAGACCTTTCACGGGCTCGGCGCCGTCGAGCACCGGATGTCCGGCTCGGCCGCCGACCCGGCGCCGCGGATCCGGATGGAGGCCGCGCTCGGCCGCAGCGTCGACGCGGTGCTCGCCACCTGCTCCGACGAGATCTTCGAGCTCGCCCGGATGGGCGTGCCCCGGGAACGCGCCGACCTGGTCCCGTGCGGGGTCGACGTCGATCTGTTCGCCCCGGAGGGCACCGCCTCGGCCGCCTGGCCGGTGGACGCGGGGCTGCGGCTGCTCACGCTCGGCCGGCTCATGCCGTCCAAAGGCATCGACCGGCTCATCTCGGCCATCCGTGGGCTGCCCGCCGCGCACCTGGTGGTGGCCGGCGGTCCGGCGGGCGACGAGGTGCTGCTCGACCCGGAGGTGCGCCGGCTGCAACTCCTGGCCAAGGAGTACGGCGTGTCCGAGCGCGTGCAGTTCATCGGCCACGTGCAGCGCAAGGAGGTGCCACGGCTGATCCGCGCCGCCGACGTGGTGGTGTGCCCGGCGACGTACGAGGGCTGCGGACTGGTGCCGCTGGAGGCCATGGCCTGCGGAGTGCCGGTCGTGGCGACGGCGGTGGGCAGCGTGGCCGACTCGGTGGTGGACGGCACCACCGGCGAGCTCATCCCGCCGGACGACACCGAGGCGCTGGCCGCCGCGCTGCGCCGGCTCGCCACCGACCCCACCCGCCGCACCGCGTACGGCATCGCGGGCGTGGACCGGGTCCGTTCACGCTACTCGTGGGAGCGGGTCGCGGAGGAGACGCTGGCCGCGTATGACACCGTGGTCGGCGACCGCCGTCCCGTCGCCGCGGGCCGGTGACGGGAACGGCTGGAGGCTCTACGCTGCGTCATCAACGGGAGCCCACGTCGAAACCGACCCGCATGAGGTATTTCCCATGACTCACCCCGCGGACTCCACTCGATGATCATGGTCGGCCCCCGCTCCGGTCTCGGGCACCTGCCCGAGCCGGCCGGGGGCGGCATGCCGAACGGCGAGCAGGCGCCGGCCTCGCACCTCGGGCCGGATGACCCGCGGCCGTTCGAGCACTCCGCCCTCGTCTACCGGACCCCGGAGGAGTATGTGGCCCGCGTGGTGGGGTTCGTCCGTGAGGGCCTGGCGAAGGGCGCGCCCACGCTGGTGGTCGCCTCCGGCGAGCGCCGTGAGGCGCTCTGCGCCGAGCTGGGGCCGGCGCAGAGCGCGGTCCGCTTCGCCGACGCCGACACCTGGTTCCACAGCCCCGGCCGCACCCTCGCGGCGTACCACCGCTTCGTCGCACGGCACCGGCGGGAGGTCGTCCACCTCTGCGGCGAGCCCGTGTGGCGCGGCCGGTCGCCGCTCGAGGTGCGCGAGTGGCATCGGTACGAGTCCGTGCTCAACCACGCCTTCTCGGGGCTGCGGGTGCGGCTGATGTGCGCGTACGAGTCCCGCACGCTCGGGCCGGAGATCGTGTCGACCGCCCGGCGCACCCACCCGCTGCTGACCGGCCGCGGGCGGAGCGCGCACTACCTGACTCCGCGGGAGTTCAGCCGGGAGCTGGACCGCGAGCCGCCGGTGGAGCCGACCGGGCCGACGGCGACCTTCCCGGTCCACGACGACCTGGGCGGGCTGCGCGACCGGGTGGAGCGGCAGGCCGCGCTGATGGGGCTGCCCGGGCGCCGGGTGCCCGACCTGGTGCTCGCGGTGAACGAGATAGCGGCCAACGTGGTGGAGCACGGGGCGGGGCGGGGCGCGGCAACCCTGTGGATCGACGAGGACCGGCTGGTGTGCGACGTGCTGGACGAGGCGGGCCGGCTCACCGACCCGCTGACCGGCTACTCCCCGGCCGACGTGCTCAGCGTCCGGGGGTACGGCCTGTGGATCACCCGTCAGGTGTGCGACCTGGTGGAGATCCGGCCGGTGACGGACGGCTCGCTGATCCGGCTGCACGTCAAGCTGAGCTGAGCCCCTCGGGGTCACAGCCGGCCCCGCCGCACTGCCACACCCGGCCCGAGCCCCTCGGCAGCCCGATGAGTCAGGGGTTACCCGTCGGCTCCGGGTTCGCGGACAGCACGGACAGCGCCGTCTTCACGTCCTGATGGATGGTGAGCACCTGGTCGATGCCGGCGATGACGAACAGCCGGTAGACCGGACGCTGCGGAGCGGCGACCGCGAGCCGCACACCGAGCTCGCGCGAGCGGCGATAGGTGGCGACCAGGACCCCGATGCAGCGAGAGTCGCAGAACCCCACGTCAGCGAGGTCGACGACAAGCCCGGAGCACGCGACATCATCGTCGAGCGCCCGGTTGAGCTCCTCAGAGAGGCGCGGCGACGTGGTCGCGTCGAGCTCTCCGCAGGCGGAGACGACGACGACGTCGCCCTGCCGTCGTGACGTGAGCGAAAACTCCACGCGCACACCTTAGTGCGCTGGGTAGACCGCAACCAGATGAACGCGTCGCCGACGGGAGCGAAAGGGTCACGATCCCCCTCGTGGGGAGACCTCACGATTCGGGGGGATTGCCCACCCGTACGGCGAGAATCGCCATGTCGTCCCGCCTTCGGCCGCCGGTATGTGCCTCGATGTCGTCCTCCACCGCCTTTATGGCGGCCGCCGCGGACAGCCCGAGAGTGCGAACCATCACGTCGGCGAGCCGCTCCTCCCCGTACGGCTCGCCCTTGGCGGAGGCGGCCTCGGTGATCCCGTCGGAGTAGAGCAGCAGCAGATCGCCCGGGTCCAGATCGATCTGATCGGGGGCGGGCTCCGCGTCCTCGAAGAGCCCCAGCGGCAGGCCGCCGCCGGCGCCGAGCGCGACGGTCCCGTCGGCGCGCTGCACGAGCGGGCGGGGGTGACCGGCCCCGGCGAGCCGTACGGCGACCCGGCGGCCGCTGAGGTCGAGCCGCGCGGCCACGGCCGTCACGAACCGGTCCGTGTCGCCCTGGCGCAGCAGCGCCTCGTTGACCTTGCGCAGCACGTCCTCCGGCTGGTCGGCCCAGAGGCCGAGCAGGCGGATGCCGTGCCGTACGGTCGCCGCCGCGGCCGCGGCCTCCTCGCCGCGGCCGCACACGTCGCCGAGCGCCAGTCCCCAGCCGTCGCCGCTGGGGAAGACGTCGTAGAAGTCGCCACCGGCCGCGATCACTCCGTCGGCGCTGCGCAGGCCGGCCGCGATGTCCAGTCCCGGGATCCCGGGCAGCGCGCTCGGCTGCAGGCTGGCCTGCAGGTTCTCCGCCGCCGAGACGCGCCGGTGCAGCGATCGCTCGGTCCGTACGGCGAGCCCGAGGTGCTCGCCGAGCTCCTCCAGCAGGCCCAGGTCGGCGAGCTGGAAGCTGCCCTGGTTGCTCGGCCGGACCAGGGTGAGCGCGCCGAGCACGCCGCGCTCGTCGCGCAGCGGGACCCCGACGACCGAGCCGGCGCGCAGCAGGTTCAGCATGGGCACGCCGCCGGCCGTACGGCCCAGCGCGTTCTCCTCCTCGACGAGCTGGAGCAGCACGGACTGGCCGGTGTCCAGCACCTCGGCGACGAGCTCCGCCGCGGCCGGGTCGAGCGACTCCAGCAGCCGGGCCAGCCTGTCCGCCTCGCCGCCCTCCGGCCCCGCCACTACGGCACGCCGCGGCCCCAGCTCGCCGTGCAGGTCGACCAGCACCCACTCCGCGTACTCCCCGGCGAGCAGCCGGGCGGCGCGGCGCAGCGCCACCGGTTCGCGCCGGGAGCGCTCGTCCAGCAGCAGCCGGGTCATCCGCGCCATGATGTCCAGCCGCCGCGTGGAGGCCACCACGATCTGGTCCTCCAGCTGGCGTTCGAGCGGTGGCGGCTCGCCCGCGTGGGGAGACAGGTGCGGTGCGACGACCACCATCAGCATCGGGGTGGGCTCGGACGGGACCCGGTGGTGGGTGACCGTGAGGTGCACGTCCTCCGCCCAGCCGCGCCGGGCCAGCCGGGTCTCGAACGAGATGGGCCGCTCGCTGCGCAGCGCCGCGGACAGCTGGGACCGTACGGCGGCCCGCCGGCGCAGGTCCACGAACAGCGAGAACGGCTTGCCGGTGACCGATGCGAGGGAGACCCCGAGGAGTTCCGCGGCGGCCTGGTTGGCGCGCCGTACGCCACCCTCCCGGTCCAGCAGTAGCACCGGTACGGGCAGCTCGGTGAAGGCCGTGCGCAGGGTGCGGCGCTCCGCCTCCTCCGACCGGCCGCTCCGGCCGTCGGGGTGCGCCTCGAGCTCGCCCAGGCACTGGTGCAGCAGCTGCTCGGCGAGGCCGAGCTCGGCAAGGATCGCGTCGAGGGTGCTCGCCGCGTCCTCGGGGTAGCTGGCGTGCGCCGTGCGGAGGGCGGCGATGCGGCCGCTGAGCCCGTGGATCTCCCTGTTCAGTTCGCCGATGTCGAGATCATCGGGCATTGGGGGGTGACTCCTGCCTGGCGACGCGGGTTGGGGGATGTCGTGAGGGCTCCGCCGATCAGAGGCCTCAGGCTACGAAAGTAGTCCATGCTCCGACGTGGGCAACCTTGCCCGAGGGGGCTACCTTGGAGACGGTTTCGACTCGATCGGGAGGGGGCCGGTGCGTGTGACCACGGCGCCGCAGTGGACCGAGCGGATGGCGCGGGACATCGGTTCCCTGGGCCGGGTCGACGAGGGTTCGCTGCAGCACGCGCTCTACCGTGTGGCGGCGGTGGCGGCGCGGGGCATCCCGGGCTGCGCGTGCGCCGTGGTGACGATCTGGCGGGACGACGCGATCGTGGAGTCGGCCGCCTCACATGCCGACCTGACCGAGACGCTCGAGCATCCGTACGGGAGCCGCGGGCCTACCACTGAGGCGCGGCGGCTCGGCATTTCGGTGTACGTCGCCGACATGCTGCGGGAGGAGCGCTGGCCGGGGTTCGCCACCGCCGCGGTTCGGCAGGGGATTCGGTCCGGCATGATCTTCGCTTTTCCATTGGAGCGGGACACGCTCACGCTCGGGTTGTACGCCCCCCGGCCGCGCTCTTTCGACGCGGCGACCGCGGGGCCGCTGGCACTGCTGTTGGCCGAGCAGGTCACCGTGGCGTTGCGGAACACCGGACGGTACACCTCCGCGATGGGTGAGGCCGTGCACATGCGCCGCGCGCTCAGCTCCCGGGCGATCATCGATCAGGCCAAGGGCATCATCATGCACGCGCGCGGGTGCGACGCGGAGACCGCGTTCGGTGAGCTGCGCCGGGTGTCGCAGCGCAGCCAGATGAAGGTCGCGGACGTGGCGCGGAAGCTCGTCGCCGAGCATGCCGCTGCCAACGCCCGTCGCTGAGGCTTGACGGCCTCACTGGTCGCCGTCGAGCGCCTCCACCAGGGAGGTGAGGCGGGTGAGGCCGCTCTCCAGGTCGTCAACGGCGGCGACCAGGGCCGCGTCACCGCCGACCCGGGTGACCTGGTCGCGCAGCGCGACGGCCTGGTCGGTCACCGCCGTCAGGCCGCTGGAGAGTTCTTGGAGGAGGCGGTGGACGGGGACGCCGCCGGTTTCCTCCGCCAGGCGGTGTTGGAGGAGGGCGGCTTGGTCTCGGAGTTGGCGGTTCTTGTGGTAGAGCTCCACGAAGACCGAGACCTTGGCGCGTAGTACCCAGGGGTCGAAGGGCTTGGTCAGGTAGTCCACGGCGCGGGCCGCGTAGCCGCGGAAGACCTGGTGGCGGTCGGTGCCCGCGGCGGTCAGGAAGATGATCGGGACGTCTTTGGTCTTGTCGCGTTGCTTGATGTGGCCGGCGGTCTCGAATCCGTCCATGCCGGGCATCACGACGTCGAGCAGGATGACCGCGAACTCGTCCTCGAGCAGTGCCTTCAGCGCCTCCTCCCCCGAGGTGGCCCGGACCAGCGTTTGATCCAGTGAGCTCAGGATCGCCTCAAGCGCGGTGAGGCTGTCCTCCCGGTCATCCACCAGGAGGATCTTCGCCTTCTCCGGCACTCCGCTCACCCCTACCCGTTCTGCTGTGTCGCCTCTTGATCCAACCAGACGCGCATGACGTCGAGAAGATGATCCATATTGACGGGCTTGGTGACGTAGTCGGAAGCCCCGGACGCGAGGCTCTTCTCGCGGTCCCCCTTCATCGCCTTGGCGGTGAGCGCGATGATCGGCAGCCCGGTGAACTGGGGCATGCCGCGGATGGCCTCCGTGGTGGCATTGCCGTCCATCTCGGGCATCATCACGTCCATCAGCACCAGCGAGATCGCGTCGTGCGACTCCAGCCGGCGGATGCCCTCCCGCCCGTTGTCGGCGTAGAGCACCTGGATGCCGTGCATCTCCAGCGCGCTGGCCAGCGCGAAGACATTCCGTAC
Organism: Streptosporangiales bacterium; assembly: GCA_009380095.1. Lineage (GTDB taxonomy): Bacteria > Actinomycetota > Actinomycetes > Streptosporangiales > Streptosporangiaceae > WHSL01. The sequence continues at coordinate 12,414 of WHSL01000097.1, read as the reverse complement.
GTCGTCGTCGATGATCAGCACGGTCTTGCCGGAGAGCACCCGGTCGCGCGGGTCGTCGGCCTGCGGCACGTACGGCTCGATGATCTGGTCCTCCTGCGGCGCCTCCGCGGCCGGCGGGAGCACCTTGGGCACCGCCGGGACCGTCGGCGGGGTGGGCTCCGACTCGAGCGCGGCGACGAGCTCGAGCTCGGTGCCCGTACCGGTGTCGGCCGAGCCGGCGCCCAGCGGCAGGTCGTCCTCGTGCTGCTCCGTCCCGCTGATCTGGTTGGGCAGGTACAGCGTGAACGTGCTGCCCCGGCCGAGCCGGCTCTCCACCTGGATCTCGCCGCCGAGCAGCCGGGCGATCTCCCGGCTGATGGACAGCCCGAGCCCGGTGCCGCCGAACTTCCGGTTGGTGGTGCCGTCGCCCTGGTGGAAGGCCTCGAAGATGACCCGCAGCTTGTCCTCGGAGATGCCGATGCCGGTGTCCATCACGGAGAACGCCAGCACCTCGTCGGCCTCGGCCAGCGCGGGCTCGGAGAAGGTGACCCCGCGGGCCGGCTCGATGAGCAGCCGTACCTCGCCGGTCTGGGTGAACTTCAGCGCGTTGCCGAGCAGGTTGCGCAGCACCTGCTGCAGCCGCTGCTCGTCGGTGCTGAGCGCCTCCCGCACGTCCGGTGAGACGTCCACCGCGAACGACAGCCCCTTGTCCGCCGCGACCGGCCGGAAGTTGGCCTCGACGTAGTCGACGAGCTGGCTGATCCGCAGGTCGGCGGGGTGCACCTCCATCTTCCCGGCCTCCACCTTGGACAGGTCGAGGATGTCGTTGATCAGCTGCAGCAGGTCGCTGCCCGCGGCGTGGATGGTGTTGGCGAACTCGACCTGCTTGGCGGACAGGTTGCGGTCGGGGTTCTCGCCGAGCAGCTTGGCAAGGATCAGCAGGCTGTTCAGCGGCGTACGGAGCTCGTGCGACATGTTCGCGAGGAACTCCGAGCGGTACTTGAACGACAGCGCGAGCTGCCGCGCGCGCTCCTCCAGCGTGCGCCGGGCCTGCTCGATCTGCGTGTTCTGCATCTCGATGGCGCGGTTCTGCGCGGCCAGCAGCGCCGCCTTCTCCTCCAGCTCCGCGTTCTTCCTGCGCAGCTCGCCCTGCTGGCGCTGCAGCTCGTTGGAGCGCTCCTGCAGCTCACGGGTGAGCCGCTGCGACTCGGCCAGCAGGTCCTCGGTACGGGAGCTCGCCATGATCGTGTTGATCGTGACCCCGATGGTCTCCACGAACTGGTCGAGGAAGGCCAGGTGGACCTTGCTGAACGGGCTGAACGAGGCGAGCTCGATGACGCCGAGCACGTGCTCGTCGGAGAGTACGGGGAGAACCACGAGGTGGCTGGGGGTACCCATCCCGAGGCCGGAGCCGACGGTGACGTACCCGTCGGGGACGTCGCTGACCAGGATCCGCTCGCGCTGCTCGGCGGCCTGGCCGACGAGGCCCTCGCCGCCGGCGAACACCCGCTCGCCGGAGTCGGCGCGGCAGCCGTACCCGGCGATCATGCGGTACCTGACCTCGCCCCCGTGTCCGGGCTCGGCGAGGAAGCAGGCGCCGTACTGGGCCGAGACCAGCGGCGTGACCTCGTTCATGATCAGGCGGGAGAGCTGGGTGAGGTCCCGGTTGCCCTGCATCAGGCCGGACAGCCGGGCCATGTTGGACTTCAGCCAGTCCTGCTCGTTGTTGGCCTCGGTGGTCTCGCGCAGCGCGCGCACCATCTGGTTGATGTTGTCGGACAGCTCGGCGACCTCGCCGCTGGCCGCCACCGAGATGGACTGGGTCAGGTCGCCGCGGGCCACCGCACCGGCCACCGCGCCGATCGCGCGGACCTGGGTGGTGAGGTTGAGCGCCAGCTCGTTCACCCGCTCGGTGAGCTGCTTCCAGGTGCCGGAGACGCCCTCGACCTCGGCCTGGCCGCCCAGCTTGCCCTCGGAACCCACCTCGCGCGCGACTCGGGTGACCTCGTCGGCGAACGCGGAGAGCTGGTCCACCATCGTGTTGATGGTGTCCTTGAGCTGCAGGATCTCACCCTGCGCGTCCACAGTGATCTTCTTCGACAGGTCACCCCGGGCGACCGCGGTGGTCACCTGGGCGATGTTCCGCACCTGGTAGGTCAGGTTGATGGCCATCGAGTTGACGTTGTCGGTGAGGTCCTTCCAGGTGCCGGAGACCCCCTTGACGTTGGCCCGGCCGCCCAGCCGGCCCTCCGTACCGACCTCGCGGGCCACCCGGGTGACCTCGTCCGCGAACGCCGACAGCTGATCGACCATCGTGTTGATGGTGTCCTTCAGCTGCAGGATCTCGCCGTGCGCGTCGACCTCCACCTTCTTGGACAGGTCGCCCTGCGCCACCGCGGTCGCGACCTGCGCGATCGCGCGGACCTGGCCGGTCAGGTTGTTGGCCATCGAGTTCACGTTGTCGGTCAGGTCCAGCCAGATGCCGCTGACCCCGCGGACGTGCGCCTGACCGCCGAGCTTGCCCTCCGCGCCGACCTCGCGGGCGACGCGGGTGACCTCGCCGGCGAACGCGGAGAGCTGGTCCACCATCGTGTTGATGGTGTCCTTGAGCTGCAGGATCTCACCCTGCGCGTCCACAGTGATCTTCTTCGACAGGTCGCCCTGGGCGACCGCCGTGGTCACCTGGGCGATGTTCCGCACCTGGTACGTGAGGTTGTTCGCCATCGAGTTGACGTTGTCGGTGAGGTCCTTCCAGGTCCCCGACACGCCCTTGACGTTCGCGCGGCCACCCAGCCGGCCCTCGGAACCCACCTCGCGGGCCACCCGGGTGACCTCGTCCGCGAACGCCGACAGCTGGTCCACCATCGTGTTGATGGTCATCTTCAGCTGCAGGATCTCGCCCTGCGCGTCGACGGTGATCTTCTGGCTCAGGTCGCCCTGGGCCACCGCGGTCGCCACCTGGGCGATGTTCCGCACCTGGGTGGTCAGGTTGTCGGCCATCAGGTTCACCGAGTCGGTGAGGTCCTTCCAGGTGCCCGACACGTTCTGCATGCGCGCCTGACCGCCGAGCTTGCCCTCCGTACCGACCTCGCGGGCGACACGGGTGACCTCGTCGGCGAACGAGGAGAGCTGTTCCACGGCGCGGTTCACGGTGCTCTTCAGCTCGAGCATCTCGCCCTGCGCATCGACCGTGACCGTACGGGTCAGGTCGCCCTTGGCCATTGCGGTGGTGACGGTGGCGATGTCGCGGACCTGCGCGGTGAGCCGCGCGGTCATCGTGTTCACCGCCTCCGTCACGTCCTTCCACGCGCCGGGCGCGTTCTGCACGCTCACCCGGCCGCCCAGCCGGCCCTCGGTGCCGACCTCGCGGGCCACCCGGGTGATCTCCCCGGTGAAGGACGAGAGCTGGTCCATCGTCCGGTTCAGCGAACGGGCCAGCTTCAGCTGGTCGCCGCGGAGCGGCCGGCCGCCGGCCTGCAGGTCCATCCGCTGGCCGAGGTCGCCGTCGGCGGCCGCGTCCAGCACGTTGGCGGCCGCCATGGCGGGCTGCACGACGTCGTCGAGCAGGGTGTTGACGGCGTCGGCGGCGGCCGTCCAGGACCCCTTGCCCACGCCGGGTGAGATCCGTTCGGACAGCCGGCCCTCCCTGCCGGCCATCCGGCCCACCCGGGCCAGTTCCTCGGTGAGCCGTTGCTGGCGTTCCGCGATCTCGTTGACGACCCCGGCGAGCTCGCCGTGGATGCCCTCGAGCTTGGGATCAAGACGCGTGGTGAAGTCACCGTCGCGCATGGCGGTCAGCGACGCGAGCACCCTCTGGAGGTCACCGTCGGAATCGGTGCCCTCGCGGGGTCGCCTGCTGCGGGTTCGCGCTGACGCGGTCACGATGGTCCGCCCTCCTCGGCCGACGTACGCGGTCTAGCGATACGTCCCGCCGTCCACAGGCCGCTGCGCCGGACGGCAGGTGTCTGTCACCATGTCTGGGTTCCTACTCGTACGCGACACCGATAATCAAGTGCCTGTGCGGCATTACGATGCAGTGAGGAACCACACCCTGACACGATGTCATCATCCCTCGCTACCACGGCAAATCGCACGTTCGCGCCGGAGATTCAGGCTGCGGCCGCCGCGCGTTCGTTCGTTCGTGATGCCTTCCACTCCTGGAACGCCCCCGAAATCGTCGACGACGCGGTCCTGCTGACCAGCGAACTCGTCACCAACGCGGTGGTGCACGCCGGCACCGATGTGACCGTCAGCTGCCGGCTCGACGGCGGCGGTGCGGAGATCGCGGTCCGCGACGAGCTACCGCAGCGGATGCTGCTGGACGGCGCCCGCGCGCACGACGTGGACCCCGAGGACCTGGAGCGGGACGGCGGTCTCGGGCTGGCGCTGGCCTCGGCGATCGCCTCCGCGTGGGGCGTGACGTACACGCAGCACGACAAGACCGTGTGGTTCCGGCTGGACCGCTCCCGTCCCGGCACCGCCAGCGCCGTACCGGTCGGGTGGGGCGACCCCGCGCCGCAGTCGCCGAACGGGCTGCGGGTGGTCTCGTTCCGCGTCGATGACCAGGGGCGTCCGGTCGAGTGGAGCGACGACGCGGAGGCCGTGTTCGGCTGGACCGTACGACAGGCGCGCGAGCGCACGCTCGACGAGCTCCTCGCCGGCCGCGACCCCGCGCCCGGGGAGATCCTCCAGCTCGCGCGGTGGACCGGGGTGTGTGAGTTCCGGCACAGTGACGGCAGCACGATCCCCATGTTCGTCTCGCACATCCGTACGAACGACGTGCGGCACGGCATCGGCGCGGTCTGGCTGGCGGTGCCCGAGGCGGACCGGGCGCTGCTGGAGTCGCCGCCGCGCGCGCCCGCCGCCGGTCCGGGCGCCGGTGAGGACCCGTGGGGCGGCCTCGGCGAGGCGCTGCGCTCCCGGCTCTCCCTCGACGAGCTGCTCCAGCACACCGTGGCGCGGGCGCGGGACGCGGTGGGCGGCGACGCGGCGTACGTGGTGCTCGCCACCTCCGAGGAGTCGGAGTGGCAGGTGCGCGCCGCGGCCGGGCTGCAGCCGGACCCCTGGCAGCCGATCCTGGTCCGGGCCGAGGAGACGTTCGCGTCGATGAGCCCGGATCCGCTGCCGGTGATCCATGACGACCTGGTCACCCATCAGAGCCGCGGCGGGCGGCTCGCCATGAACGGCATGCGGTCCATGGTCACCGCGCCGCTCATCGTGGACGGCCGTACCACCGGCCTCGTCGCGGTGGCGTCGCGACGGCCCCGGCACTTCGACCGGGAGGCGGCGATCAGCCTGCAGCGCGGCGCCGACCGCATCGCGCTGCCGGTGGAGCGCGCCCGGCTGGCCGAGGTGGAGCTGGCCCGGCGGGCCTCGCTGAGCTTCCTCGCCGAGGCGAGCGACCTGCTCGCCGGCACGCTGGACGAGGACATGACGGCCGCGCTCGCCGCGCAGCTCGCGGTGTCCCGGCTGGGCGCGTGGTGCGCGGTGCACCTCATCGACGACGCCGGCACCGCGCGGATGGCGTACGTCTGGCACCGCGACGAGGACCGCATCGACGGGCTCCGGCTGATGCTGGACAAGATGCCCGCGCCCGATGTGGGTCTCGTCACGGAGGGCACGATCTGGACGGAGCCGAAGGTGTATGCGGCCCGTACCGGGGACCGGCTCGCCGCGGAGATCGCGGCGGGGACGGCGATGAGCTTCTCGCTGGTCGGCCGCGGCCGGCGGCTCGGCACGCTGACCATCGGGCGGCAGCGCGGCGAGTCGTTCAACCGGGAGATCGCCGACGTCGCCGAGGACATGAGCCGCCGGGTCGCCTCCGCGCTGGACAACGCGCGGCTCTACTCCGACCAGGCGAACATGAGCCAGGCGCTGCAGCGCAGCCTGCTGCCGTCCGAGGTGCCGGAGATCCCCGCGGTGGACATCGCGCTGCTCTACCAGCCGGCCGGCGAGGGCACCGTGGTCGGCGGCGACTTCTACGACCTGTTCAGCGCGGGCGACCACTGGTGCGTGGCGATCGGTGACGTCTGCGGTACGGGTCCGGAGGCGGCGGCGGTCACCGGGCTGGCCCGGCACACGCTGCGCGCGCTCGCCCGGGAGGGCTACTCGCCGCCGCAGATCCTGCACCGGCTGAACTCCGCGATCCTGGAGGAGGGGCCGCGGGCCCGCTTCCTCACGCTCATCTACGGCGAGCTGTCGCCGCGCGAGCAGGGCGGCATGCGGCTCCGGCTGATCTCCGCCGGGCATCCGCTGCCGATGCGGGTGCGGCCCACCGGGGAGGTCTCCTTCGTGGCCGAGCCGCAGCCGCTGCTGGGCGCGTTCGACGAGGTCACGTTCGAGACGGAGACCGCCGACTTCGCGCCCGGCGACGTGCTCGTGTGCGTCACCGACGGGGTGACCGAGCGGCGGCACGGCAAGCTCATGCTCGGCGACGAGGGGCTGACCGAGATCCTCAAGGAGTGCTCCGGGCTCACCGCGGCCGCGGTGGCGACGCGGATCGAGCGTGAGCTCGCCGACTTCGCGCCGGACGGGCATGACGACGACACCGCCATCCTCGTGCTGCGATTCCGCTGATCATGATCCGGCTGCTGGTCATCGCGCTGATCGTGGTGGTCGTGCTGCTGGTGGTCGTCTGGGTTCAGGATCGGCGCAAGGTGGCGGCGGGGCAGGCGGCCGCGGAGCTTCCGCGGGATCCGCTGGGTGATCTTGAGGGTGCGGCGCTGGGCGGGGATCCGGCGGCGTTGCGGGCCGGGGACGTGCTCGAGTATCTGAGTGAGCGGCTGCTGGTGCGGGGAACGATCCGGCTCGGGGATCCGGCCGCGCGGGCGGAGCATCTGCTGGACGCGAGTTCTCGCCGGCGCTGGCTTTCCGTGCCGGAGGGGTCGTCCGGAGGGCTCGTTCTGTTCGCTTCGTACGACGCGGCGGGGCTGGAGCCGAGCCATCGCACGCTCTCCGTGTTGGGCGTGGAGTACGTACGGGTTCGGCATGGGGCGGCCGCGTACGTGACCGAGGGCGGGACCGGGTTGCCGCGGACCGGCCGGGTCGAGTTCGCCGACTACCGCGCGCGCTCCGAGGGCCAGGAACACCCCGAGCGCCTGGGGCTGACCTCATTCGACGGCGGCCCCTGGACCGCCGCCCTGGGCGAAGAGATCCCACCCGGCACCCTCACCATCTACCCCGCCACCTGACCCGCCCGGTCCGCCGCTTGCTTCACAGTGCGTGTTCAGGTGCATACGCTGCGTTGATGTGGTCGAGAAGGAGGCGGGGGGCGCCGTAGCCGGCGACAGGGCCGGGCTGGGGCGGGTTCTTCGTGTCACGGCGCTCGCCGCGGTGCTGCCGGGGGCCGGGTATATCGCCGTGCGGCGTCAGCATGTGGGTGCGTTGCTGCTCACCGTGCAGCTGACGCTCGCCGTGGTCCTCGCCGTGGTGCTGCTGCGGCACCGCCACGACTTCGCGCCGCTGTTCGTCTCTCCGGAGGTCCTGGACGTCGTCAGGGTGGCCGCGCCGGTCGTGGGCCTTGCCTGGGGTGGAGCCGTGCTGCACTGCACCGCCCGCAGCGGCCACGGGCTGCGCTCCATCGAGGACCGGATCCTCTGCGGGATCGCCGCGCTCGCCGTGGCGACCGCGATCGCGCTCCCCCTGGTGACCGCGGGCCGGTACGCGGCCATCCAGCGCGACCTCATGCTGCATGTCTTCGCCCCGGACGGCGCACCCCCCGCGGACGCTCCCAGAAACGGCACCGCCTTGGGGACCGGGACCGCTGTGCGGAACGTGGTCGGGGCGGATCGGTTCAATGTGCTGTTGCTCGGTGGGGACGGTGGCGCGCGCCGGCTGGGGCTGCGGACGGACAGCATCACCGTGGCCAGCATCGACCGTCGTACGGGCGACACCGTGCTGTTCGGCCTGCCGCGCGACCTGGAGCGGCCGCCGTTCGCGCCGGGCGGCCCGCTGGCCGAGCGCTTCCCGGGCGGCTTCGACGACCGGCTCGCCGCGGTCTACCCGTTCGGCCAGGGACACCCCGAGCTGCTGCCCGGCGCGGCGCATCCCGGCGGCGCGGCGGCGGCACAGGCGGCCGGGCAGGTGCTCGGGCTGCCGATCGACAACTTCGTGCTGGTGGACATGGCGGGGTTCGCCGACCTGGTGGACGCCTGGGGCGGGCTGCCGATGACCGTACGGCGCCCGCTCCCGTTCGCCTCGAACGGCCGCTACCTGAAGCCCGGCACGTACACGCTGAGCGGGCAGGACGCGCTGCGCCTGGCGCGGACCCGGCACGGCGGCGGCGACTACGCGCGGATGGGACGGCATCGCTGCGTGCTCGCCGCGCTCGCCGGGCGGCCGGGGCCGCTCACCCTCGCCCTGCGGTTCGAGGCGCTGGTGAACGCGGCCAAGCGCTCGATCACCACGGACATCCCGCGCTCACGGATGCCGGAACTGGTCCACCTGGCGCGCCGGCTGCCCACCGCGTCGTTCACCTCGGTACAGCTCACCCCGCCCGTACTGAACCCCGCCGACCCCGACTTCCGCCGAGCCCACCGAGCCGTCGCCGCCGCCCTCGCCGGCCGAACGGCCACCCCGAAGAACGACCCTCCACCCGCCACCTGCCCCGCCTGATCCCTCACCGGGCGTGCACGGCTACCCTTATTGCGACTTTCTTGCAAGTACGAATACATCTACGCTCGGGGGTGGGAGAAGGTCCCCCGCGCTGGAGGAGGTCGGTGTGCACGCGCCTGACGGGTTCATCGACGGCCCGACGTCGCTGGCGATGGGTGCCGTGGCCGCCGCGGGCCTCGCGGTCTGCGTCCGGGGCGCCCGCGCCGAGCTCGACGAGCGGGCGGCACCGCGGGCCGGTCTCGCCGCGGCGTTCGTGTTCGCCGCCCAGATGATCAACTTTCCGGTGGCGGGCGGGACCAGCGGGCACCTGCTCGGCGGCACGCTCGCCGCGATCCTCGTGGGGCCGTACACGGGCGCCTTGTGCGTCGCGGTGGTGCTGATCGTGCAGGCGCTGCTGTTCGCGGACGGCGGGCTCACCGCGCTCGGCACCAACATCACCACGATGGCGCTGATCACCACGCTGGTCGGCTATCCGCTGTTCCGCCAGCTGCTGCGGGTGCTGCCGCGCACCCGGGGCGGCGCCGCGGTGGGGGCGTTCATCGCCGCGCTCGTCTCCGTCCCCTGCTCCGCGCTCGCCTTCGTCGCGGTGTACGCCGTCGGCGGCACCGCCCCCATCCCGATCGGCACCTTCCTGACCGCGATGGGCGCGGTGCACGTGCTGATCGGCATCGGCGAAGGAGTGATCACCGCACTGACCGTGAGCGCCGTACTCGCGGTGCGGCCGGACCTCGTCTACGGCGTGCGCGACAGACTGCCGGTGCCAGAGCTCCGGATCCGGCCGGCGCCGGCGCCCGGCCACGGGGAGGGCTGACCGATGCGCAAGGGACGACTCTTCCTCGGCGGACTGCTCGTCACACTCGTCGTCGCGGGCCTGATCAGCGGCTTCGCCAGCGCCGCCCCCGACGGCCTGGAGAAGGTCACGGCCGACAAGGGCGTGGAAGAGCAGGCCAAGCCGCACGACTTGGACGACTCACCGTTCGCCGACTACGGCGTGGCGGGGCTGACCGGTGAGCGGCTGGCCACCGGCATCGCCGGGGTGACCGGTGTGCTCGTCACGCTGGCCGCGGGGACGTTGCTGTTCACCGTGCTGCGCCGCCGCTCGCCGCAGCCGGCGCAGCCCCCGGGCGAGGGGCAGCCCGCGCAGGCCGCGGACCCGCCGCGCGAGGAGGACTAACCGCCGATGGGAGCGGCGCACACACGCGGTCTCTACCGGCCCGGATCGGGGCCGGTGTACGCGCTGCCCGCGCACGTCAAGATCGTCGCGGTGGTGGCCTTCGTATTCGCCGTGGTCGCCACCCCCGCCACCGCGTTCCCGGCGTTCGCGCTGCACGCGGGGCTGATACTGATCGCGGTCCGCGCGGCGCGGCTGCCCGCGGGCTTCGTGCTCCGGCGGCTCACCGTGGAGCTGCCGTTCGTGGCGTTCGCGCTGGCCCTGCCGTTCTTCGCGGCCGGCGAGCGGATCGTCGTGTACGGCCTCACCCTGTCGGAGCCCGGCCTCGTCGCCGCGTGGAACATCCTCGCCAAGGGCACGCTCGGGGTGGCCGCGGCGGTGGTGCTCGCGGCGACCACCCGCCCGTACGCGCTGCTCGAAGGGCTGCAGCGGCTCCGGGTACCGTCGATCATGGTGCAGATCGCGACGTTCATGCTCCGCTACGCGGACCTGCTCACCGACGACCTGCGCCGGATGCGCATCGCGCGGGAGTCCCGCGCCTTCACCGCACGGCACCTGGGGCACGCGCGGATCGTCGCGGCCGGCGCGGGCAGCCTGTTCATCCGCGGCTACGAGAGGGGCGAGCGCGTGCATCTGGCGATGCTGTCGCGCGGCTACACGGGCACCCTGCCCGACACCGGTACGGTCCCCGCCACCCGACGGGACTGGCTGTTCGCCGCCGCCCTCCCGCTGCTCGGCGCGCTCATCGCTGCCGGCGCCCTCCTGGGGGCGGCATGACCGCGCCTTCGCTGGAGGTGAGCGGGCTCGCGTACCGTTATCCCGACGGCACCCAGGCGCTGTACGGGGTCGACCTGCGCATCGAGCGCGGCGAGCGGGTGGCCCTGCTGGGGCCGAACGGCGCGGGGAAGACGACCCTGGTGCTGCACCTCAACGGGATCCTTTCCGGCGGGCTCGGCTCGGTCACGGTGGGCGGGCTGCCGGTGGCGCAGGAGAACCTGCTGGAGATCCGGCGCCGGGTGGGCATCGTCTTCCAGGACCCCGACGACCAGCTGTTCCTGCCGACCGTACGGCAGGACGTGGCGTTCGGCCCCGCCAACCTCGGGCTGCGCGGCGCCGCGCTGGAGGCCCGGGTGGCGGCCGCGCTGGAGGCGGTCGGCATGAGCGAGGTCGCCGACCGGCCACCGCACCACCTGAGCTTCGGGCAGCGCCGCCGGGTCGCGGTGGCCACGGTGCTGGCGATGGAGCCGGAGATCCTGGTGCTGGACGAGCCGTCCTCCAACCTCGACCCCGCGGGACGCCGGGAGCTCGCCGAGGTGCTCCGCTCGCTCGACGTCACGTTGCTGATGGTCACGCACGACCTGCCGTACGCGATGGAGCTGTGCGACAGGTCCGTGGTGCTCTCCGACGGGGTCGTCGCGGCCGACGGGCCGACCCGGGAGCTGCTCGCCGACACCGAACTGCTCGCCCGGCACCGGCTCGAGCTGCCGTACGGGTTCCATCCGTCGGCCGACCCGGCCCCGTGACGGACGAGGCGTTGCCAATTAGACGCCACGTCTAAGAGGATGGGGGGCGGTCCCACCGGAACGACGGGAGCGCCCCCATGACCTCGACCGCGCGGAAGATCCGTCGCATCGCCCTGATCGGAGCGGCCGCCGGCGCGGCGGTGGGCGCGGGCCTGCGCTCGCGATCCCGATCCCGGCGCCCCGACCCCGCCGACGGCGAGCCGCTCGGCATGCTGACCGGCCACCCGGTCACCGTGACCACCGACGACGGCGTCCAGCTCGCGGTGGAGACCGAGGGCATCGCCGAGCACGACGTGGTGGTCGTCTTCGCGCACGGCTGGACGCTGACCCGGCACAGCTGGCACTACCAGCGCAAGGCGCTGGCGGGCCGGGCCGGGCTCGTCCTGTACGACCAGCGCGGACACGGCGGCTCCGCGCTCCCGCCGGACGACGGCTACGCGATCGAACGCCTCGGGGAGGACCTGCACACCGTCATCGAGCAGGTGGTGCCCGAGGGCAAGAAGGTCGTGCTGGCCGGGCACTCCATGGGCGGCATGACGATCATGGCGCTCGCCGCCGCGCACCCCGAGGTGTTCGGCGACCGGGTGGTCGGCGCGGCGCTGGTCGGCACGTCCAGCGGCGGGCTCGACGCGATCTCGCTCGGCCTGCGCGGGCCGCTTGGCCGCGCGGTGCCGCGCGCGATGGACCGGCTGTTCGCGCAGATGGAGCGGGGCGGCGCACTGATGGAGAAGGCACCGCGGCTGCGCGCCCGGATGAACATGCCGGTCACGCGGTTCCTGGTGTTCACCCGTGACGCGTCGGTGACGCTCGTACGGTTCGTCAACGAGATGATCGCCGGAACCCCGGTCCCGGTCACCACCGGCTTCTTCCACGCGCTCGGCGTGCACGACAAGAAGGCGGCGCTGCCCGTGCTCGACGAGGTCGACACCGTCGTCGTGGTCGGCGAGCTGGACCGCCTGACCCCGCGCGTGCACAGCGACGTGATCGCGGCCGGCGTCACCGGCGCCCGCCTCGTCACCGTCCCCGACGCCGCCCACATGGTCGCCCTGGAACAACCCGCCCGCGTCACCCAGGAACTCACCGACCTCCTCGACCGCGTCGCAAGATCAACAAATTGAGGGAAGGATT
>WHSL01000355.1 GCA_009380095.1 Streptosporangiales bacterium | reverse complement strand
GCGGGGACGGCACGGACGGCGACGGCGGCACGAGCGGCACGGACGAGGGCGGTTCGGGTACGGCGGCGGCCGACGCCGAGACGGCACCGGTCCGCGCCACGGCGCCGGCCTTCGACCGCGTACGCAGCGGACCCACGCCGCCCGCGTGAGTCTTGACGTTGCCATGGCGCGGTTTCACCGCGAGGACCGCCGCGACCGTGCAGGATCACAGGGTGGAAACAGGGGAAGGCCGCGCCGGACCGATGCCCGCGGACGGTGAGGCCGTCGCGCAGCGGATGCTGCACGCGGCGTATCTCGTGGCGATCGCCGGAGTGGTGGTGCTCAGCTTCGCGCTGATGGCCGGGGCGGGCACCGGCTGGGCCTCGCCGCTGCGCGCGGTGAGCGGACTCGCCCTGCTGTTCGGCTGGCTCGTGCTCCTGCGCCGGGCCGTACGGGACGTATCGGCCGCCGGGGTGTGGGACGCGCTGCGCGACGAGGACACGCTCGGGCGCAGCGCGCTGGGCTACGCCGGCGGGGCGGCCGGGCTGCTCGCCACCGCATGGCTGCCGGAGTACGCGGCGCTCGCCGCGCTCGTCGTCGCGGTCGGCGCGCTGATCGCCGGACGGTTCGCGGCGGCCGACTGGCCGCGCGACGCGACCCGTCACCGCGACGGCGCCTGGGTGGTGGCGCTCACCACCGGCGCCGCCCTCGCCACCGCCCTCCTCGTCCTCGACTGACCGCGGCCCACCAGGGCCCCGAGAGGTCAACAGGGTGGCGGCGGGCTCGAGGGGTCAGCAGGTGGCGGGGTGGATGGTGTTGGTGACCTCGCCGAAGCCGATGCGGGTGTCGCCGATGCCGGGGGCGTGGGCGGTGAGGCTTATCGTGTCGCCGTCCTCGAGGTAGGCGCGCGCGGTCCCGTCGGGGAGCTCGACCGGGCTCGTCCCGTCGGCGGTGAGCTCGAGCATGCTGCCGGGCCGCTCCGGGCCGCCGGAGATCGCCCCGCTGCCGAACAGGTCCCCGGTACGGACCGCCGCCCCGTTCACCGTCCCGTGCGCGAGCAACTGCGGCCCGGTCCACGCGAGCCCCGCGGCCGGCCCGCCCGCCACCGGGTGCCCGTTCAGCGCCACCTCCAGCGTGACGTCGAGCCCCCAGTCCTCCCCCACGCGCAGGTACGGCAGAGGCGCCTCCTCCGGCTCCGGCGCCCAGACCCGCGCCGCCTCCAGCGCGTCCAGCGGCACCAGCCAGGGGGACAGCGAGGTGCCGAACGACGTGCCGAGGAAGGGCCCGTACGGGTGGTCCTCCCACGCCTCGACGTCGCGCGCCGCCCAGTCGTTGACCAGCACGTAGCCGAAGACGTGCTCGCCGAAGGCGGCCCCGGAGACCGCGCGGCCGGCGGCCGACGGCACCCCTACCACGAAGCCGAGCCCCGCCTGGAAGTCGAGCCGCCGCGTCGGCCCGAAGGCCGGGCCCTCCTCACCCTCGCCCCGATACTGCCCGCACGGCCGCACCACGGGCGCCCCGGAGACCCGTACGGCCCCCGCCCGCCCATGCCGCCCCACCGGCAGCTGCCGGTGGGGCGCGTACGGCTCCCCGGACCGCCGCGCCCGGTGCACCGCCGCGGCGTGCTCCGCCGAGGCGCAGAACATCAGCACGTCCCCGACCCGGACCGGCGGGTACAGGGTCACGTCCGTGAGCGGGGTCAGGTGCGGGGTGACCTTGGCTCGGTACTCCCCGTCGGTGAGCAGGCGGGTGAGCCGCTCGCGGTTCGCCCGCCAGGTGGCGCGGCCGGCGATCAGGAAGGCGTTGAGCGAGCCGGCGGCGAACCAGCGATGATCTTCGATGAGCCCGTCGGCGGCGAGCCCGGCCAGGTCGAGCACCTGTTCGCCGATCGCGACACCCGCGCGGGGCAGTTCTCCGGGGCGGGAGAAGATGCCGTACGGGAGGTTCTCCACGGGGAAGTCGCCGCCATCAGGGACTGGGACCCACGACGCGCTCGGCACGACCTCAAGCGTTCCCCGAACCCGACCCGCCTAGTCGGTCCGGATCGCCTGTGCCGCAGGGCTTCCGGGGCCGCATCCGGCCGGTCCACCCGCTGGACTCAGCGGTTCGCAGCCCGCTGGGCGCCGTACGGCGGGGCGGCCGAGCCAGGAGGGCACCCCGGGTCGGGAGGGGCGCCAGGGCAGGCATGGTGGGGTCGCACGGCGGCGGGGTCAGGCGGGCCTGGGGTCGCGCGGGGCCAGGGTCGCGCAGGGTCGCGCAGGGGCGGGGGTCAGGCGGGGGTGGGGTAGACGAGGGCGGTGGCGATGGCGGCGATGCCTTCGCCGCGGCCGGTGAGGCCCAGGCCGTCGGTGGTGGTGGCGGAGACCGAGACGGGAGCGCCCCCGATCGCGGCGGAGAGGGCGGCCTCGGCCTCGGCTCGGCGGGGCGCCAGTTTGGGGCGGTTGCCGATGATCTGGACGGCGACGTTGCCGATCCCGTACCCGGCCTCGGCGACACGCCCCGCCACCGCCGCGAGCAGTTCCGCGCCGGCGGCGCCGGCCCAGCGAGGGTCGGCGGTGCCGAACTGAGCCCCGAGGTCACCGAGTCCGCAGGCGGAGAGCAGCGCGTCGCAGGCCGCGTGGGCCGCGACGTCGCCGTCAGAGTGGCCCGCCATGCCCGCGGGCTCGCCGGGCCAGTCCAGACCGGCCAGTCGCATCGGCCGGTCACGCGCGAACGGGTGGACGTCTGTTCCGACGCCCACCCGTGGCAAACCGATCGGAATGTCGTTCAGGACGCGAGGACCTCGTCGAGCAGAGCCTCGGCCTTGTCTTCGTTGGTCTTCTCGGCCAGCGCGAGCTCGCTGACGAGGATCTGCCTGGCCTTGGCGAGCACACGCTTCTCACCGGCCGAGAGGCCGCGTTCCCTGTCGCGCCGCCAGAGATCCCTGACCACCTCGGCGACCTTGTTCACGTCACCGGAGGCCAGCTTCTCGAGGTTCGCCTTGTACCGGCGCGACCAGTTCGTCGGCTCCTCGGAGTGGGGAGCGCGCAGGACCTCGAGAACCTTCTCCAGGCCCTCCTGGCCGACGACGTCGCGCACGCCGACGTCTTCGGCGTTCTCCGCGGGTACGCGTACGGTCAGGTCACCCTTGTCGACGGACAGCACCAGATAGGTCTTTTCCTCGCCCTTGATGGTGCGAGTTTCGATGGCTTCGATACGAGCAGCCCCATGGTGGGGGTAGACGACGGTGTCGCCGACCTTGAAATTCATGTGGCACGTACCCCTTCCGCTGTTGTCCAGGATACCACGGCCAGGTAAGCGGCGGGGTTGCCCATTACGAGCGAAATCCCAGGTCAAAGGCGCACTGGAAGGGGCCGAAAAGGTCACGTGCGCGACCGTCCGGCTCGGTGAAGGCACCGCCCGCGCGCCCCGGGAGATCACCGGCGCGCCGCCCGGGGGATCAGGGGGAGAGCACGCCGTCGAGGCGCTTCTCCGCCGCCTCCTCGTCGCTCTTCTCCGCCAGCGCGACCTCGCTGACCAGCACCTGGCGCGCCTTGGCGAGCGTCCGC
>WHSL01000040.1 GCA_009380095.1 Streptosporangiales bacterium | reverse complement strand
GGATGTAGCCGGGTGCCTCCTCCAGGGTCGTCTCCGGGAGGCCGGCGCGCTCGGGTTCGAAGCGGTGGAGGGATTGGCGCGGGGTGTCGGAGTCGTCATGGGTGCGGCGGTCGAGGTGGAATTCGGGGAGTTCGACCTGGGAGGCGGGCAGGATGTCGACGCCGCCGGGTCCGGCCAGGCGGAAGTCGTCGGCATGGCGGGACTCGCCGGGCTCCCGTACCCGGTCGCCGGTCTCCACCGGAAGTTCGCGCAAACCGCCTCCTCGAACGCGGAGTTCGCAGCGAACGCGGAGTTCGCAGCCGAGCAGCGTACCTCAGCTCAGTCGGCGTTTCTCCCCCGTTTGGTCCCACCTGACCGCTAGCGTGCCGCCATGCGCGTGCTGCACACCTCCGACTGGCACCTCGGGCGCACCTTCCACCGGGAGGACATGCTCGGCGCGCAGGCCCGGTTCGTCGACCACCTGGTCGAGACGGTCCGCGCCGAGGAGGTCGACCTGGTGGTCGTGGCCGGGGATGTGTACGACCGGGCGCTCCCGCCGGTGGACGCCATCGCGCTCTACGACGAGGCCATGAAGCGCCTCCTCGGCACCGGCACGAAGCTCGCCCTGATCAGCGGCAACCACGACTCGGCGGTCCGGCTCGGGGTCAACCAGGGCGTGCTGGACGCCGCCGGCCTGTTCGTCCGCACGGACCCGGCCAGGGTGGGCGAGCCGGTGCTGCTCGAGGACGCGCACGGCCCGGTCGCCGTGTACGGGATCCCGTACCTGGAGCCGGAGCTGGTACGGGAGCCCTGGGAGCTGGACGAGCGCAGCCACACCGCCGCGCTGGGCCACGCCATGGACCGCATCCGCACCGACCAGGCCCGCCGCCGCCCCGGCACCCGCTCCGTGGTGCTGAGCCACGCGTTCGTGTCCGGCGCCGAGTGCAGCGACAGCGAGCGCGACATCGCGGTGGGCGGCGTGCCGCACGTGCCGCTGAGCACCTTCGACGGGCCGGACTACGTGGCGCTCGGGCACGTGCACGGACGGCAGACCATGGCGGAGGCGGTGCGCTACAGCGGCTCCCCCCTGGCGTACTCGTTCTCCGAGACCGACCATCGCAAGGGCGGCTGGCTGGTGGAGCTGGGCCCGGACGGGCTGAAGTCGGCGGACTTCCTGGACGCCCCGGTCCCGCGCCGGCTCGGCAAGCTCCGCGGCCGCCTGGACGACCTGCTCACCGACCCCCGCCACGCCCGCCACGAGGACCGCTGGCTGCAGGTCACGCTGACCGACCCGCTGCGCCCGCGGGACGCCATGGAGCGGCTGCGCACCCGCTTCCCGCACGCCCTCGTGCTCGGCTTCGAGCCGGAGGGCGGCGGCGACACCGACCGGCGCTCCTGGGCCGAGCGCACCAAGGGCCGCTCCGAGTCGGAGCTGGCCCTGGACTTCGTGGCCTGGGCGCGCGACGAGCCCGCGGACCCGGCGGAGCGCGCGCTGCTGCACGAGGCGTTCGAGGCCGTACGGCGCCGCGAGGCGAGCGCCTGATGCGCCCGCGCCCGCGCCGCCCGGCCACCCCCGTCTCCCCGCCCGCGCAGGGCTGAGGGACCGGGGGGCCGTCATGCGCCTGCACCGGCTACGCCTCACGGCGTTCGGGCCGTTCGCGGGGACCGAGGAGGTCGACTTCGACGCGCTCGGCCAGGCCGGCCTGTTCCTCGTGCACGGCCCCACCGGCGCGGGCAAGACGAGCGTGCTCGACTCCGTGTGCTTCGCGCTGTACGGGGTGGTCCCGGGGGTCAGGGACCACGCGAAGCGGCTGCACAGCGACCACGCCCCGCTCGACCGAGGGCCGGAGGTCGAGCTGGAGCTGACGCTGCGCGGCCGGCGGCTCAAGTTCATCCGCTCCCCGCGCTGGACCCGGCCGAAGAAGCGGGGCGAGGGGTTCATCGACGAGCAGGCGCGGGTCACCGTCCAGGAGTACACGGACGGCGCCTGGACGGCCCTCGCCACCCGGCTCGACGAGGCCGGCCAGCTGGTCACGCACCTGCTGGGGATGAGCCCGGGCCAGTTCTGCCAGGTGGTGATGTTGCCGCAGGGCGACTTCGCGCGGTTCCTGCGCGCCGGCCCGGAGGAGCGCCGGGGCGTCCTGGAGCAGATCTTCGCCACCCAGGTGTTCACCGACGTGGAGCGGTGGCTGGCGGATCGCCGTACGCAGGCGTACCGACTGCTGAGCGAGGAGGTCGCCGCGGTGCGCGGGGTCGCCACCCGGGTGGCCGAGGCCGCGGGCGCCGACCTGCCCGAGGAGGAGGACCCGGAGGCGCTGCCCGGCTGGGCGGAGGAGCTGCACGCCGCCGCCGGAGCCGGCCTGGACACGGCCGTGACGGAGGCGGAGCGGGCGACCGCGCGCCTCGCCGCCGCGCGGCAGGCCGACGAGCGGGCCCGGGAGCTGGCCGACCGCAAGCAGCGGTACGCCGCCGCGCTGGACCGGAGCGGCGAGCTGGAGGCCCACGCGACCGAGTACAAGGAGCTGACCCGGCGGCTGGAGCGCGCCCAGCAGGCCGAGGCCGTGCTGCCGTTGATCAACGCGGCCGGCCGGCGGGTGACGGAGGCGGAGCGGGCCGAGGAGCTGGCCGGCCGGCGGCTCGCCGCGGTCCGCCCGCTGATCGACATGATGCTGCCCGAGCCCGGCGACCTCGCCGCCGCGAAGCGCGAGCGGCGGGACGAGGCGGCGCGGCTGGAGCAGTTGCGCGGCGACGCGACCCGGGTGCGTGAGCTGCGCACCGGCCGCGAGGAGCTGGCCGAGACCGTACGGGCCCGCGAGGCGGAGCGGGCCGTCCTGGCGGATCGCCTGGAGGCACTCCCGGCGCGGCGGGCCGCGCTGACCGAGGAGCTCGAGACGGCCCGGGCCGCGTCCGCCGCGGGGCCCGCCGCCGAGGCCGAGGAACGCGCCGCGGCCGACCGGCTCACGGCGGCCCGCGAGCGCGACCGGCTCGCCACCGAGCTCACCGAGGCCGAGGACGCGCTGCGCGCCGCCGTGGACGAGCACCAGCGGCTGCTCGACGCGTACCTGACCATGCAGCAGGAGCGCCTGGCCGGGATAGCGGCCGAGCTGGCCCTCGGGCTCGTCGACTCGGAGCCGTGCGCGGTGTGCGGGTCGACCACCCACCCCTCCCCGGCCGAGCCGGCCGACGGCGCGCCGCAGGCGGAGGACGAGACCGAGGCGTGGGAACGCGCGGACACCGCCCGGGAGCGCCGCGACGAGGCCACCGGCCGCGCCGTCGAGCTACGCGAACGCCTGCGCGCCGCCACCGCCGCCGCACGCCCGCCGGGCGCCGTAACCGCGGAGCCGCCGGAGGAGCCGGGCGAAGCCACGCGGACGCGGGCCGGTACGCCCGCGAAGGAGACCGGCAAGGCAACGGCCCGCTCCGCACGCCGGGCGAAGGCGTGGCCTTCGGTGGAGGAGGCGGCCGATGCCCTGCGCGCCGTACGGGAACGGTCCGCGGCGGCCCGGGCGGCGGCCGAGGCCGTCACCCGGCTGGGCACGGAGCTGGCCGAGGTGGAACGCGAGCTGGAGACCGTACGGGCCCGCGCCGCCGAGCTGGACACCGCGGCGGCCGCCGCCGAGGAGCGCGACGCCCAGCTCGCCGCCGAGATCGAACGGCTGACGCTGCGGCTCGACGCGGCACGCGGCACCGACCCGACGCTGGAAACGCGGATCGACCGCCTGAACGCCGAGGCGGACGCCCTGGACGAGGCCGCCGAGGCCATCCGGCACTCGATCACCACCGGTCACGAGGCGCGCGCCGCGCTGCGGACCGCCTCGGACGCGGCGGTCCGCGCCGGGTTCGGCGGCGCGCCGGAGGCCGCCGGGGCCGCGCTGGACGGGCCGGAGCGGGAGGACCTGCGGGCTCGGATCCGCGCGTACGAGGACGCCCGCGCCGCGGTCGCCGAGCAGCTCGCCGACACGGAGCTGACCGCGGCCGCCACGGCCCCGGACCCGGACCTCGCCGCGACCGCCGCGGAACTCGCCGCCGCGGACGAGCAGGCCGGCGAGGCCACCGCCCGCCGGGCCCGCATCACCGAACGGCACGACCGGCTCGCCGAGCTCGGCGCCGAGCTGGACGCGGCCGTCGATCGCTGGCGGCCCGCCGCCGCGGCGCACACGGTCGCACGGCGCCTCGCCGAGCTGGCCACCGGCACCTCGGCGGACAACCGGCGGCGCATGCGGCTCGCGGCGTACGTGCTGATGGCGCGGCTCGAACAGGTCGTGGCCGCGGCCAACGTACGGCTGGCCGGCATGTCCGCCGGCCGGTACGAGCTGCGGGTCAGCGACGAGCGCGCGGCCGGTCAGAGCCGCGGCGGGCTGGGCCTGCGGGTGTTGGACGCGTGGACCGGCCAGGAGCGCGACCCGGCCACGCTGTCCGGCGGCGAGACGTTCATCGGCTCGCTGGCGCTGGCCCTCGGCCTGGGGGACGTCGCCACGGCCGAGGCGGGCGGCGCGGAGATCGGCACGCTCTTCGTGGACGAGGGCTTCGGCACCCTCGACGACGAGACCCTGGACGAGGTGATGGACGTGCTGGACGGTCTCCGCGCCGGCGGTCGCGCGGTCGGCGTGGTCAGCCACGTGGCCGACCTCCGTACCCGCATCACCACCCGGCTCAAGGTGACCAAGACCCAGACGGGCTCCACCATCACCCAGTAGGCGGCGGGTACCCCGGCCCGGCCGGCGGCGGGAACGGGCCTCCGGGCGGCGGGCTCGTCCGGATGAAGCCGACCACGGCCACTCCCGCCGTACCGGCTCCGACCAGGCCGATCAGCACACCCCAGGCGCTCCCGAACAGCACTCCGACGAGCAGGAGCGTGGCCAGGCCGGTCAGCAGCAGCGGAAGCACCAGCAGGACCAGGAAGACGCCGCCGAAGATCTGGACGTATCCGTGCGGGTCCCGATCGGGATCGGAGACCGACCGGGCGATCATGGCGGCCAGGACCGCGAACGTCCCGCCGACCATCAGGAACAGGATGCCGCTGAGCACCTGGTTGGCGAGCCAGATCCCCCGCGTACCCGTGGAAGGCCCGGGCGGCTTGGGCGGCTCTCGCGTCCCCCTGGACATGCGCACCGCTCGACGATAACCGGGCGCGACCCGCCACCCTCTAACGAACGGATGTCGATACGACCACGGCCGGAGCCCGCCTCCCGGTCAGCGGGTGTCCTGGTGGTCGCGGCGGTCCAGGCCGGCGAGGTACGCGTTGTAGGCGTCGAGGTCCTCATCGGACTTGGCCCGCGCCGTGCCGGCCTTGCGCTCGTGGCGCCGGGCCTGGCGCTCGTCGTCGCGGGCCCACTGGAAGATCAGCGCGACGAGCACGATCAGCGTGGGGACCTCGCCGAACGCCCACGCGATGCCACCGCCGGTCTGCACGTCGCCGACCAGCGGCCCGGCCCACCCCGGGCGCACCGCGTCGTACCACGTGGCCGCGACCGGGGCGGTCATGCTCATCAGCGCGATGCCGAAGAAGGCGTGGAACGGCATGGTCACGAACAGCATGCCGAGCCGCGCGATGTACGGCAGCCGGCGCGGCGCGGGGTCGATCCCGATCAGCACCCAGAAGAACAGCGTGCCGGACGCCATGAAGTGCACGAGCATCAGCAGGTGCCCGAGGTGGGTGCGCATCAGCGCCTCGAACAGCGGCGTCAGATACACCGCGTACGTGCTCACGATGAAGATCGCGGTGGCCACCAGGGGATGCGCGACGACCGCGGTGAAGCGGCTGTGCAGCGCCGCGGTCAGCCACTCCCGCGGCCCCCGGTCGCCGCGCACCGCGGCGGGCCGCAGCGCGCGCAGCGCCAGCGTCACCGGCGCGCCGAGCACGAGGAAGATCGGGCTGAGCATGGACAGCACCATGTGCTCGGTCATGTGCACGCTGAACAGGATCTGCGCGTACGTGGCCACCCCGGTGAGCGTGCACACGGCCACGGTGACCATGCCGACCACCCAGGACACGGTGCGCCCCACCGGCCAGGCGTCGCCGCGGCGGCGCAGCCGCAGCACCGCCGCCAGGTACAGCCCGGTGCCGGCCGTGACGACGAGGATGAAGAACAGGTCCGGCCGCCACAGCGTGACGAGGCCGCCGAGGGAGAGCGGCGGGGGCTCGGGGAAGCCGAGCAGCTCCTCCGCGGGCGAGCCGCCGACGCCGGTGGGCTCGGGCGGCGCGGTGCGCGCCAGCACCACGGCCAGCGCCATCACCGCCGACATGATCAGCACTTCCACCGCGGCGAGCCGCAGGAACGGGCCGCGCCCGCGATCGATGACGGGCAGCGTGCGTTCCCGGTGCCACCAGCCGAGCACGCCGAGCGCCGCGAAGCCCGCGGTCTTGAGCAGGATCAGCAGCCCGTACGAGGTCGTGAACAGCGCCTCCACCGAGGGCAGCCGGGTGAGCGCGGAGGCGACCCCGCCCACGGCGACGCCGGCGTAGCACCAGAGCGCCATCCGGCTGAACCGGCCGGCCGCGTCCCGCAGCCGGTCCTGGCCGAGCAGGCCGTGCACGACGACGGCGGCGAGACCGCCGACCCACAGCGAGACGGCGAGCACGTGCAGCGCCAGCCCGGTGACGGCCAGCTCGTGGTTGGGCGAGCTCGAGGAGTGTCCGGTGAGCGGCGGCGGCAGCAGCGCGACGAGGGCCAGCGCGAGCAGCCCGAGCGCGCCGGAGGCCGAGGCCGCGGTGCGGGCGAACAGCGCGATGGCGGTGGCCAGCAGGATCACCAGCATCAGCGCGATGCCCTGGGACACCGAGCCGGCGTAGCTGGTGAGCTGGTTGCCGAGCACGGCGGACGGCGACAGGCCGAGGATGTCCGACAGTTGGAAGACCAGGTTGCCGGCCGCCGCCACGGCCCAGGCCAGCGCGGACCAGGAGGCGCCGCGCAGGTACCAGCGGGCGGTGTCGGAGAGCTCCCCGTCCCGCGACGGCAGGAACGCGGCGGCGGCGAGCAGGGCGCCGAGCGTCAGCACCGCGGTCACGTCCGTCAGCAGCCGGCTGACCGGCAGCCCCCAGCGGGTCAGCGGCCCGGCGTCGGGCAGGCCGGGCAGCACCCGGGGGGCGACCGCGCCGGTCAGCACCAGCGCGGCGATGAGCGTGACGACGGTGACGACGACCGCGCCGACGGCGAGCCTGGCGACCTCCCGTACGTCCCGTACGTCCCGTACGGGCCGGCCCGAGCGCACGTCAGGCACCGCCGCCGCCCTTCTCCCGGCCCTTGCGCAGCACGACGACGAGGCCGATGGCGGCCCCGATGAGCAGGCCGCTCACCCCCCAGACCCAGCCGGGGACTCCCCCCGTGCCGCCGGGCGCGGCGAGCAGAAGGGCGGGGAATGTGGCGAATGCGGCGTATCGGTGCATGACGACCTGTTGGTTCGAGGACGGGACGGCCGACCCCCAGACTATCGATGTACTACGGCCCGTCGTAACGGTCCGCGGAGAGCCACTCAAACCCCCAGGCTGTCCAGCGCTTGGCGGTACGCGGCCGCGCTCGCCGCCACGTCCCCCGCGGCGGCGCGCAGGTCGGCGAGCTCCCGCCACGCCTGGCCGGTGCGTCTCCCGGGCTCGGCCGCGCGCAGCGCCACCTCGGCGGCGTCCATGTCGGCGGCCGCCGCCTCCGGCCGGTCCAGCCCGGCCAGCGCGCGGGAGCGGGCCAGTAACGTCGCGGCTCGCAGCGCGGGCGGCGGTTCCGCGGCGCGCAGCACCTGGTCGGCGTGGGCCAGCGCGTCGGCGAACCGGCCCTGCACGGTGGCGGCCCGGGACAGCAGGATCCGGCAGCAGGACAGGTCGCTGCCGGCCAGCGCCGGCTCGGCGGAGAGCAGCAGCCGCTGCGCCACGTCCGGCTCGGCCGGGCGCGCCTCGAGCAGCACCCGCCCGGCGGCGAAGCGCAGCCGCGGGGACGCCCGCGGCCCGGCCACCTTCAGAGCGCGCTGGGTGAGCTCCGCGGCGCGCTCCCGGTCCTGCCGGTCCACCGCGACGATCGCGGCGGCCAGGTAGGCCAGCGTGCGGGGCCGCGCCTCGGCGGTGTGGTCGGCGAGCGCGACGATCTCGTCCGCGAGCCCGGCGGCCCGTACCAGGTCGCCCCGCGTGTGGTGGGCCAGGGTGAGCGCGGCGCCGAGCTCCAGCCGGCCCTCGGCGAACACCGTCCCGGCGGGCAGCGGGCGGTGCATGGCCTCCTCGGCCTCGTGTACGGCGGCCGCGGTCTCGCCGAGCGAGCGCAGGCAGCGGCAGCGCGCGGCGGCCAGCTCCAGCGCGTGCCCGGGCCGGGCCTGCGGGTCGAGCCGGCGCTCGTAGCGGGCCAGCACGTCGAGCGCCCGCGCCGGGTCCCCGGCCTCCTCCAGCGCCCGCGCCCAGCCCCACAGCGCCGCGTCGGCGTACCCGGGGAGCATGGCGGTGGCGCGCTCGGCGCCGATCGACGCGTAGGCCTCCGCCGCCTCCGCGGCGCGGCCGGACTCCAGCGCCTCCCGGGCCACGCCGAGCCGGTCCGCCAGCCGGCGCGTCTCCGCCTCGGTGACGCCGCTGATCAGGTACGAGACCGAGCACTCGAGCCGGTCGGCGAGGAACGCCAGCACGTCTTCGGCCGGGGAGCGCTTGTCGCTCTCGATCAGGGAGATGTAGCTGTCGGACAGCGTCGGATAGGCGAGTTGCGCCTGCGAAAGCCCCCTCTGTACGCGGAGCGCGCGCACACGAGCACCCAGCGTTTCCCCTCCGGTCACCACGAGTCCCTATCCCCTCGTCGACACCCCTCCTTTGCACACCGCGCCCCCCGGCGGCCCCCCCTGTTCCCACGAGTGTGGCCCAATCGGGACGGTTTGGGACCCGCAAGACCAACTCTGGCCCCCGCGGGCCACGGCGGGGCTGGTCCTGGAGGGCCCGGAGTTGTTCTACTGATCCAATGACGGACCCGGGGATGCGCCGGTTCGACGAGGAGCCGGAGGCGGCGGCCGTGACGACACTGCTGGCGCGGTGCGCGGCACCGGCCTGGGCGGAGCGGGTGGCGCGGGGCAGGCCGTACCCGGACCGGGTGGCGCTGCTCACGGCCTCGGACGCCGCGCTGGCCGCGCTCCGCTGGGACGAGGTGCTGGCGGCGCTGGCCGCGCACCCCCGGATCGGCGCGCCGCGGGACGCGGTGTCCCGGCGGGAGCAGGCCGCGTCGGCGGAGGCGGGCGAGGCGGCCCGTACGGAGCTGATCGGCCTCGGCCGTGCGTACGAGGCACGGTTCGGCCACGTGTTCCTGATCTGCGCCACCGGGCTCTCCGCGGACGCGATGCTGGAGTCGCTGCGCACCCGGCTGGGGAATGACGTCGACGAGGAACGCCGGGTGGTCCGCGCGGAGCTGCGCAAGATCACCCGGCTGCGCCTGGAGAAACTTCTGGAGGACGCGTGATCTCCACGCACGTGCTGGACGCCGCCGCGGGACGGCCCGCGGCGGGCGTCTCCGTACGGCTCGACCGTGCCGACGGCGCCTCGTGGGTGGTGGTGGCCGGCGGGGTAACGGACGCGGACGGCCGGCTGTCCGGCTGGGCCGGCGAGTCGGCGCGGCCGGGCACACACCGGCTGGTGTTCGGCACCGGGACGTACTTCGCGGCACGCGGGCTGGAGACCTTCTATCCCGAGGTGACCGTGACCTTCACGGTCACCGCCCCGGACGAGCACCACCACGTGCCGCTGCTGCTCAGCCCGTTCGCGTACTCCACGTACCGGGGGAGCTGACCATGGGCCATCGGCTGGGCCCGAACACCTACGGCAAGGCGGAGATCCGGCTGCTGCACGTGGACCGGGACGGGCCGCGGCACGAGGTGCGCGACCTCACGGTCGGCGTGACGCTCGCCGGCGCGTTCGACGACACCTACCTGACCGGGGACAACAGCGCGGTGCTGCCCACGGACAGCCAGAAGAACACGGTGTACGCCTTCGCCCGGCGGCACGGGATCGGCGCGGTCGAGGACTTCGCGCGGCGGCTGGCCCGGCGCTTCGTCACCGCGCAGCCGGAGACGGTGGCCCACGCGAGGGTGACGGTGGTGGAGCATCCGTGGGCCCGGACCGGCGGGCACTCCTTCGCCGCGCCGGCCGGCGAGGGCCGTACGGCCGAGGTGACCGCCACGCTCCAGGCGGACTGGACGGTGGCCGGGCTCACCGGCCTGCTGCTGCTCAAGACCACCGGTTCGGAGTTCCGCGGCTTCCTGCGCGACGCCTACACCACGCTCCCGGAGACGGACGACCGGATCCTGGCCACCGAGGTGGAGGCGCGCTGGCGGTACGGGGCCGCGCCCGGCGACTGGGACGCGGCGCACGGGGCGGCGCGCGAGGCCCTGATCGGCACGTTCGGCTCCACTCACAGCCGCTCCCTGCAGCAGTCCCTGTACGCCATGGGCGGCGCCGTGCTGGACGCCGTGGACGAGGTGGCCGAGGTACGGCTGCGCCTGCCCAACCGGCACCACCTGCTCGTCGATCTGGGGCCGTTCGGCCTGGACAACGAGAACGTGGTGTTCCATCCGGACGACCGGCCGTACGGGCTGATCACCGGCACCGTGTCGCGCGAGGGCGCGCCGCCGCCCGGACTGGCCTGGGTGTGATGAGGTTCCTGCGCCCGCACACGTGGGCCGAGGCCCTGGGGGCCAAGGCCGAGTTCCCGGACGCCCTGCCGCTCATGGGCGGGACCGACGTAATGGTCGACGTCAACTTCGGCCGCGCCCGCCCGAACGCGCTGCTCGACCTGACCGCGATCCCGGAGCTGCGCACGTGGGCACCCGACGGAGACGCGCTCCGGGTCGGCGCGGGCGTCACCTACGCGCGGCTGGTCTCCGAGCTGGCCGACCGGCTGCCCGCGCTGGCCGCGGCGTCGCGGACCGTCGGCTCGCCGCAGATCCGCAACCGCGGCACCGCGGGCGGCAACCTGGGCTCGGCCTCCCCCGCGGGCGACGCGCACCCGCCGCTGCTGGCGGGCGGCGCCGAGGTGGAGCTGGAGTCCGTACGGGGCGCCCGGCGGGTGGCCGTCGAGGAGTTCTTCGCCGGGCCCAAGCGCTCGGTGCTGGAGCCGGACGAGCTGATCGCGGGCTTCCGCGCCCGCCCGGCGACCGGCCCGCAGTACTTCGCCAAGGTCGGCACCCGCAACGCCATGGTGATCGCGGTGTGCTCGTTCGCGCTGGCGCTGCGCCCCGGCGAGGGGGTCGGCACGGGCATCGGCTCGGCCGGGCCGACACCGCTTCGCGCGTACGCGGCCGAGGAATTCCTGGCCGGCGAGCTGGCGGACCGCTGGGAGAAGCGGGACGCGCTGCCCGGCCCGGTGATCGGCGAGTTCGCCGAGCTGGTGGCCGGCGCGGCGCGGCCCATCGACGACGTCCGGGGCACCGCCGACTATCGCGCGCACGTGCTGCGCGTGCTGGCCCGGCGCACCCTGACCTGGGCCTGGGCGGACCACTGCGAGGGGGGCGCGGGATGCGCGTAGAGCTGACGGTGAACGGCGAGCCGCAGGTCGCCGACGACGTGTGGGAGGGCGAGAGCCTGCTCTACGTGCTCCGCGAGCGGCTCGGCCTGCCCGGCGCGAAGAACGCCTGCGAGCAGGGCGAATGCGGATCGTGCACGGTGTACCTGGACGGCACGGTGGTGTGCGCGTGCCTGGTCGCGGCCGGGCAGGCCGAGGGCGCCGAGGTGGTCACCGTGGAAGGGCTCGCGGACGGCGACGCCCTGGACCCGGTGCAGCGGGCGTTCCTCGACGCGGGCGCGGTGCAGTGCGGGTTCTGCACGCCGGGGCTGGTGGTGGCGGTGCACGACCTGCTGGCCCGTACGCCGGACCCGGCCGAGGCGGACGTGCGGGAGGCGCTGGCGGGGAACCTGTGCCGGTGCACGGGCTACGAGCACATCCTGGCCGCCGTACGGCTGGCGGCCGAGCGCGGCGGGGAGGGGAGATCGTGACGGACCTGGTGATCGAGGGCTGCGCCGTCGCCACCGTGGACGGCGCGGGCACCGAGTACGCGGACGGCCACGTCGTGGTCCGGGACGGCGCCATCGCCGCCGTGGGAGCGGGTCCGGCACCGGCCGACACGCCGGGCCGGCGGGTGCGCGCGCCCGGCCACCTCGCCACGCCCGGGCTGGTCAACACCCACCACCACCTGTACCAGTGGCTCACCCAGGGCCGCGTCCCCGAGGCCACGCTGTTCGAGTGGCTGACCGCGCTGTATCCGGTGTGGCGGCACGTGGACGCGGCGATGACCGGGGCCGCCGCCGCGGCGGGGCTGGCCTGGCTGGCCCGGTCCGGCGCGACGACGGTGGCCGACCACCCGTACCTGTTCCCGCCGGGGTCGGGCGACCTGGTGGCCGCGGAGGTCGCCGCGGGCGCCGAGGTGGGCGTGCGGCTGCACCTCTGCCGCGGGTCGATGGACCTCGGCGAGTCCCGCGGCGGGCTGCCGCCGGACGACGTGACCGAGGACCTGGGCGTCGCGATCGCCGCCAGCGCGGCGGCGATCGAGGCCCACCACGACCCGGCGCCGGACTCGTTCCTGCGCCTTGCCGTAGGCCCGTGCTCGCCGTTCTCCAGCACGTCGGAGCTGATGCGGGAGTCGGCGGCGCTGGCCCGCGCGTACGGCGTACGGCTGCACACGCACCTCGCCGAGACGGTGGAGGAGGACGAGTTCTGCCGGGAGCGGTTCGACCTCTCCCCTGCCGACTACGTCGCCGAGCTGGGCTGGTCCGGCGCGGACGTGTGGTTCGCGCACGCGGTGCACCTGGACGAGGCGGCGATCAGGCGGTTCGGCGCGGAGGGCACCGGGGTGGCGCACTGCCCGACCTCCAACGCACGGCTCGGCGCGGGCATCGCGGGCGTACCGGAGCTGCTGCGCGCGGGCGCGCCGGTGGGGCTCGGCGTGGACGGCGCCGCCTCCTCGGAGGGCACCCGGCTGGCCGGCGAGATGCACCAAGCACTGTTGATGGCCCGGGCACGGGGCGGGCCACGGGCCCTGACCGCGCGACAGGCGCTGGAGCTGGCGACGCTGGGCGGCGCGCGCTGCCTGGGCCGCGACGCCGAGCTCGGCTCGCTGGAGCCGGGCAAGCAGGCCGACATCGCGCTCTGGCGGCTGGACGGGCCCGGCCACGCGGCGATCGCCGACCCGGTGACCGCGCTGGTCTTCGGCCCGCCCGCGCCCCTCACGCTGCTCCTCGCCGGCGGCCGCACGCTGGTCGAGGACGACGAGCTGCGCACCGCCGACGAGGCGAAACTGCTCTCCGCGGCGCTGGCGGCGCGCGGCCGGCTGGAGGGGGCGGCATGACCACGCCACGCGTCGGCGAACGCACCGGCCGGATCGGCGACAGCACCGCGCGGCCGGACGGCACCCCCAAGGTCACCGGGGCGTTCGCGTTCTCCTCCGACCTGTACCTGACCGGCATGCTGTGGGGCGTCACGGTGCGCGCCCCGCACCCGCGCGCGGAGATCCACGGGGTCGACGTCGGGCCCGCGCTGGCCGTACGGGGGGTGGCCGCGGCGCTCACCGCGGAGGACGTGCCCGGCCGCGCCGTGTACGGGCTCGACGTACCCGACCAGCCGGTGCTCGCCCGCGACACGGTGCGGTATCAGGGCGAGCCGGTGGCGCTGGTGGCGGCGGACCACCCCGAGACGGCCCGGCGCGCCGCCGCCGAGGTGGCCGTGGACTACACGGTGCTGGAGCCGCTCACCGACCCGCGCCGCGCGCTGGACGACGGCTCGCCGCAGCTGCACCCCGGCGGCAACCTGGTCCGGCACGTGCCGATCCGGCGCGGCGACCCGCAGCCCACCGCCGAGGTCGTGGTCACCGGCGAGTACACGGTGGGCATGCAGGACCAGGCGTTCCTCGGCCCGGAGTCGGGCCTGGCGGTCCCGGCCGCGGACGGCGGCGTGGACCTCTACATCGCGACCCAGTGGCTGCACGTCGACCGGGACCAGGTGGCGGCCGCGCTGGGGCTGGCGCCGGAGCTGGTCCGGCTGCACCTGTCCGGGGTGGGCGGTGC
This sequence comes from Streptosporangiales bacterium, assembly GCA_009380095.1. Classification (GTDB taxonomy): domain Bacteria; phylum Actinomycetota; class Actinomycetes; order Streptosporangiales; family Streptosporangiaceae; genus WHSL01. Next base: position 20,031 of record WHSL01000040.1, on the reverse strand, counting down.
GTTCGGCGCCCGCGAGGATCTGTCCATGCAGATCCACGCCTGCCTGCTGGCACTGCGCACCGGCCGCCCGGTGAAGATGGTGTACTCCCGCGAGGAGTCGTTCTTCGGCCACGTGCACCGGCACCCGGCGATCCTCCGGTACGAGCACGGCGCCACCCGCGAGGGCCGGCTCGTCTACGTGAAGGCGGAGATCCTGCTGGACGGCGGCGCGTACGCGTCCACCTCGCAGGCGGTGGCGGGCAACGCCGCGACGCACGCGGCGGGCCCGTACGAGGTCCCGAACGCGCACGTCGACGTGTACGCGCTCTACACCAACAACCCGCCGTGCGGCGCGATGCGCGGCTTCGGCGCGGTGCAGGCCTGCTTCGGCTACGAGTCGCAGATGGACCGGCTGGCCGCGGCCTGCGGGCTGGACCCGGCGGAGATCCGGATCCGCAACGCGATGCGCGAGGGGTCGGCCGCGATCACCGGCCAGGTGCTGGACTTCCCCGCGCCGGTGGCCGAGCTCGTCCGGCGCGTCCGAGACCGGCCGTTGCCGCCGCAGCGGTCCACGGATCTCCGCGCGATGCCCGGTGGCGTCGGCGGCACCACGCACGGCGAGGACGTGGTGCGCGGCGTCGGCTACGGGGTGAGCATCAAGAACGTGTGCTTCTCCGAGGGGTTCGACGACTTCGCGACCGCGCGCGTGCGCCTGGAGGTGACCGGCGGCGAGCCGGTGGCGACGGTCTTCACCGCGGCCTGCGAGGTGGGGCAGGGACTGGTCACCGTGCAGGAACAGGTCGTCCGTACGGAGCTCGGGGTGGACCGGGTGATGATCGCGCCGGCGGACACCTCCGTGGGCGGGGCCGGCTCCTCCTCGGCGTCCCGGCAGACGTACATGACGACCGGGGCGGTACGGGCCGCCTGTGCGAAGGTCCGGGACCGGCTCGCCGGCCGGGACCCGGCCTCGCTCGGCGACGAGGTCATCGACGCGACCGTGGAGTGGCGGCACCGGCCCACGTCCCCGCTGGACCCGGTCACCGGGCAGGGCTTCGCGCACGTGCAGTACGCGTTCGCCGCGCACCGCGCCGTGGTGGACGTGGACCTCGGGCTCGGGCTCGTCAAGGTCGTCGAGCTCGCCACCGCGCAGGACGTCGGCAAGGCGGTCAACCCGCTCGCGGTGGCCGGGCAGATCCACGGCGGCAGCGCGCAGGGGCTGGGGCTGGCGCTGATGGAGGAGATCCAGGTGCGCGACGGGGAGATCGTCAACCCCTCGTTCACCGACTACCTGATCCCGACCGTGCTGGACATGCCGCCGATGAGCCTGGACGTGCTGGAGCTGGCCGACCCGAACGCCCCGTACGGGGTCCGCGGCGTCGGCGAGCCGCCCACGATTTCCTCGACACCGGCGATCGTGGCGGCCGTACGCGCCGCCACCGGCCGTAATCTGAACCGTGTGCCGGTCCGGCCCGAGCACATCACCGCGGAGGGTCTATCCGTGGAGGCCGGAAGGTAGTAGTACTGACAGCCCCAGGGCCTCAAGAAGCGGGGCTGGAAGGGGAACTTCGGCGTGCCGTACGACCTGGTGATCCGCTCACACAGCGTGGTGACGCCCGGCGGTCCGCTGGCCGCCGCCGTCACCGTGCGCGAAGGCCGTATCGCGGGGGTGGTCCCCTACGACGAACGGCCATCCGCGCGCGCCGTCGTCGACCTGGGCGAGATCGCGCTGCTGCCCGGCCTGGTGGACACGCACGTGCACGTCAACGAGCCCGGCCGGGGCGACTGGGAGGGCTTCGCCACCGCCACCGAGGCGGCCGCGGCGGGCGGCATCACCACGCTCATCGACATGCCGCTGAACAGCGTGCCGGCCACGCTGGACGCCGAGGCGCTGCGCGCCAAGCGGGCCGCCGCGGACGGGCACGTGCACGTGGACGTGGGCTTCTGGGGCGGGGCCGTACCGGACAACCTGGGCCGGCTGCGGGAGCTGCACGAGGCCGGGGTGTTCGGCGTCAAGTGCTTCCTCTCCGACTCGGGCGTGCCGGAGTTCCCGCCGCTGTCCACGAAGGAGCTGCGGGTGGCGCTGGCCGAGCTCGCGGAGTTCGGCGGGCTGCTGCTGGTGCACGCGGAGGACCCGGCCGAGCTGCGCGAGGCCTCCGGGCCCGGTTATGACGGGTTCGCCGCCTCCCGCCCCGGCACCGCGGAGTGGCAGGCGGTGCGCTCGGTGATCGGCGCCGCGGGCGGTACGGGCGGCCGCGCGCACATCGTGCACCTGGCGGCGTCCGAGGCGGCCCCGCTGATCGGCGCGGCCCGCGCCAGCGGCGTCGCGGTCAGCGCGGAGACCTGCCCGCACTACCTGTACTTCGCCGCCGAGGAGGTCCCGGACGGCGCCACCGAGTTCAAGGCCTGCCCGCCGATCAGGTCCGCGGCCAACCGGGAGGCGCTGTGGCGGGCCCTGGCCGGCGGCGACATCGACTGCGTCGTCTCCGACCACTCCCCCTGCGCGCCGGAGCTGAAGAAGCTGGACGCGGGCGACTTCGGCGTGGCCTGGGGCGGCATCGCGGGTCTGCAGATGGGTCTCTCGGTGACCTGGACGGCGGCGGAGATCCGCGGGCACACGCTGAACGACCTCGCGGCCTGGATGGCGGAGGGCCCGGCGCGGCTCGCCGGCCTGCAGGGGCGCGGCCGCATCGAGGTGGGCGCCCGCGCCGACCTGGTCGCCTTCGACCCGGCCGCCACCTGGACGGTCCGCCCGGAGGGTCTGCGGCACCGCCATAAGATCACTCCGTACGAGGGACGTACGCTGACGGGGCGGGTGCACGCGACGTGGCTCGCGGGGGCCATGGTGTACTCCGCGGACCGCGGCGACGGCGCCGCCGACCGTCCCCTCGGCCGACTCATCTCCCGGGAGCGTGGATGACGGAGACCCCCGAGCCGGGCCTGCCGGACCTGGCCGTCGCGACCCTCGGCGGGCGCGTTGTGGCCGCCAGCGACGAGTTCTTCGCGGAGGCCGCGAACCTGCTCGCGCCGCACGAGCCGGAGTTCCGCCCGGGCACGTTCGGCCCGCGCGGGCAGGTCTACGACGGCTGGGAGACGCGGCGGCGCCGCAACGGCGGGCACGACCAGGTCGTCGTCGCGCTCGGCGTGCCCGGGGTGATCCGCAGCGTGGTGGTGGACACCGCGCACTTCACCGGCAACTTCCCGGAGTCCTGTGCGGTGCAGGCCTGCGGTGTTGAGGGGTATCCGTCGGCGGCCGAGCTGGAGCAGGCCGACTGGGTGGAGATCGTGCCGGTGACCCGGCTCAAGGGCGACACCCGGCACACGTTCCGGGTCACCGACGGCCACCGGTTCACGCACGTACGGCTGCACATCGACCCGGACGGCGGGGTGGCGCGGCTGCGCGTACACGGCGATCCCGTACCGGACCCGCGGCCCCTGGCCGGCATCACGCCGGACCTGGCGGCGCTGGAGAACGGCGGCGCCATCCACGGGTGCAGCGACATGTTCTACGGCTCGCCGGTGAACCTGCTGATGCCCGGGCAGGCCGCGACCATGGGCGAGGGCTGGGAGACCCGGCGGCGGCGCGGCGCCGGCAACGACTGGGTGACCGTGGAGCTGGCCGCCCCCGGCGTGGTGCGGATGGCCGAGCTGGACACCTCCCACTTCCTCGGCAACGCGCCCGGCGAGGTACGGCTGTCCGCCATCGACGCGCGCACCGCCGACCCGGGCGACCCGCGCTGCTGGACGCCGCTGCTGTCCCGCACCCCGCTGCGGCCGGACACCCGGCACCGGTTCCCGCTGCCCTGGGGCACGGCCGCCACCCACGTGCGGATGGACATCTACCCCGACGGCGGCATGGCCCGGCTGCGGCTGTACGGGCTGATCGCCTCGGACGGGCTGTCCACGCTCGCCGCGCGCTGGTTCGACCTGCTGCCCGCGAGCCAGGCGGCCGCGGTGCTGGAGGGTGCGGGCGCGCAACGCGGCGAGGTGGAGGCGTACGTGGGGGCGCGGCCGCTCGGTACTCCGCCGCCCGCGCTGGCCCGCGAGCTCGGCCTCGACCCCTAGGCGGTTTCCGGAGGGCCCGCTCAGACCGTCCAGCCGGCGACGAGCGCGAAGAGCACGCCTCCCGGCCTCCGCCACGGGGTGCCGCCACGCGATCGGGTGGCGGCAGTACCGGCAGCGGCCGCGCAGCGCCAGCCAGCTCACGATCGGCACCAGGTCGGCCGCGCCGAGCCGGTGGCCGCAGTGCTCGCACGCCGAGCGGCCGCCCGCAAGACCTCGCCGGCACCACCCGCCGTACGACGCTCGAGCCCCGGATTACACCCTGTCAGTAATACACATGAGCCTCAGACATGGTGCACATGGCAGCGGCTCCGGCGGGTGGCCACAGTAATAGGCGTCGGGTGCGCGCGTTCGTCAAGGAGGACGAATTGAAGATCGGGGTCCCCCGCGAGGTCAAGAACCACGAGTACCGGGTGGCGATCACGCCCGCGGGAGTGCACGAGCTCGCGGAACGCGGCCACGAGGTCTTCATCGAGCACGACGCCGGGACCGGGTCCGCGATCCCGGACGAGGACTACACCGCCGCGGGCGCGCGGATCCTGCCCACCGCGGATGAGGTGTGGGCCACCGGCGAGCTGATCCTCAAGGTCAAGGAGCCGGTGGCGGAGGAGTATCACCGCCTGCGCCGCGACCAGACCCTGTTCACGTACCTGCACCTCGCCGCCTCGCGTGAGTGCACCGACGCGCTGCTGTCCGCGGGCACCACGTCCATCGCGTACGAGACCGTGCAGCTGCCCGACGGTTCGCTGCCGCTGCTGGCCCCCATGTCGGAGGTGGCCGGACGGCTCGCGCCGCAGGTCGGCGCCGAGACGCTGCTGAAGTTCGCGGGCGGCCGGGGCGTGCTGATGGGCGGCGTGCCGGGCGTGGCGCCGGCCCGGGTCACGGTGATCGGCGCCGGGGTCTCCGGGCTCAACGCGACGCAGATCGCCGCCGGCATGGGCGCCCAGGTGACCGTGCTGGACACCAAGGTCGCCAAGCTGCGCCACGTGGACGAGCTCTACCAGGGCCGGGTCGCCACGGTCGCGTCCAACAAGTACGAGATCGAGCGGGCCGCGCTCGCCTCCGACCTGGTCATCGGGGCCGTACTGATCCCCGGCGCGAAGGCCCCCAAGCTGATCTCCAACGAGCTCGTGTCGCGCATGAAGCCCGGCTCGGTGCTCGTGGACATCGCCATCGACCAGGGCGGCTGCTTCGAGGACTCGCGGCCCACCACGCACGCCGACCCCACGTTCCGGGTGCACGACGCGGTGTTCTACTGCGTGGCGAACATGCCCGGCGCGGTGCCGCACACCTCCACGCACGCGCTCACCAAGGACACGCTGCCGTACGCGATCGCGCTCGCCGGCACGGGCTGGCTGGCCGCCTGCCAGGACGACCACACGCTGGCGCTGGGCCTGTCCACGCACGCCGGGGAGCTCGTCAGCGAGCCGGTCGCCGAGGCGCACGGCCTCCCGTTCCGCAAGCCGTCCGAGCTGCTCGCCTGAGCCGCTCGCCGAGCGCCCGCCTGCCCGATCGGCCGGCGGGGCGGGCGCGTAGGCTCGCGAGCCGTGAGCGATGTGGTGAGTGACGTGGAGTTCCGGGAGGCCCGCGCCGCCGACGTGCCGGCCATCGTGGCGATGCTGGCCGACGACCCGCTGGGCGCGGCGCGAGAGGCTCCGGAGACGCCGGGGCCGTACCTGGCGGCGTTCGAGCGGATCGCCGGCGACCCGAACCAGCGGCTGGTGGTCGTCGAACGGGACGGACGCGTGATCGGCACGCCGCAGTTGACGATCATTCCCGGCCTGTCCCGGCAGGGCGCGTCCCGCGCGCTGATCGAGGCCGTACGGGTGCACGCGGACGAACGCGGCAGCGGCCTCGGCTCACGCCTGATCACCTGGGCCATCGACGAGGCACGCCGCGAAGGCTGCCGGATGGTCCAGCTCACCTCCGACGCCTCCCGCACCGACGCGCACCGCTTCTACTCCCGGCTCGGGTTCACCGCCTCCCACGTGGGGTTCAAACTCGCCCTCGGCTAGCCTCCCGCGCCATGGCCTCCCGTGCACGGACCAAGGCGATCACCTATGCCGGTGTCTGGGGCGGATCGCTGATCCTGGGGCTGGTGTGCACGATTCCCTTCGCCCGGGCCCACGCGTCGGGCATCCCCGCGACGGTGAAGGTCGAGAGGTGCCGCGTCGTCGATCCTGATGGCGCGGCGCCCGGACGCTCCGACCTGATCTGCACCGGCTCCTGGGAGATCGCCGGCCAACGCCGCTCCGGGGAGGTCACCGGTCTGGGGGTGCGGGACCGTGAGGGCCGCACCGTCCAGGCACGTGTGTCGGTGACACGGCGTACACCGAGACCACCCCGGGCGGCCTGCTGTTCGTGTTCGCCCTGGTCGGCGGGGGTGTGGGGAGCGTCTCCGGTTCATCCTCCGGAAGCGTGAGAGGGACGACTCCTACCAGGCGTGTCCCCCGCCGGTCAACCGCTGCAGGTGGCCACGGCGTGGACCGGCGTCCAGTTCACATTGTCAACCCTGCCGGAGGCGTAGCGGGCGAGGAATTCATCGTTCCTGCCGAGGAAGTGCACGGACGACCTGGTGTGATTATGGGCGTCCCAGAGCCCATAGAAGTTGTGCAGATCGAAGATGTCATCGCAATTGAGCGCCTGATAAGCGTCGCCTTCATGGAATTTCCCTTCTGTGATCGCCGCGGCCACAGGGGCCGCGGGCAGCCGGCTGGATGCCGTCAGGTCACCAGCCTGCGGGCTCGTGGGGGGACGGGCCAGCGCCGAAAGGGGGAGAACGTGCCGATTCTCCGCGGTGAGTCCACCGAAAGGCGGATGGTGTCCAGAGGCGGTCGTCGCCTAGCCCGGGATGCCGGCGGCGATCTCCTCGGCGACGGTGAGGGCCTGAGTGCGGTCGGCGGGGACGAGGCCGATGCGGGTGCGGCGGTCCAGGAGGTCGGCGGCGTCCAACGCGCCTTCGTGGCGCATGCCGAACTCCAGTTCCGCTCGGGTCAGGGGCAGGCCGTCCGCCACCGGCGCGTCCGAGCCGTCGGCGAGGATCCGCGTGGCCTCGGTGCCGTACCGGCGGACCAGCCGGGCCGGCGCGACGAGGACGGCCAGCGCGTACGGGGAGGCCGCACCCACCAGAGGCAGCGTCGCAGTGCGGCAGGGCGCGGCGGGCAGCCGCGCGGCCCGTACGGCCGCGTCCACCGCGTCCTCCGCCATCCTGCGGTAGGTGGTGAGCTTGCCGCCGACCACCGTGACCACGCCGTCCAGGGACAGCGTCACGGAGTGCCGGCGGGACAGGTCCGCGGTCGCCCCGGCGCCGCCGGCGGCCAGCGGCCGCAGCCCGGCGAACACGCCCACCACCTGGGAGCGGGCGAGCGGCGCCCGCAACGCGGTGCCGATGGCGTCCAGCAGCCAGGTGATCTCCGCCTCCGGTGGCTCCGGCACGTCCGGGACCGGGCCGGGCGCCGGCTCGTCGGTGATCCCCACGTAGACGCGGCCGTACTCGGCGGGAAGCGCGAAGACGTAACGAGTGTCGGAGTCGGGTGAGGGCACGAAGACGCCGCCGCGCAGCCCGCCGAAGTCCTCGTCGCGCAGCACCAGGTGGGTGCCCCGGCTGGGGGTGAGCGCCAGGCCGGGCACGAGGTCGCCGGCCCAGACCCCCGTCGCGTTGATCACCGCGCGGGCCCGCAGCCGCAGGCTCTGCCCGGTGAGGGTGTCGGTGAGCGTCCCGCCGTCCCCGGTCAGCGCGCTCACCGCGCACCGGGTGAGGATCCGCGCACCGTGCCCGGCCGCGGTCCGGGCCAGCGCCACGACGAGCGCGGCGTCGTCGGTGAGCTGCCCGTCGTGGCCGAGCATGCCGCCGCCGATGTCGCCCAGCGTGGGGGCGTGCCAGTACGCGTCCGCGGGGTTGAGCCAGCGCGGCCGGGGCAGCACCCGCCGTGGCGTACGGGCCGCGGCGCGCAGCAGGTCACCCGCCATCAGCCCGGTCCTGGTGAGCCGCGCCGCACGGCCTCGGCCGGGCAGCGCGGGGAACACCTGCGGCATCGCGGCGACGAGGTGCGGAGCGATGCGCCGCATCAGCAGGCCGCGCTCGCGGGCGCTCTCGTACGCGAGCGCGACGTCCCCGTGTGCCAGATACCGCAGCCCTCCGTGCACCAGCTTGGAGCTCCACCGGCTGGTGCCCCAGGCCAGGTCGTGGCGTTCCGCGAGCACGACGGAGAGCCCGCGCGCGGCGGCGTCCAGCGCCACCCCGGCACCGGTCGCGCCGCCGCCCACCACGAGCAGGTCGACCGCGTCCGCGGAGGCCAGCTCGGTGAGGTCGCGGGCGCGCCGGGCCGCGTTGAGGGAGGTGTCGGGCACGGGGGTCATCAGCCTCTCAGGTAGGAGTCGGCAAGCGTACGCAGTTCCTCCCGCATGACCTCGCGGCCGATGGCGTCGTGGCCGGCCATCGCGGAGAGCACGAGCGCCTGCACGGCGAGGAACAGCACGTGCGCGAGCCGGGCCGGGTCGCCCGGCCGGATGGAGCCGTCCGCCTGCCCGTCCGCGATGCCCCGCCGGGCCAGGTCGATGGCCATGCGCTGGCCGGTGCCGAGCCGGTCCAGCAGGTACGGCAGCAGGTGCTCCGGGTCCGCGTCCCGGACCTTGCGGAAGACGGAGTTGTCCCGCATGCCCTCGGCGATGGCGATGATCCCGGCGACCAGCCGCTCCCGGCCGCTGCCGGTCACCGGCACCCGGCCGCCCGCGGTCAGCACGGTCTTCCACTCCCGGGTGAGCACGTCGGAGACGAGGGTCCGCACGTCCGGCCAGCGCCGGTAGACGGTGGGCCGGCTCACGTGGGCGCGCCGCGCCACGTCGGTCAGGGAGGTGCGGCGGACGCCGTACGCGAGCACGCAGGTGCGCGCGGCGGCGAGCAGCCGCTCGTCGATCGCGTCCTCGGCCATTTCCCCGCCTTCCGTTACAGATTGACGCTATGTGTAAAACTAGCAAGCATGACCGCCCACTTCGAGCCCGAGCGACCCGCCACGCGCGCCGACGACCTTCCATGGGCCCGCTGGGGGGCGCCCCGCCCACTCCCCCAGGCAGCGCTCGACCTGCTGCGATCCGCCTTCACGCTGCCTGAGCAGGGCGCCCCCGCGGTGCCGGCGGAGCGGGTACGGCCGGCGGAGTCCCGGCTGCCCGAGACGGCGCGGAGCGCCTTCGCCGCGGCGCTCGGCGCGGAGCACGTGCACACCGGCGACGCCGCCCGGCTCGCCCGCGCCGGCGGGCAGAGCACGCCCGACCTGCTCCGCCGCCGCGCCGGCGACGCCTCCGCCGCGCCCGACGCGGTGCTGCTGCCGGGCGACGCCGGCGAGGTCGCCGCGGTGTTGCGGGTCGCCGGCTAGCACGACGTGGCCGTGGTCCCGTACGGGGGCGGCACCAGCGTGGTCGGCGGCCTCGACGCGCTGCGCGGCGAGCACGGGTCGGTGGTGACGCTGGACCTGCGCCGGCTGGACCGGATGACCGACCTGGACCCGGTGTCCATGACCGCCACGCTGGAGGCCGGGCTGCGCGCGCCCGAGGCCGAGGAGCTGCTGCGCCGGCACGGCATGACGCTCGGGCACGTACCGCAGAGCTTCGAGCACGCCAGCATCGGCGGCTTCGCGGCGACCCGCTCGGCCGGCCAGGCCTCCGCCGGGTACGGGCGGTTCGACGCCATGGTCACCGCGCTCACCGTGGTGACCCCGGCCGGTACGCTGCGGCTCGGCCGCGCCCCGGCGTCGGCGGCCGGGCCCGACCTGCGTCAGCTGTTCCTCGACGGCGAGGGCGCGCTCGGCGTGATCACCGACGTGACGGTACGGGTCCGCCCGGTGCCGGAGGTGCTGCTCGACGAGGCCTGGAGCGTGCCCGACTTCGCCGCCGGAACCGCGGCGCTGCGCGGGCTCGCCCAGGCCGGCGCGCTGCCCACGGTCGCGCGACTCTCCGACGAGCTGGAGACGGCGATCATGGGATCGGTGGCCGGGCCCCGGCCGCCGCCCGGCTGCCAGCTGGTGACCTGCTACGAGGGCACCGCCGAGACCGTGGAGGCGCGCCGCGCGGCCGCACACCGGGTGCTCACCGCGGCGGGCGCGACCCCGCTCGGCGCCGGGCCGGTGGCGGGCTGGCGGGAGGGGCGGTTCTCGGCCCCGTACCTCCGCGACACGCTGCTGGACGCGGGCGCGCTGGCGGAGACGCTGGAGACGGCGGCGTCCTGGCGGCGGCTGCCCGAGCTGTACGGGGCCGTACGCGACGCGCTCACCGCGGCGCTCGGCGCCTCGGGCACCCCGCCGATCGTGATGGCGCACGTCTCGCACGCGTACCCGGACGGCGCCTCGCTGTACTACACCGTGCTCGCCGCGCAGGCCGCCGACCCCGTCGCGCAGTGGGCGGCCGCCAAGCGCGCGGCCGGCGACGCGATCGTCGGATGCGGCGGCACCATCACCCACCACCACGCGGTGGGCGCCGACCACCGGCCGTGGATGCGCGCGGAGACCGGTGAGCTGGGCGCCGAGGTGCTGCGCGCGGTGAAGCGCACGGTCGATCCGCGCGGCATCCTCAACCCCGGGAAGCTCATCCCCTAGGGAGGAATCGCCTGCCGTGTCCGGAGGAACGTGATAGCAAGAGATTTCACCCCTGAGCGGTGTCTCGTCGTGCCCCCGCCGCACGCGGCGCGCCTGCCGTCCCCATGGAGAGGATCCCCGTGCCGCACTACTCGCAGCGACTCCTCCTGCGAGCGGAGACCACACGCGAGCGCGTGTTCCGCTACGCCGAGGATACGGGCTGGCCGTTGATCCGCCAGGAGGGCGATCCGGATCTGCACGAGACGTTCCGCGCGGATTTCTCGGCGGGCGAGCACGCCGTGTTCCGCTACGTCGAGGACTTCATGTCCCGGCAGCGGTACGTCTACGTGGAGAGCCTCGCCGACGGCGTGGTGGATCGGGCGGGCACGCTGGTCGAGCGCGGCCTGCGGCCGGAACGGCTCGACGCGCTGGCCGCCGCCTGCGACCGGGCCGAGGGCGTGGAGCACGGGTGGGCGCTGGTCCGGCTGGGGGTGGCGGCGCCGGAACGCTCCGTACCGGAGGTGTTCGACCGCATCGTCGCCGGGTTCCGGCACCCGGATCCGGAGGTGCGGCGGCTCGCGCTGTGGGCGTCCACGTACTCCCCGTGGGCCGAGTACGTCCCGCACATCCGCGAGGTGTCGCGGACCGACACCGTGGAGGCCGTACGCAACCGCGCGAACGACCTGCTCGCGGTGCATGCCGCCGGGTGATGTCCTAGACCCCGGTGGCGAGCAGCGCGGCCAGCAGGGCGGCGCGCTCGGCCAGCGAGGCGACGACGATGCCCTCGCTCGCGGCGTGCGCGCCCTGGCCGTCCGGGCCGAAGCCGTCGAGCGTGGGCACGCCGAGCGCGCCGGTGTAGTTGGTGTCGCCGGCGCCTGAGGCGGGCCGCCCGGTGACGGCCTGGCCGACCTCTCGCCCGGCCGCCGCCACCGCCTCCAGCAGCGGGTTCGTCTCCGGTGGCGCCCACGCGGGGCGGCTGGAGAGGATCTCGGCCCGGACCTCCGCGCCCTCCCGGACCGGGCGCGGCGCCGTGATCGCGCCGAGCACCGCCGCCTCCGCCTCGGGCGTGGCGAACCGCAGCCCGATCTCCGCCCAGGCCTCCCCGGCGATCACGTTGGCCCGGGTCCCGCCCTCGATGCGGCCCACGTTGTACATGGTCGAGCCGTCCTCGGGCACCGCCGCGCGGGCCGCCGCCAGCTGGTCGATGAGCTCGTCGATGGCGTGCACGCCCTTGTCCGGGTCCAGCGCGGCGTGCGCCTCGCGGCCGGTGACCTTGATCTTGACACGGGTGCTGCCCTTGCGGCCGGTCTTCAGCGCGCCGCCCGGGTGCGGCGGCTCCAGCCCGAACACGGCGGCGGCGCCGGTGACCTCGCGCTCGACCACCGTGCGCCCGTCCGGGCTGCCGACCTCCTCGTCCGCCACGACGACGGCCCGTACGCTGAGGGCGGGCCCGGCCCCGGCCTCGGCGAGCGCGCGCATCGCCATCTCCACCGCGACGAGCCCGGCCTTCATGTCGTACGTGCCGGGGCCGGCGATCCGGGTACCGTCGTCGGTGTAGGGCATCTGGTCCAGCCGGCCGACCGGCCAGACGGTGTCGTAGTGCCCGAGCAGCACGACGTACGGCCCGTCCTCCGGGCCCCAGGTGGTGACCAGATGGTCGCCGGCCGGGCCGGGCACGCGCCGGGTGGCGCCGCCGGCCTCGGCGTGACCGGCCTCGATGAGCCGGGCGCAGGCGTCCAGCGCGGCGGCGTCGCCGGTGGGCGACTCGGCCAGCGCGTAGTCGCGCAGCCGTTCCCGGCCGAAGTCCAGCAGCCCCACGGCGGCGTCGCGGATACGTTCGCTATCCATGAGGCCATCTCCCTCTATCCTAGGCCCGGACATGCTGATGGGTGGATCAAACGACGTATATTGGAAACGTATAACGGAGTGACGTCCCCGCGCGAGCGACGCGGAGAGAGGCGGACGAGGTTGACCGAGCTCGTGGTCCGGCCACTGGACACCCCCGAGGAGATGCGCGCGGCCGTCGCGCTCTACCGCGAGGTGTTCGAGCTGTCGCCCACGGACCCGGTGGTCAGCCCGCGGCTGCTGGCGACGCTGCGGATGAACGGCGGCTCCGTGATCGGCGCGTTCGCCGACGGCGACCTCGCCGGCTTCGTCTACGGCTTCGTCGGCACCCAGGACGGCGTCGTCTACCACTTCTCCCAGATGGCCTGCGTACGGTCCGGCATGCAGGGCTCCGGCATCGGGCGCGCGCTCAAGCTGGGCCAGCGCGACTTCGTGCTGTCCACCGGGCTGACCGAGATGCGCTGGGCCTTCGACCCGGTGCGCGCGCACAACGCGCACTTCAACCTGGACGTTCTCGGGGCCCGCGCGCGCTGGTACGTACGCGACCTGTTCGGCGTGGAGGAGATGGGTCGCGACACGGGCCAGGGCAGCGACCGGCTGGTCATGAGCTGGGACCTGACCGTCGAGCCCGGGCCGCTCGTGGACGCCGGCGCGCCCGCCGCCGTGCCCGGCTGGGCGGAGCGCGCCGGCGACGGTGACGACGTTCTGTTCGGCGTGCCGGCGAAGTGGGCCGAGCTGCCCGCCGAGCGGGCTCCGGAGCTGCGCGAGGCGGTCTACGCGGGCCTGCGAGAGCTCTACGCTGCCGGGTATGAGGCGGTGTCCTGCCGGCCTTCCGGCCCCGGCGCCGCCACCGCCTACTACCGCCTGCGGAGACTGCCGTGACGACAGCATCCCCCGCCCCGCGGCACCGGGCCCGTCCGTCGTCCGCCGCCGACCTGCTGCTGCGGGTCGCCGAGCGGGAGCGGGAGAACCTGAGCCGCACGCTGGACGCGCTGTCCGCCAGCGGCACGCTGGAGCTGGCCGCGCAGCGGGTCACCGCGGCGCGCCGCCGGTTCGTGCTGGGCAGCGACAAGTCCGCGGCGTACGCGGCGCTGCTCGCCACCGACCTGTCCGCCGGCATGTCCAACGTGACGCTGATCGAGGCCGGCACCGCCCGCTCGCTCGACGTGCTCTGCGACGTACGGGCCGGGGACGTGCTCGTCGCGTTCTCCCTGCGCCGCTACGCGCGGCGCACGCTGACCTTCGCCGAGACGTTCAAGCGCGAGGGCGGCATGGTGATCGGCATCACCGACGACCCCGGGACACGGCTCGCCGCGCTCTCCGACGTGGTCGTGGTGGTCGGCACCTCCAGCGTCTCGCACGCCGACTCGCCCACCGCCGTCGCCGCCACCGTACACATCCTCGCCACGCTCGCCACGGCCAGCGCGAAGGGCGCCCGGCGGCGCCTGGACAAGCGCGCGGACCTGGCCCGGACGCTGGACACGTACGAGATGAACACCGCCGCCGGCTCCCCGGACACGCTGCCGACGACGCTTCGCCGCGACAAGAAATGAGCTGATCACCCGTGACCCAGGCCGAGTCCGCCACCGCCATCCGCGTCGCGTCCGTGGAGGCGTTCCGCGTCCGGCTGCCGCTCGTGCACTCCTTCCAGACCAGCTCGCACCGGAAGTCGTACCTCGAGCACATCCTGGTACGGGTCGGCGACGGTGAGGGCGGCGTGGGCTGGGGCGAGATCGCCTCCCCGAGCGACCCGTACTACTCCCCGGAGACCGTGGACACCTGCTGGCTCATGCTCCGGCGCTACCTCGGTCCCGCGTTGCTCGCGCACACCTGGGAGCGGCCGGAGCAGGCCGAAGAGGCGTGGCGGAAGGTCCGCGGGCACAACTTCGCCAAGGCCGGGCTGGACATCGCCTGCTGGGACCTGTGGTCGCGGCGGCGGTCCACGCCGCTGTCGATGGCGCTCGGCGGGGAGCGCACCGCCATCGCCGCCGGGGTCAGCCTCGGCATCGAGCCCACCATCGAGGACCTGGTCAGCCAGGTCAACAAGCACGTCGCGGGCGGGTACCGGCGGGTCAAGCTGAAGATCCAGCCGGGCTGGGACGTGGAGCCCGTACGGGCCGTCAAGCTCGCGTATCCGCACCTCGTGCTGCAGGTCGACGCGAACGGCGTGTACACCGAGTCCGACGAGCACCTCGCGGCGCTGGAGGCGCTGGACCACTACGGGCTGCTGCTTATCGAGCAGCCCTTCGCGCCCGGCGCGCTCGCCGCGCACGCCCGGCTGCAGAGCCGCATCTCCACGCCGGTCTGCCTGGACGAGTCCATCGACGACGTCGAGCAGTTGGACAGTGCCGTACAGCTCGGCGCGGGCCGCATCCTGAACATCAAGGTCTCCCGGATGGGCGGGCTCACCGCCGCCAAGCGCGCGCACGACATGGCCGTTGCCGCCGGCTGGGAGGTGTGGTGCGGCGGCATGCACGAGTTCGGCGTCGGGCGCGCCGCCAACGTCGCGATCGCCTCGCTGCCCGGGTTCACCCTGCCCAGCGACGTGTCCGGGTCCGACAAGTACTACTCACGCGACGTCATCGACCCGCCGGTGCGGGCGGACGACGGCATGGTGGCCGTCCCGCTGGCCGAGCCCGGCCTCGGCCACACCGTCGACGAGGACTTCGTCAGGGAACTCTCGGCGGAGACACTCAAGCTCTAGGTCTTCCGGCTCTGACCGGCGACGGCCTCGACCGCCTGGACCATCTGCGGGCCGTCGCCCACGTCGTTGTGGTCGGCGCCGGGTACGAGGATCTCGTGGACCACCGGGCCGCCCGCGCTGTCGGCGACCTCGCGGCTCATGGCGGGCGGAATGGTCCGGTCAGCGGTGCCGTACACGACCGCGACCGGTACGTGGATGTCCCGGATCAGCGGCGCAACCGGGAAACGATCGCGGAGCAACGGCCGTACGGGCAGATAGGGGTAGTGCTGCACCCCCACATCCGCCAGCTCGGTGAACGGGGAGCGCAGCACCAGCCCCGCCGGTGGGTGCACCGACGCGAGCCGCGTCACCACCCCAGGACGGTCGGCGCGCTGTCGGGTGTGTCCCGCGCGGGTACGTACCAGGCCGAGAGCGCCAGCCCGTCCGAGGTCCGCAGCTTCACCTCGCGTGACCCCTCGGGCAGGGTGCCGTCCATCGAGACCGGCGCCCGATCGGGGTAGTAGATGAGCTGCCGCTGCCCGAACCAGAGCCCGGCCAGCAGCAACACGAAGACGACCGCGACAACGACGAGCCACCGTCTCAACGCCACCGCCCAGTTCGGCATGGCGGCCATTAAAACAGGCGCGTCAGCACAACCGGCCTCGCTGTCCACAGCCCTGCGGGCCGTACCACGTTATCCACAGATCTTGGCGGGCCCGCCTCGGGCTTGCGTCGCGGAAAGGCCAGGTCAGACCAGAAATCGTAAGCGGATTCGCGCCGGTTCGTGCCGATTCGGCGAAGCTTTCCGGGCCCGCGCCGGGACCGGCTCGGCTCAGCAGAATCGGCGGCATGAATCAGGAACTCGCGGCCGTCTCGGCCGCCCAGGGTGGTCCGTTCCGCGTCGCGCAGGCGCGGGAGTCCGGCTACACCCAGCGCGCGATCAACCGCCTCGTCGCCACCGGTGAGTGGACGCGCTTACGGCGCGGTGTCTGCGTTGAGTCGGGGCTGTTCGCTCAGGCCGGCGACACCGCCCGGCGCGCGCTGGAGGCGGCCGCCGCCGTCCTCGCGCTGAACGCGCCCGGCGCGGTGTGCAGCCACGAGTCCGCCGCCGTGCTGCACGGCATCGCCCTGCTCTGGCCGCCACCGGCCGGCGTGGTGAGCCTGACCCGGCCACCCGGCGGCCCTGGCTCGGACCGTCTCGACCGGGTCCGGCTCTACCGCGCCCAGCTGCCCGGCACCCATGTGCTGGTCCACAACGGCGTGCCGGTCACCTCTCCGGCCCGCACGGCCGTCGACCTCGCGCGGAACCTGCCGTTCGCCGGCGCGGTGGTGGCGGTCGACTCGGCGCTGGGCGAGCTCGGCGTGAGCCGGTATCAGCTGCTCGAGGTCGCCCTCGCCTGCCGCAACTGGCCGGGGATCAGACAGGCCGACCAGGCGATCGCCGCGGCGGATCCTCGCTCTAGCGGTCCACTGGGCACGCTCGCCAGGCTGATGTGCGCGGCGCACGGGCTGCCCGCACCCAAGGTCGGCGTCCATGTCAGCGCGCACGGCTGCCCGGCCGTCCAGGCCGATCTGTTCTGGCCCGAACACGGGGTGGTCGTGCTCGTCCAGGAGGGCGCGGGCGAGCCTCCGGCGCGGCCGCTGGAGCACTCCGGCTTCACGGTGATCGAGCTGACCTGGGACGACGTCACCCGCCAGGCGCGGCAGAGCGTGCAACGCATCCGCCGCGCCTTCTACCCCCCGGCCTTGGCGCGGTCAGGGTGACGCCGCGACCACGGCCTCGACCAGCGCCGGCCCCGTGGCGAGCTCCACGTCGTTGTGGTTCGCGCCGGCGACCTCCACGCGGCGGACGGGCCCGCCCGCCGCCGCTGCCACTTGGCGGCTCAGCTCGGCCGGCACGATCGTGTCCGCCGCGCCGTACACCACCGTCGTCGGCACCTCGATCCGCGCCATCAGGGAGGAGACCGGGAACCTGTCCCTCAGCAGCAGCCCCACCGGCAACACCGGGTAGTGCCGGGCGCCCACATCGGCGAGCGAGGTGAACGGCGACCGCAGGACGAGCCCGGCGGGCGGGCGCGCGACCGCCAGCCGGGCCACCACAGCCGCCCCCAGGCTCTCCCCGACGTAGACGAGCCGCTCCGGCGGCACCCGCAACGTCGAGGTCAGGTAGGCGTGGGCGCCCGCCACGTCGCGGGCCAGCCCCTCCTCGGTCGGGTTGCCGGGGTTGCCGCCGTACCCGCGGTAGTCCACCAGCAGCACGGTCACGCCGCGCTCCGCCAGCGCCCGCGCCAGCGGCAGCCGGTGCGCGCGGTTGCCCGCGTTGCCCGGCGCGAACAGCACCACCGGCCCGTCCGCACGCGCGGCCGGCACCAGCCACGCCCCGAGCCGCAGCTCGTCGGAGGTCGCGTACGTGACCGCACGCACCCCCGGCGGCGCCGCGGGCGTGCTCGCATCCGGAAAGTAGATCAGCCGCCGCTGCGCCGCCCACAGCACCGCGAGCAGCACGGCCACCACCACAATGACCACCAGCGACCCGCGCAACACGGACAGCACCCACCCAGGCATGGCCCGATTACAGCATCCGGCGCCGCTGCCGGGCGGAATCTAGCGGAGGTACCGATGGCGGAACGCGCCCCCGACGATCATCGCGCAGGCACCCGCGATGGCCACGGTGAAACCGGCTCCGGCCTCCACGCTGGAGTCGAGCCCCAGCTGCAGCACGTAGATGATCAGCGCGAAGAGCGTGGCCGAGGCGCCGGTGACGGCCGCCGCGGCCGCACCGCGCCGGGGCAGCAGGAAGGCCAGCGCCCCCAGCACCACCGTGATCACCGTCACCAGCATGGCGAGCGCGACCTCGATGCCGAACGGCTCGCCGAGGTTGCCCAGCGACCAGATCAGCAGTCGCCCCCCTGTCGCGCCGGCCCGCCACGGAATCTCCGAGGTCCAGTCGTCCGGCGACGGATCGGTCGGCGCGCTCCAGGGCGGGTTCCTCGCCGCGATGCTCGACGACACGCTGGGCCCCGCCCTCCGCATCGTGCAGCGCGGCAGGGAGGTCTGCTTCCTCTCCGGCGAGCTCCTCGGCCCCGACGACAGGCCCGTCGCCGTGGCCACCGCCACCGCACGCATCCAGGCCGTACGGTGACGGGCCGCGCGCGGTGGGCCGAAAGTGCCCGCGGGGGCCGATAGGTTGAACGGCGTCATGGGGGTCAGCGAGATTTCGGGGGCGGCCGGCCGGCGCGCGGAGCCCCACGACGACCAGCGCCGCAGGTTGCGGCTGTACGCGTACCTCTCGGCACCCGAGCGCCGCACCTACCTGGAGATCATGCGGCTGTTCACCGACACCCTGCTGGCCGATCTCGGCGCGGGTGAGGTGGCCGCCGCGCTCGCCGAGGCGGAGCGGGCGGGCCGCATCGACGAGGGCGAGTCACAGATCGACACCGTGCTCGACCGGCTGCGGCGGCTGGCCGAGTGGGGCAACCTCGTGCCCGGCCGCCGCGAGCCCGCGGCCACGATCGCCGACTTCATGCGCAGCCGGGTCCGCTACCAGGTCACGAAGCTGGCGCTTCGGGTGCAGCGCGACGTGGAGGGCGTCATCGACGTGGCGGAGGGCGCCCGCGAGGTCTCCCGCGAGCTGCTGCCGGCGATCTCCACCGGGCTGCGCGAGGTCGTCGGGCACCTGAGCGCCGCGGCCGCCGCCGAGGAGACGCGCGGGCCGGAGTCGGCCGCCGCGCGGCGCGCCCGCGAGCACCTCGCCCGCGAGGTGACGACCGTCTTCCTGCAGCACGCCGAGTTCGCCTCGGCGGTCCGCGACTTCTACGCCTACCTGGGCGGCGTGATCGCCCGCTACGACCTGGGCCCCGCGGAGATGACCGGCTTCAAGGACATGCTGCTGGAGTACGTCGACCTCATCGCCTCCGACGTGCTGCGCTACTCCTCCCCCGTGGCGGCGAGCCTGACCCGGCTCACCGAGCACCGCGAGGAGCTGCTGCGCAGGATCGGCCCGGCCGCGCTCCCCGGCGACCAGCGGTGGGTCGAACGGGCTCCGGGCCGCAGCGCCGCCGACTGGCAGGGTCTCGCCGACTGGTTCATCGGCCGGCCGGGCCGGCCCAGCGAGGTGGCCGCCCTCCGCGAGGCCACCAGCCGGGCGATCTCCGCGCTGCTGGCGAACGTGAAGCGGGCGACGAGCGCGGGCACCGTCGACCCCGGCCGGCGCCGTGACCTCCTCCGGCTCGCGGGGGCGTTCGCCGCCGCCGACCTCGTCACCGCGCACGCGCTGTACGCGGCGACCTTCGGGCTGCACTCCTCCCGCCACCTCGGCCTCGCCCCCGACGACGACCGCACCACCGCCGCCACCCCGTGGCATGCGGGCGCCCGGGTGGAGGTGCCGGTCAACGTACGATCCCGCGCGAACCGGGCGCCGCGCGGAAAGCCCGCCCGGGTGCTCGACGACCCGCTCGGTGAACAGGCGCTGCTCGCCGAGGCCGCGGAACGGGAGCGGCGCCGGGCCTCCGCCGTGTCCGAGCTGGCCGGCGCCGCCCCCGACCTCGCCACCGCGAGGCTCTCCGGGCAGGCCATGGAGCTGCTGTGCGAGCTGCTCACGCTCGCCGGCGACGCGCGCGACACCCCGCAGGGCACGGGCACGGCCGCCGACCCGGTCTGCGGGCTCGCGGTCACCGTGGCCCACTCCCCCGGCTCCACCGCCCGCATCGGTGCGGTCTTCGGCGAGCTGGTGCTGCACGACTCCGAGGTCACCTTGGAGGTCACATGACCGCATCCCGACCCCGGCCCGGGCCGCTCACCACCGGGCCGCCACCGGCCACGGCGGCCCTGCGGACCGCGGAGGCCCTGCGGGCCACGGAGGCGGCACCGGTAACTCGGACGTCGCCCGCCACGGAAGCG
>WHSL01000044.1 GCA_009380095.1 Streptosporangiales bacterium | reverse complement strand
GCGACGACGCGGACAAGGCCTCCGGCAACGGCTGGTTCGACGGCGACTACTCCGGCAGCGAGATCGAGTACAACGACAAGTTCCGCGCCTCGCTGGAGTGGATCGCCGCGCACCCGTGGATCGAGGCGGTCACGGACAACGGCCTCGACCCGGATCGGGACTCCGTGGGCACCATCGACATCCGCACCGCGACGTGTCCGGCGGTGGACCCGGGCGGGGTGCTCACCCTGGACCAGTACGGGAAGTCGCTGCACTTCGACGCCTGGTACGACAACTGGAAGGGCTTCCCCGCGATCTGGCTGGGCCGGTCGCTCGAGGAGATCTCCCAGCGCGCCGAGTACGCGATCGTGGACTGGCCGCAGGAGTACCGCAACGAGCTGTACGACCTGGCCCGGATGGCGCTCGCCATGTCGCTGCACGAGTCCCAGTGGAACAAGCAGCCGCTGGAGCGGCTCGGCGGGCTGGACGCCAACGAGCGCGCCGACGTGGTGGAGCCCGAGGACTTCGTCCTCGCCGCGTCGCTACAGACCCGCAACGCGCACGTGTACCTGAACGCCTCGGTGTGGGCGCAGTGGGCGCGATCCGTCACGGCGCCGGCCGCGTACTGCGACGACGGGCCGGTGGTGGAGACCGTGCAGGCCATGGCGTTCGCGCCGCGCCCCGGGGAGAGTCGCCCGGCGCTGACCGGCGCCATCGACCCGACCGGCCGGCACTGGGACCAGGACCCACTGCCCAACGTGCTGCTCTACAACGAGCGTGCGCTCGTCGTGATGGACCGCAACGGCGGCCGGGTGACGCACGTGTTCGTGCTGCGCGAGGGCCGGCCGATCTGCGTGAGCGGCACCTTCAAGTGCTACCAGTTCCTCACCGGGGATCGGGTGGCGGGGGAGAATGTGCTCTGCGACGGCGAGGTGCTGCAGAACACCGTGTACACGCCGAACCACGCGTACATCGCCTGCGACGTCCGGGAGAGCCGTGGGCTGATCGGCCGCAAGTACAACCCGAAGAGCACGGTCATGCGGGAGCTCGACTGCTACTACCCGGACAACTTCAACGCGTACGCGGCCGAGCGGATCGGAGGAGGTGCGGTGGACGTACGAGCGCACCGCGCCGCCGCCCGGCACGCTCTCCCTCGGCGAGTTCCGCGCGCTGCTGGAGGAGGACCGGCGGGCCAAGCAGGCCGGCGAGCCAGGCATCGTGTGGCACGGCCATGCGCCGTTCGCCAAGCGCATCCGGCTGACCGGCGGCACGCTGCACGTCGCGTACGAGGACACAGCCCCCGGCCACGTCGTCGCCAACGAGTTCTGCCTCGACCTGTGGCGCGGGGTGATGTACGGCGAGCGGCTCACCCGGGAGGCCATGGACGACGCGACGTTCGCGGTGGCGAACCCCTCCGGCGGCCGGACGGTGGTACGGCTGGACGGCGGCTGCTCGTTCACCCCCGCCACGCTCGCCACCCTCGACTCCGACCCGGCCGGCCACCTGCGGCTGCACCGCGCCGTCACCGACTGCGTGGAGATCGTCGCGCCGGACGGCGGGGACTTCGCCTACCGCATCGACCTCTGATCGAGCCCGAGCCCGAGCCCGAGCCCGGCCCGGCGGCTAGCGCGGCGGGTCGGGCCAGGCGGTGAGGGCGATGGCGAAGGGGATGCGGTCCTCAAAGTCCAGGGGGTTGGCGCCGGTGAGCGTCTCGATGCGGGCCAGCCGGTGGCGCAGCGAGTTGGTGTGCAGGTAGAGCGCGCG
Organism: Streptosporangiales bacterium; assembly: GCA_009380095.1. GTDB lineage: Bacteria > Actinomycetota > Actinomycetes > Streptosporangiales > Streptosporangiaceae > WHSL01. Next base: position 30,582 of record WHSL01000044.1, on the reverse strand, counting down.
CGACGCGGTGGCCACCGATCCGCCGTGCCCGATGTAGACCCGCAGCGTCTCCAGCAGCCCGCTCCCGTGCCCGGCGTCGTACGCGGCGAGCGGCCTGATCATCCGTTCCGCGAACGGGGTGAGCCGGTCCGGGTCGAGCTGGGCCAGCAGCCCGCGGAAGGTGGCCAGCCGGGCCGCCTCCACCACCCCGCCCGATCTCCGGGCCAGGTCCAGTGCCAGCCGGGCCTCGTTCAGCGCGCGGGGCAGCCCGTCGAGGCCGGCCGCGGGCGCCGTGCCGCAGGGGATGCCCCGCTCGGCACAGCGCGCCAGCAGCGGCGCCGGGTCGGCCACGAGGACGTACGCGACCTCGTCCGCCGCCCCGGCCAGCCACCCCTCCGGCGGCACCGGCAGGTCGTCCAGGTGCCCGGCGGGGACCGCGAGCGTCGCCGGGCGGTCCGGCAGGTCCGCGCCGGACGGCCCGCCGCGCAGCGCCTCCGGGCTGGCCAGCCCGTCCGCCACCAGCTCCAGCAGCCGGCCGAGCTCGCGGCGGTCGCGGTCGGACTCGCGCTCCGCGGCGAGCTGCTCCGCCAGCCACTCGGTGACCCCCACGAACGGCACGTCCTTGGGCACCTCGAACAGCGGAAGCCCCAGCTCCTCGCAGGCCTCGACGAGGGGGGCCGGCACGTGCGGGGTGACGTTGCCGATCTCGTACAGCACCGCGCTGGCCCGGTTGGCGCGGCAGGCACGGGCGAAGGCCACGCACTTGCTCGGTGAGGTGAGCGACGCGCCGACGGTGAGCACCGCCTCGTGTCCGCGCAGGTACGGCCCCGGGTCGAGCAGTTCCGTGGAGTGCGCCCAGCGCACCGGCCGGTCCAGCCCGGCGGCACCGGCCAGCAGCCGCAGCCGGAACCGCGGCTCGGCCGGCAGGTCGCGCACGGTCGGGCCGAGCGGCGACCGGTGATCGCCGCGGCGGTGCCCGATACCCGCGTCCATGCCTGAACGATAGCCCGGTCTCCCGGGGCCGGCCGCAGGTCAGGCGGGCCGCGGCCGGTCCCGGGGAGGGACGGGCCGCGGCCGGCTCTGGAAGGACTCAGTCGGCGGACGTGACGGGGAGGTAGACGCGGCCCCCGCCGGCCTGGAACTCCTCGGACTTCTCCCGCATGCCGGCGGTCAGCGCCTCCTGGTCACTGACCCCGTGCTCCGCGGCGTAGCGGCGGACGTCCTGGGTGATCTTCATGGAGCAGAAGTGCGGACCGCACATGGAGCAGAAGTGCGCGGTCTTGGCCGGTGCGGCGGGCAGTGTCTCGTCGTGGAACGACCGCGCCGTGTCCGGGTCGAGGGACAGGTTGAACTGGTCCTCCCAGCGGAAGTCGAACCGCGCGTCGGACAGTGCGTCGTCCCAGGCCTGCGCGCCCGGATGGCCCTTGGCCAGGTCCGCGGCGTGCGCGGCGATCTTGTACGCGATCACCCCGGCCTTCACGTCGTCCCGGTCCGGCAGGCCGAGGTGCTCCTTGGGGGTGACGTAGCAGAGCATCGCGGTGCCGTACCAGCCGATCATGGCGGCGCCGATGGCCGAGGTGATGTGGTCGTAGCCGGGCGCGATGTCCGTGGTCAGCGGGCCGAGCGTGTAGAACGGGGCCTCGGCGCACCACTCCTGCTGCAGATCGACGTTCTCCTTGATCTTGTGCATCGGGATGTGCCCGGGGCCCTCGTTCATCACCTGGTTGTCGTACTCCGCGGCGATGTGGGTGAGCTCGCCCTGGGTGCGCAGCTCGGCGAACTGGGCCTCGTCGTTGGCGTCGGCGATGGAGCCGGGCCGTAGGCCGTCGCCCAGCGACCAGGTGATGTCGTACGCCGCGAAGATCTCGCACAGCTCGCGGAAATTGGTGTACAGGAAGTTCTCCTCGTGGTGCGCCAGGCACCAGGCCGCCATGATCGAGCCGCCCCGGGACACGATCCCGGTCTTGCGGCGCGCGGTCAGCGGCACGTACGGCAGCAGCACCCCGGCGTGGATCGTCATGTAGTCCACGCCCTGCTCGGCCTGCTCGATGACGGTGTCGCGGAAGATCTCGAACGTGAGGTCGGCCGGGTTCCCGCCCACCTTCTCCACCGCCTGGTACAGCGGGACCGTGCCCACGGGGACGGGCGAGTTGCGCAGGATCCACTCGCGGGTGGTGTGGATGTCCCGGCCGGTGGACAGGTCCATGATCGTGTCGGCGCCCCAGCGGGTCGCCCAGGTCATCTTCTCCACCTCGTCCTCGATCGAGGAGGCCACGGCGGAGTTGCCGATGTTGGCGTTGACCTTGCAGAGGAAGTTCTTGCCGATGATCATCGGCTCGATCTCGGGGTGGTTGACGTTGGCGGGCAGCACGGCTCGCCCCGCGGCGAGCTCGGCGCGGACGAACTCCGGCTCCACCCCCTCGCGGAGCGCCACGAACTCCATCTCCGGGGTGATCTCGCCGCGCCGCGCGTACGCGCGCTGCGTGACGGCCCCGCCCGTGGCCCGGCGCGGGTGCCGCGCGGGGAACGCGGCCCCGTCGCGGAGCGGGTCGGTGGAACGGCGGCCGTCGTCCTCGGCGCGGACGGTACGGCCCTCGTAGGTTGCGGTGTCGCCGCGCTCGGCGATCCAGCCGGCCCGCAGCGCGGGCAGCCCCCTTCTGACGTCGGTGGTGTGCGCGGGATCGGTGTACGGCCCCGAGGTGTCGTACAGGACGACGCTCCCCCCGCTGGTCAAGGGGACCTCACGCATCGGGACCCGCAGGTCCGGACGCGTGCCGTGCAGGAAGGTCTTGCGGGATGCGGTGTTGCTCATGACGACTTGATCTCTCCCTACGCCGGCATTACCCGGTCAGGTTCCAGCGGTCGGCGGCCGTCTCAGCCGCGATCTCAGCCCGGTTCGCCGGGCACCCGCGATCTGTCGTGCTCGACGCTAACTCCCACCTCCCCCATTGCCGCAACCGCCCCCCACGTGTTATCCGCCCCCCGGGTGTGTGCGACCGCACCACGGGGCAGGCCGCGCGTCGTGCGGTCGTACGACGTTCGCCCGGGGGCCATTGCCGTGCCGCCCTGCCTGCGCTTGCCTCGCCGCACCCGTACGAAGACCGGGAGGACCTCATGCCCGTCGCGCTGGTGACCGGTGCGGCCGGCGGAATCGGCGCCGCCGTCACCGCCGAGCTGGGCCGGCGGGGCTGGACGACCGCCGGGCCGGACCTGCGGCCGCCGGAGACCGCCGGCCACGGCATCGGCGTGGACGTCTCCGACCCGGCGCAGACCTCGGCGGCGATCGAGCGGATCGAGCGCGAGGTCGGCCCGATCGAGGCCGTGGTCACCGCGGCAGGGCACTACGCGCCGCTGCCGCTGGCGCAGATCACCTGGCCGGCCTGGCGGCGGATGCTCCGCGTGCACCTCGGCGGGCTGTACAACGTGGCGCGTGCGGCGCTGCCCGGCATGCTGGACCGCGGCGCGGGCTCGATCGTGGCGGTGACCTCGGAGCTGGCCATCGGCGGCGGCGACCGCGAGGCGCACTACGCGGCGGCCAAGGGCGCGATCATCGGGCTCGTCCGGTCGCTGGCCGTGGAGGTGGCGGACTCCGGCGTACGGGTCAACGCGGTCGCGCCCGGGCCCACGACACGCCGCTGCTGCCCGCGGACTCGCCGTGGCGCGACCCCGCGTACCTGGCCTCGCTGCCCGCCCGGAGGCTGACCGCGCCGGAGGAGATCGCGCTGACCACGGCGTTCCTGATCGAGGAGGCCACGTTCGCCTGCGGCGAGGGTCGTCTCCCCCAACGCCGGGGCGGTGATCTGAGATGACGCAGGTGGTGGACGCGGGCGACATTCCGGCCAACCCGTTCGACATCGGCGAGGCGATCACGCAGATCGAGCATGGGCTGCGCGACCTCACCGAGGGCGGCGCCCGCGCCGTGTCCATCGGCGGGGACCACACGGTGGCGCTGCCCGCGCTGCGCGCCGCGGCGGCCGCGTACGGGCCCGTCGCGCTGGTGCACTTCGACGCGCACCTGGACACCTGGGACACGTACTTCGGTGCCCGTACACGCACGGCACCCCGTTCCGCCGCGCCGCCGAGGAGGGGCTGCTGCTCAAGGACGCGAGCGCGCACGTGGGCATCCGCGGGCCGCTGTACGCCCGCGCGACCTGGACGACGACGCTGGCCGTTCGAGGGCAGCGTCTACCAGTGGGCCCGGCACGCGCTCGGCACCCGGGCCGGCTGGCTGGCCGCGTGGGCGTACATGTGGGGGCTCACGATCGCGCTGTCCACGCTCTCCTACGGCGCGGCCGGCTTCCTGCTGGAGGCGCTCGGGGCGGCCGAGCCCTCGCGGTCGGCCACGACCGGCACGGCGCTGGTCATCCTCGCGGTCGGGACGGTGGCCAACGTGGCGGCCGGGTCCATCGCCGAGGAGGTGGAGCGGCCGGAGCGTGAGGTGCCGAAGGCGCTGATCCTGTCGCTGCTGGCGGTGGGGCTGGTGGTGATGTACTCCAGCGCCGCGCTGATCCTCGCCGTGCCGAACCTGTCCGCGGTGGTGGCCGGCGGGAGCGCCGACCCGGTGGCGGGGACGCTCGCCGCGCACTTCGGCCCGGCCATCGGCCGGCCCATGCTGGTGGTGTTCGTGATCGGCTTCCTGGCCAGCCTGCTCGCCGTGCAGGCGGCGGTGTCCCGGGTGATCTGGGCGTCGGCCCGGGACGACGCGCTGCCCGGCGCGCGGGTGCTGCGCCGGCTGCGCGGCCCGGAGCGGCTGCCGGTCGCCTCGATCCTGCTCACCGCCGCGGGCGCCACCGTGTTCGTGCTGCTCGCCGGCTCCGACCTGTACGCGGTGCTGGTCAACTTCACCACGGTCGGCTTCTACGTCGCGTTCGGCGTGCCGGTCTGGGGCGCTTCCCTGGCCCACCTGCGCGGACGCTGGCGTACGGCGAACGCTGAGCCGCTCGGGGCTCAGGCCAGGGCCTGGTAGACGAGCTGGCGGAGCTGGGTGCGGAGCGGGTGGGTGCTGGACGGGAGGAGCTGGGTGAGGAAGACGACGGCGAGGTCCTCGGACGGGTCGATCCAGAAGGCGGTGCTCGCGGCGCCGCCCCAGGAGAACTCGCCGACGCTGGTCATCGTCTTGTAGTCGGCCGGGTTCACGGTCACCGAGACGCCGAGGCCGAAGCCCACCCCGTCGAAGCGGGTCTCGGCGAACAGCTTGCGGCCGAAGGACTCCAGGTCGGCGCCGCCCGGCAGGTGGTTGGTGGCCATGTAGTCGACGGTGCGCCGGCCGAGGAGCCGTACGCCGTCGAGCTCGCCGCCGCCCAGCAGCATCCGGGCGAACCGCATGTAGTCTCCCGCGGTGGACGCCAGCCCGCCGCCACCCGAGTGCATCCGCGGCTCACGGGTGATGCCCTTGCCCGCGGCGTCGTTGCGGAGGATCTTCCCGGTCTGCGGGTCCGGCACGTACAGCGCGGCGAGCCGGTTCAGGTCGTCGCCGGTGACCTGGAAGGTCGTGTCGGTCATCTTCAGCGGGCCGAGGATCCGCTGCGCGAAGAAGTCCGCGAGGCTCTGGCCCGAGGCCACCTCCACGACCCGGCCGAGCACGTCGGTCGCCACCGAGTAGTTCCACTCGCTGCCCGGCTCGAACAGCAGCGGCTGCGCCGCCCACGCGTCGCAGCAGCCCGCGAGGTCGTAGTCGCGCGGCTGGCCCCACTCGAAGCCGGCCTTCCGGTACATCTCGTCGACCGGGTGCACGTAGTGGAACCCGTACGTGAGTCCGGCGGTATGGGTGAGCAGGTGCCAGATGCGCACCGGCTCGGTGGCGGGCACGGTGACCGGCTTGGCCGCGGTGCCGCCGCGGAAGACCCGCATGTCGGCGAAGGAGGGGATGAAGTCGGCGACCGGGTCGGTCAGCTCGAACGCGCCCTCCTCGTACAGCATCAGCGCGGCCACCGAGGTGATCGGCTTGGTCATCGAGTAGATGCGGAAGAGCGTGTCCTCCTCCACCGGCAGCTCCGCCTCGGCGTCCCGCCGGCCGTGGCAGGACAGGTGGGCGAGTTGCCCGCCGCGGCTGATCATCGTCAGCCAGCCGGGGAGCCTGCCGTCCTCGACGTACTTCGCGAAGTGGGAATCGATCCTGGCCAGCCGCTCGGGGATGAACCCCGCCGCCACCGCATCCGTCTCTGCCTGCATCAAGGACCTCCTGGCACCGTACGTCACCGCGATCGCGCGCTCGATCGTGTGCACCATGCACACTTGCCGTTCGGGCCGTTCCGGTCAAGAGCCGGATTCTAGAATCATCTCGCTTTCCGCCGTACGCCAAAACTGTCGTAGTCCGCCGCGATGCTGTCATCACCGAAGGTCCATCGCGGAGGGGACGGAGACGAGGATGGGACTGCCACGACGACGGAAACGGCCGCGCGAGACCCCCGCTGCCGCCGACGGCGCCGGGGTCGGCGAGAGCGCGGGCGACATGCTGGACGCCGAGCTCAACTCGAAGTACTGGGTGCACCGTGAGACGGTGATGAAGACCGGCATAGGCGGCCTGACCCGGCGCCTGCCCGGGCTGATCGTCCAGGCCGCGCGGCTGGCCTGGGAGGCCTCGCCGCGGGAGACGCTGATCGTGGTGTCCACCAACCTCGCGGCCGGGGTCTTCACGGCCTTCGGCCTGCTCGCCACCACCGGCGTGCTGACCGCGCTGTTCGCCGACGGCGCCACCCCGCACCGGGTGCGTGCCGCGATCCCGTCGCTGCTGCTCGTCGCGGGAGCCGCGGGCGCGCGGGCCGGGCTGCAGGCCATCGCCGGGTGGGCGCAGGCGCGGCTCCGCCCGCAGGTCGACCGGATCGTGGAGATGCGGCTGTTCGCGCTGACCACCGAGGTCGACCTGGTCGCGTTCGACGACTCCGACTTCCACGACTCCATGCAACGCGCACGCGACCGCGGCCGGTACGAGGCCCCCGCCGTCGTCTCCACCTGCGTGGACATCCTCACCGGCCTGGTCGGCGTGGCCGCCGCGGCCGGTGCCCTGGGCGTGCTGCACCCGGTGCTGCTGCCGCTGCTGCTCGCCGCCGCGATCCCGGACGGCTGGGCGGCGCTGCGCGCGGCCCGCATGCGGTACATGCTGATGTTCCAGCTCTCCTCCAGCCGGCGGCGGCGCTGGATCCTCTCCGACCTGATGGCCGAGCGGGACCCGGCGGCGGAGGTCCGCGCGTTCTCGATGCGCGACTTCCTGCTCCGCCGGTACGACCGCATCGCCTCGCACGAGCGCGACCTGGAGCTGCGGCTGGCGCGCCGGGAGACCGGGACCCGGGTGGCGGGCGACCTGATGACCGGCGTCGCCACCGGCGTGGTCTACGTCAGCCTCGGGCTGCTGCTCGCCGCCAGGGGCATGCCGCTGGCCGTGGCCGGCACGGCGGTGCTGGCGATCCGCGCCGGGCAGGGCTCGCTGGTGGCGGTGCTCTTCTCGCTCAACCGGTGCTACGAGTCCGGGCTCTACTTCGGCGACTACCTGGACTTCTGCGAACGGGCGCGAGGGCTGCGGGAACGGCGCGGCCGGCGGCCCGCGCCGCGCGGCTTCACCGAGATCGCCACCGAGGGCGTCACCTTCACCTACCCCGACGCGGACAAGCCGTCGCTGCACGACGTGTCGGTGCGCGTCGCCGCGGGCGAGATCGTCGCGCTGGTCGGGGAGAACGGCTCCGGCAAGAGCACGCTGGCCAAGATCCTCTCCGGGCTCTACGCCCCGCAACAGGGCGAGGTGCTGCTCGACGGCGTGCCGTACGGGACGTACGAGCCGGACTCGCTGCGGGACAACGTCGCGCTGATCGCGCAGGACCACACGCACTGGCCGATGACCGCGCGGGACAACATCACCATGGGCCGCGCCGTCGACGCGGACCGGCTCGCCACGGCCACCACCTCCGCCGGGGCCGACCGGGTGCTCGAGGAGCTGCCCGGAGGTCTCGACACGCTGCTCGACCGGCGGTTCAAGGACGGGCACGAGCTGTCCGGCGGGCAGTGGCAGCGGATGGCGGTGGCCCGCGGGCTGTACCGCGACGCCCCGCTGCTCGTCTGCGACGAGCCCACCGCGGCGCTCGACGCACGCGCCGAGCACGCGCTGTTCGAGGCGGTCCGCACGCACGCCGCGGGGCGCACCGTGCTGCTCATCACGCACCGGCTGGCCAGCGTGCGGATGGCCGACCGCATCTACGTGCTGGACAAGGGCCGGGTCATCGAGCAGGGCGGGCACGCGGAGCTGATGGCCGAGGACGGCGTCTACGCCGAGCTGTACGGACTCCAGGCCCGCGCCTACGCGGGCGGCAACGGCGTGGTCCCGCCGCCGCGCAGCGGGGTGGTCTCCGATCGCCGTGGAGCCGACGCATCGGGGGCCGATTGCTGACAAACTGACGCCTTCGGGAGATCGGCTGCGACACGCCGCCGACCATGTCGCGGGCGCGCTGGCGCTGGCGCCGACACTGCCCGAGGCGCACGAGCTGCTGGCCCGGCTGATCTCCGGCCCGGAGGGCGGCCCCGAGCTGTTCCCGATGGGCGAGCGCACCTTCCTCGGCACCGTCGTCGCCCGGGCGCACGCCCTCGCCGCCGCCGGGCGGCCCGCCGAGGCGCTGATGCTGCTGGCCTCCGCCCAGTGCCACGAGCCCGGCGGGCACTGGGCCGAGGTGCCCTGGGTGCTCGACCCGGGCTGCCCGCCCGGCTCGCCCCGGACGACGTGATCCACCTGATCGCGCGGCTCACCCAGGTGCTCGACGAGAGCGCGGAGCGGCGTCGCGCGCTGCATCCGTTCACGGAGCTGGTGCGCGCGGCGCTGGCCACCTACCCCGGCCACGCGCCGCTGCTCGCCACCGCGTCGATCTTCGTACGGCGGCTCGGCGACCTCGGCGGCGCCGCCGACCTCGCGTACCGGTCCGGCCGGATCGAGCCGTCCTTCAACGCCGAGCTCGCGCTCGGCAACGCGCTGCGCGCGCAGCACCGCTGGGCGGACGCGGAGCAGGCGTTCCTGCGCGCGCTCGCCTTCCAGCCGGACAACCTCTACCTGCAGACCGACATCGCCGAGCTGATGGAGGACGCGGGCCGCCCGGACGAGGCCATGGCCTGGCTGCAGCGCGTGCTCGCGCACGAGCCCGCGCACGAGAGCGCCTTCCCCACCGCCTGCCGGGTGCGGTTCCAGCGCGACAACGACCTGAGACACCTCGTCGCCCTCGCCGACCACCTGCGCGAGCACCCCGACAACGACCACGCCTCACTGACCCTGACGGACATCGCGCAGCGGCGGCTCTGGCTCGGCCACATCCCGCTGCCCGGGGAGTCCGTGATCAACGTTGCCGGGCAGGTGCTGGAGCAGGAGGGGCCGGTCGAGGGCGGCAACCTGACCGTGTCCGCGCCGGAGCCGCCGAGCGCCCTGCTCGCCTTCCGGCACATGCTGCCCGGCTCCACTTTGGAGATCAGCGAGGTGCCGCAGCCCGACGCGCCCAACGTGCGGGGCCTGGCCTGGGACATCGTCACCTCCGAGGAGAACATGGAGCGGGTCGCCCCGGCCGGCCCGGGGACCGGCCGGGCCACCACCGGCGGCTGACGCCGCGCCGACCTTGGCTCACACCAGGGCGGTCAGGCGCTCCCATGCGATGGCCACGTCGTCGGGCGTCGTGGCGGCGTTGCCGATCGCCAGCCGGAGCGTGTACCGGCCGTGCACCTTGGTGTGCGTCAGGTGCATCGTTCCGGAGGCGTTGGCCCGTTCCAGCAGGAGCGCCGCGCGGGCGTCGGCCGCGGTGTCGGCCTCCCCGGGCAGCGCGGCCGGCCGGAAGCAGACCAGCCCGAAGGGGTGCGGCGCGACGATCACGAACCTGTCGTCCGCCGCGATCCGGGACGCCAGCTCCTGCGCCATCGCCACCGTGTTCCGCACGTGCGCCCGCAGCCCCTCGGACCCGTACCAGCGCAGCACGAACCAGAGCTTGAGCGCGCGGAACCTCCGGCCGAGCGGGATCTGCCAGTCCCGGTAGTCGATCACGTCACCGCTCTCGGTGGCCGCGTTGCGCAGGTACTCCGGGAGCACCCCGAGCGCCCCGGTCAGCGCCAGCCGGTCGCGGACGAAGAACGTGTCGCAGTCGAAGCCCACCAGCAGCCATTTGTGCGGGTTGGTGCAGTAGCTGTCGGCGTACTCGAGCCCGTCGTGCACCCAGCCGAACTCCGGGCAGACGGCCGCCACCCCCGCGTAGGCGGCGTCGACGTGCAGCCAGGCCCCCGCCTCGGCGGCGATGGGGCCGATCGCGGGCAGCGGGTCGACGGCGGTCGTGGAGGTCGTGCCGACGGTCACCAGCACCATCAGCGGTACGACGCCCGCGTCGCGATCGGCGGCGATCCGTCCGGCCAGGTCGTGGGCGTCCATCGCGAGCGTGCGCGGGTCGGTACGGATCGACCGCACCGCGTCCTCGCCGAGCCCGGCGATCCGTACCGCCTTGTTGATGGCGGAGTGCGCCTCGGCCGAGGCGTACACGGCGTACCGGCCCCGGACTCCGTGATCCCGCCAGCCCGGGTCGGCGCGGTGCAGCGCCGCGACCACCGCCACCAGGGTGGCCGAGGAGGCGGCGTCCATGATCACGCCGCCGCCGGTGGAGCCGGAGGTGAACTCTTCGGGCAGACCGAGCAGCCTGGCCAGCCAGTCGAGGGTGACGGTCTCCAGCTCGGTGCAGGCGGGACTGGTCGCCCAGAGCATGCCCTGCACCCCGAGCCCGGCGCAGAGCAGGTCGGCGAGCACGCTGGGCGGCGAGGTACTGGACGGGAAGTAGCCGAAGAAGCGGGGGTGCTGCCAGTGCACGATGCCCGGCATCACGACCCGGTCGATGTCGGCGAGGATCGTCTCCATCGCCTCGCCGGACTCCGGCGCGTCGGCGGGGAGGGCCGCCGCGACCTCGCCGGGTGCCACCGCGTGGCCGACCGGAAGTCCTCCGATCTTGGTCCAGTAGTCGGCGATCCGGTCGACCAACGCGTATCCGTGCCTGCGGAACTCCTCGGGGCTCATGTGCCCCGGCGCCTCGGGTCGGGTCATGCCCCCAGTCTCGCCGACCGCCCGGCGCCGGTCATCGCCGACCGCCCCGCCGGCCTCCGGCTGCGTAAGCTTGGGGCCATGGCGGGCGAGGACTCGGCGCGGGCCGACGTGTGGATCTGGTCCGTGCGGCTGCTCAAGACCAGGTCGATGGCGACCGCCGCCTGCCGGGGCGGCCACGTCCGGATCAACGACAAGCGCGCCAAGCCGGCGTCGGTCGTGCGGCCCGGCGACGAGGTCCGGCTCCGCCACGACGGACGGGAACGGATCGTCATCGTCCAGCGCATCGTCCAGCGGCGAGTGGGGGCGACGGTCGCCGCGGAGTGCCTCATCGACAAGAGCCCGCCGCCCCCACCGCGCGAGGCCCTGATCCCCGTCGGCCGCCGCGACCGCGGCGCCGGCCGCCCCACCAAACGCGACCGCCGCGAACTGGAACGCCTCCGCGCCCTCCAGTTCGGCTCCCGCCCCGGCCCCGCTCCGGACCTGGACGAGCTCCTCGGCGGCGACGCCGAACGGCCGGCTCAGGATCCGCCGTGAGCGCGGTGGGTCAGCGGCGGGAGCCGCCGTCGATGGCGATCACGGCGCCGGTGGTGTAGGAGGAGGCGCCCGAGGCGAGGTAGAGGGCCGCGCCGACGATCTCCTCGGCCTCGCCGCCGCGGCGCAGCATGATGGTGGTCTTCGCGCGCTCGGCGAAGGCCTCCATGTCCCAGGCCTTGGAGATGTCGGTGAGGAACGGGCCCGGACGGATCGTGTTGACGTGGACGGACGGCGCGAAGGCGTCCGCCATCGCCTCGGTCATGGCCTCGAGCCCCGCCTTGGCCATCGCGTACGGAACCACGTTCGCCTTGGGCCGCACGGCCGCGGTCGAGGAGACGTTGATGATGGACCCGCCGCCGTCGGCGACCATGCGCTCGCCGATCAGCGCGGCCAGCCGGAACGGCCCCTTGAGGTTGACCCCGATCACCTTGTCGAGCAGCGCCTCGGTCACCCCGGGCAGACTGTCGTACAGCGGCGACAGCCCCGCGTTGTTGACCAGGACGTCCACCCGCCCGTGCGCCGCGTAGGCGGCCTCCACCAGCGCGTCGCACTCCTCCCAGTGGGAGACGTTGCTCGCGATCGGCGTGGCCTTGCGGTCGTACGTCCGCCGCACCTCGTCCGCGAGCTCCTCACACGACTCCAGCTTACGGCTGGCGATGATCACGTCGGCGCCGTGCTCGGCGAAGGCCAGCACCATGGCCCGCCCCAGGCCCCGGCTCCCGCCGGTGACGAGGGCCGTCTTTCCGGACAGGTCGAACAACGGGTCAGTCACCGGACCGCCTCCCAGGTTCCCGAGTCGATGAAGGTGTGCGCACGGCGGAACAGCGACAGCGTCCGCGCGTGCAGCCGGTCCCCGATCTCCTTCGTGGCCAGCCCCGCGAACGCGCGCGCGTGGCTGCCCTCGAGGACGATGCCGAGCTTGTAGCAGGCCATGACGGCGTACCAGGTGAGGTGGGCGAGGTCTCGGTCCGTACGGTCCGCGTACGCCGCGACCAGCTCGGGCGGCCGGGCGAGCCCGCCGGCCAGCGCGACGAGGCCGGGGCGGTCGCCGTCGTCCGGGTCGCCGTCCTCCTCGGGCCAGGTCGCGAGCACCCAGCCCAGGTCGAGCAGCGGGTCGCCGATCGTGCACATCTCCCAGTCGACGATGGCCGCCACCCGCGGGGCGTCGTAGGCGTACATGAGGTTGGCGAGGTGGTAGTCGCCGTGCATGATCCCGGGCTGCCAGGCGGACGGGACGTTCGCGGCCAGCCAGTCCGCCACCCGCTGGACGCCGGGGATCTCCGGGCCGGGGTAGCCGTCCAGCTGGGAGTAGGAGTCCAGCTCCTTCAGCCAGCGGCCGACCTGACGCTCCAGGAAGCCGTCCGGGTAGCCGACGTCGCCGAGGCCGATGGCCAGGTGGTCGACCGCGCCGAGCTCGGCGAGCGCCACCGCGGCGTCCACGCCCATGGCGTGCCGCCACGTGGGGTCGGTCGCGTACGGCTCCGGCAGCTCCACCGAGGCGTTGAACCCCTCGACCGGCTCCATCAGGTAGAACACCGCGCCGTGCATGACGGTCTCGTCGAGGCAGGCGGCGATGGGGCGCGGGGCCCGTACGCCGGTGCCGTCCAGCGCGCCGAGCACCCGTGCCTCGCGGCGCATCTGGTCGTTGCTCCGGCGGCGCAGGTGCCGCGGCCCGCGGCGCAGCACGTACGTGCGCCCGCCGCGGCGGAACCGGATCAGCACATTCTGGGTGCCCCCGCCCAGCTGCTCCACGTCGGCGAAGTCATCGCCCGGCAGCCCCTGCTCCCTCATCCACCCGTCGAGCACGCCGAAGTCGATGTCCACGGGGTCCACGCTGGCGGGCTGCCTGACGGGGCTCATCCGGGCCTCTCCTCACCGAACCACATTCGGTACCGACCCGCACACCCTACTCGAGGGTCAGAAGTCGACGATGGAGAGGGCGGGGAGACGGTCCCAGCCGTAGATCCGGAGGGTGGTGCGGACGATCGGCGCGGGTGAGCGCAGGATCAGCCGGCGCGAGGAGCCGAAGGACATCGCGATCTGCGCGACGAGCTCCACCGCGTCCACGTCGGCGTAGTAGAGCCGCGCCATGTCGAGGTGGAAGTCGTCCTCCACGCGGAGCGCGGCCCGCAGCGCCGCCGCGAACTCCGGCATGTTGGACCTGTCGATCTCGCCGTTCAGCAGCAGGCCGAGCGGCCGGTCCAGGGGCAGCATGGTGAGCAGCGGCTGGCGCTGCTGGGCGCGGAGCGGGTCGAGCACGATGGGGTGCGAACGCTCCACCTCGCGCAGCAGCTCCGAGGAGAACCGGCGGCGGTCGTACTGGCAGATCAGCGAGACCCCGGCCGGGCGGCCGTCGGCGATCAGCCGGTCGATGGAACGCTCCTGGTCGAGCACGGGCTCCGGGCCGGTGCCCAGCTCGCCCGGGATGACGAGGCAGGCGCGCAGCCCGGTGTAGCCGGTGCGCTGGGCCAGCGTGGTCTCGTCCCGCAGCAGCTCGGCGACGGTCGCGGCGAACGCCTCCCCCGCGCCCGGGGAGGGGCCGAAGAACCCGTCGTAGCCCTCCACGACCCGGACGGTGAGCTGGCCCCGGGCCGCCGGAGGCGCCGAGATGGCGGTGTCGTCGCCGAGCCAGTCGGTGATCGACTCCACGCAGTCGATGTCGCCCGCGTAAAGGATCTTCTCGCCGCGTTCCAGGGCGGCGGAGAGGTGCACCGAGAGCAGCCGACGATGATCTTCCTGCCCGCCGAAGGCGACGCAGGCGTGATCGCCACGCTCGATGGCGTAGGCCGACGTACAGATCTTGCTCACCGCTGCTCGCACCCCTTAGCCAGGGCCCCCGATTGTGTCACCCGCAGTCGCATGTTGACCACTGTTCGTCGTACTTGCCGGAGCCGGTCTCGCTTACGGCACAACGTCCTCGAGGGTCCGCTCGAGCGGCGCGCGGCGCCCCTTCTCGAACGCCTCCTCGTACGCCGTCGGTCCGAGCACGTCTCGTACGTGCCCGAGCGCGCCCTCGTGGTAGCCGATCAGCTGCTCCACGCCGGACAGCGGTGCCCCGGTGGTCCGCCATATCGCCTCGGCCGCGCCGGCCAGCCGCGCCGCCCGGCCGCAGCGCTCGTCCCCGGCGGCGATCCAGGCGAGCAGTTCCAGGCTCATACCGATGCTCAGCCGGTCGTCGAGGCTGCGGCTCACCGCGAGGCTCTCCCGGGCCAGGCCCTCCGCCGAGGTGATGTCGCCGCCACGCCAGCTCGCCAGCGCCAGGATATGCAGCGCCTGCGAACGGAACCAGGTCTCGCCGTGCGACACGCTGCGCCGCAGCGACTCCTCGCACAGCGCGATGGCCCGGTCGAGGTCGCCGCGGTCGACGTCGCCGCGCAGCACGTAGCAGAGCGCGAGGTGCACCAGCAGGGTCATCACCGCGGCCCGGTCGCCGAGCGCGCGCTGCTGGATCAGCGCCTCCTCGAACAGCCGCAGTGCCGAGTCGTAGTCGCCCTGGAACATCGCGATGCCGGCGGTCTGCTGCAGCGCGCTGGCCAGCGCGGCCTCGTACCCGAGCTCGGTGGCCAGCTCGGCGCACTCGCGCAGCAGCGGTCCCGCCGCGGCGTGGTCGCCCTGCAGGGTGGCGAGCCAGCTGGTCATCCACAGCGCGCGGGCGCGCAGCGGGGTGGAGCCGGTGGCGCGGTCCAGCGCGCGCTCGAACCAGTAGCGGCCCTCGGCGAGGTCGCCACAGGCCACCCAGTACGTCCACAGGCCGGTGCACATCGCGAGCGCGAGCTGCCCCGCGCCGGGCTCGGAGATCCGCAGCTCCAGCGCGGCCCGTACGTTGGCGCGCTCGGTACGCAGCCAGCGGCACCAGGAGTCCTGGTCCGGCCCCAGCCACACGCGCTCCGCGGTCTTCACCAGGTCGAGGAAGTGGTCGGCGTGCGCGCGCCGCAGCCGCGCCTCCTCGCCGAGCCGGTCCAGCCACTCCTGCCCGTACTGGCGGACGCCCGCGGGCAGCACGTACCGGACGTCGCCGGACGTCTCGTCGCGCAGCACCACCGACTTGTCCACGAGCCCGGCCAGCACCGCGATGATCGTCGCCTTGGGCAGGTCGTCGTCCGCGCAGACCGCCTCGGCGGCGGCCAGGTCGAAGTCGCCGCCGAAGACCGAGAGCCGCGCCCAGAGCAGCCGCTCCTGGGGCGCACACATCTCGTGGCTCCAGCCGATGGAGGTGCGCAGCGCCCGGTGCCGGTCCGCGCCGTCGCCGCGGACCAGCAGGTCGAGCCGGTCGTCCAGGCGGTCCAGGAGCTGCTCCACGGTGACGCCGCGGAGCAGCCCGGCGGCGAGCTCCACCGCGAGCGGGTTGCCCTCCAGGCGGCGGCAGAGCCTGATCACCGCGCCGCGGTTGTCGTCGGTGACCGCGAACCCGCTCAGCGCCTCGGCCTGCTCGGTGAACAGCTGTACGGCGGTGCCGGTGAACGCGGGGGCCGTATGGCCCGGCTGCGTGGCGGCGTCGGCGGGCGGCACCGGGAGCGCGCGCAGCGCGACGACGTGCTCGCCGATGGCGTGCAGCGGACGGCGCCCGGTGGCCAGCACGCGGAGCCCGGGTGAGCGGCGGAGCAGCCGCTCGACCAGCTCCGCGCAGGCGTCGGGCAGCTGGTCGCAGGTGTCCATGACGAGCAGCAGCCGGCGCTCCGCCAGATGTCCGGCGAGCGCGTCGCCGAGGTCCCGGCCGGACCTGTCCCGCACGCCGAGGGACTCGGCCAGGTGCGGAACGATCAGCCCGGGGTCGCTCACCGGCGCGAGATCGGCGAGCCAGACCCCGTCCGGAAACGCCTCCGCCACCTGGTGGGCGGCGCGCAGCGCCACCCGGGTCTTGCCGATGCCGCCGGGGCCGGTGAGCGTCACCAGCCGGGCGGTGGAGATCAGCCGCGCGACGTCGCGAAGATCCGCCTCGCGCCCAACGAACCCGGTCAGTTCGGGCGGGAGGTTTCCGGCCGAGCGCGGGAGGCCCGGACCCACCACAGCGGCATCACCGCGCCTTCATGCTCATATCCGGCCTGGCCCCGACAAGTATGGAGGCCCACGGCGATTTTGGTACGACCTTCAACAATTTCCTAGCGATCGCCACCGAACATGACCACCTCCGGCCCACGGCCGGGTCGTACCGTAACGTCCGGGACCATGGTCATCGACACCACCGCGCTCAGCCCGTACGAGCCCGGCACGTTCGCCGGACTGCCCAGGCTGAGCGGCGACGACTCCCCCGCCGCCGCGAGGGCTGGCAGCGGCTCAAGGACTTCGTCGAGGACGGCGGCACGCTCGTCGCGCTCGGCGACGCCTCCAAGACCGCCACGGAGCTGCTCTCGCTGCCGGTGAAGAATCCGCTGCCGGCGCCCAGCGAGGACTACTTCGTACCGGGCTCGCTGATCACGCAGAAGTTCGACTCCTCCGAGCCGGCGGCCTGGGGCATGCCGGAGGAGTGGCCGATCTGGTTCAACAAGTCCGACGCGGCGTTCGAGGTGGCGTCCGGCTCCGGGGGCGACGTGACGATCGCCGGCAGCCAGGTCACGTACCGCACCTGGTCCCGCGCGACGATCACCATGTTGTTCAACGCCATGTACGACGGCCCCGCCCAAAAGGTCGACGCCATCGACGAGGACACCCACCCATCCCGCAAATTGGGGGAAGGATTTTGTTAGAGAAACCGCAGGTCGCGGCCGCAAAATCCTTCCCCCAACTTATTCAGGAGTGGTGCCACCAGCTCTGGCGGAAGGGGTTGACGAACTCCGGCTCCGGGTCGGGCTCGGCGAACGCGGGCTCGACGACCGGAGCCGCGCGTCTCGCCGCGTTCGCCGGAGCGGGCTCGAACAGCACCGGCAGCGCGTCGAGCCCGGGCGCCAGCGGCGACGCACGGCGCTCCAGCCGTTCCGGCGGGACCTCCAGCCGCAGCCCGGTCAGCCGGGAGAGCAGGACGCCGGCCCCCACGGAGGCGATCTGCCGGGCCAGCCGCTGGGCCGGGCAGCGGTACGGGCCCGCACCCCACGCGAGATGGGCGCGGCGCCCGGACCGGCCGGAGACGCCCGGGCCGGTGGTCCCCCGGCCGAGTACGGGGTCGGCGTTCGCCGCCGCGATGCCCATCAGCATCAGGTCGCCCGCGACGATCTCGGCCCGGCCCAGCAGCGCGTCGTGGGTGGGCACCCGCGCCGCGCCGTTCTGCACCGGCGGGTCCGTCCAGAGCACCTCGTCGATGGCGTCCTCCACGTCCAGCCCGCGGGCCGCCTCCGCGCTCCCGGGCTCCCGGCCGTGCACCAGCCGGCGCAGCGCGCCGGAGAGCAGGTCGGCGGTGGGCCCGTCGCCGCGGCGCAGGACGGTGTGCAGCACCGAGGTGACCGCCTCGTCCGGGAGGGCGGCGGGATGTCCGACCAGCCAGGAGGTGAGATCCTCCGTGGGCTCCTCGCGCCTGGCCTGGACGAGGGCGGCCAGCTCCCGGCCGAGCGCGTCTCCCGAGCCGGGCGAGCCGGGGTGGGGCGCGGCCTCCTCGTGCGTCACCGCGGCGACGAACCGGCCGATCCCGTTCTCCGGCACGCCCAGCAGGCGGGCCAGCACGTACGGCGGCAACAGCCGCGCGTACTGCCCGACGAGGTCGCCCCGGCCCTCCGGGGAGAACGCGTCGATCAGCTCCTCGGCGATCTCCTGGGTGTGCCGCATGGTGCTCGCCGGGTCCAGCCGCTCGAGCGCGTCCGTCAGGCAGCGCCGTAGCCGCGTGTGCTCATCCCCCTCGGCGAACGCGAGGCCGGGGCGGTACAGCAGCCCGGCCGGTACGGCCGTGCCGGGCGGCGCGTGCCCGTCGCGCAGGTCCGCCCAGAGCCGGGTGTCCCGGGAGAACAGCCGGGACGCGCGGCAGACCCCCACGACCTCGTAGTACCCGAGGATCAGCCAGGCCGGGAGTCCGGGCACGAGCAGTACGGGCGCCACCGGGCCCCACTCGCGGCGCAGCCGCTCGTACAGGGCGTGCGGGTCGCCGCCGAAGTCCTCGCCGAAGAGCGGCACCGCCTCCGTGGTGACCGGCGTGTGCGCGGCGTCCCGCTCTCCGTGGTCCGTCACGGCGTCAACTTCGGCGGAACCATCGCCCGCGGCGGGCGGCGTGCCGGCCTCGGGACGAGCCCTGCTCGGGGTCGGTGAAGGGGTCGGAGAAGGCGGGTTCGAAGACGGGCTCGGTGCCGTTCCGGACCGGGGCGGGTTCGAACAGGACCGGAAGGGACACCAGGCCGGCGGCGAGCGGGGACGGGCGGCGGTCGAGGCGGGCGGCGGGCCCCTCGAGGCGCAGCCCGGTCAGCCGGTCCAGCAGCACCTCCACGCCCACCCCGGCGATCATGCGGGCCAGCCGCTGCGCCGGGCAGCGGTGCGGCCCGGCGCCCCAGGCGAGGTGGGCGCGCCGCCCGGAGAGCCCGGCGTGGCCGAGCTCGGCGAGGCCGCCGCTGAGCACCGGGTCGGCGTTGGCCGCGGCGAAGCTCATCACCATCAGGTCCCCGGCGCCGATGTCGGCGCGGCCGATCCGCGCGTCCTGCGTGGGCACGTGCGGCGCCCCGTTCTGTACCGGCGGGTCCACCCAGAGCACCTGGTCGATGGCGTCCTCCACGCCGAGCCGGTGCGCGGCCACCGCGCTGCCGAACTCGCGGTCGCTGACGAGCCAGCGCAGCGCGCTGGCGAGCAGGTCGGCGGTGGGCCGGTCGCCGCGCCGCAGGGTGACCCGGAGCAGGTGGACGAGCTCCTTGTCGGACGGCGCGGAGGGGTGCTCGATCAGCCACGAGGTGAGGTCCTCGCCGGGCTCGCCGCGCCTCAGCTCGACGAGGTCGAGGAGCCGCCGCTCCAGCTCGCCGTCGTCCGGCCGGCCGGGGCGCACCTCGCGGGTGAGGATCGCGGCGAACGCGGCGACCTCCCCGTCCGGCACTCCGACGATCTTGGTGAGCACGTACGGCGGCAGCCGGTGCGCGTACCGCCGTACCAGGTCGGCGTGGCCGTCCGGGGCGAACCTGTCGATCAGCGCGCCGGCGATCTCCCGTACGTGCCGCGCGACGGCGGCCGGGTCCAGCCGCTCCAGCGCGTCGCTCACGGCCCGCCGCAGCCGCTCGTGCTCCTCCCCCTCGGCGAAGGCGAGGCCGGGCCGGTGCACCAGCTCGGCGGGTACGGAGCCGTGCCGCACCCCCTCCTGGAGCTCCCGCCAGCGGCGGGTGTCGCGGGAGAACGGCCGCGGCGTCCGGCAGATGCGCAGCACCTCGTAGTAGCCGAGCACCAGCCAGGCGGGCAGGCCGGGTTCGAGCAGCACGGGGGCGACCGGGCCCCACTCCCGCCGGAGGCGCTCGTACAGGCCATGTTGATCTTCGGAGAAGACCTCGCCGTAGAGCGGTACGGCGTCCCCGGTGATCGCGCCGGTGGGCGCCGAAACCAGGTCGAGTCCGGCGTTTCTGTGATTTGCGCTACTCGGCACGGCCGGAACTTTAGTGACGGGCCGACTACCCGGGGAAGAGCCCGCCGGAGGTCTGTTCCGGAAAGGCCCAGATCATCCTAAATCGGCCGCCGAAACCTCGTCCCCATGCCGGTTCGGCACGGGGACGAGCCTCCGGGAGCCTCAGGCCTTCGCCGCGTCCCAGTACCTCTGCCGGAGCAGCCGTTTCTGCAGCTTGCCGGTGGGCGTACGGGGCAGCTGGTCGGAGAAGTCGACGCTGCGCGGCACCTTGTACCGGGAGATGCGCTCGCGCGCGTACGCGATGAGCTCGTCCGCGAGCGTGTCGCCGGCGGTCACCCCCTCCGCGGGCTGGACCACGGCCTTGACCTCCTCCCCCATGTCCGGGTTGGGGACGCCGAAGACCGCCACGTCGGCGACGGAGGGGTGCCCGATCAGGCAGTCCTCGATCTCCCGGGGGTAGATGTTGACCCCGCCGGAAAGGATCATGTCCACCCGCCGGTCCGCGAGGAACACGTACCCGTCGGCGTCCACATAGCCCACGTCTCCGACCGTCGCCCAGGTGGGCCGCGTGGGGTGTCGCGTCTCCGCGGTCTTCTCCGGGTCGTTATGGTAGCTGAACGCGACCTCGCCCTGATCGAAGTAGATCTTGCCGATCTCCCCCGTCGGCAGCTCGCTGCCGTCGTCGGCGCAGATGTGCACCTCGCCATAGGCGGGGCGGCCCACCGAGCCGGGCTTGCGCAGCCACTCCTCGGAGGTGATGTTCGTGGTCCCGGCGCCCTCGCTGGAGCCGTAGTACTCCCGGATGATCGGGCCCCACCAGTCGATCATCGCCCGCTTCACCTCGGGCGGGCACGGCGCCGCGGCGTGGATGGCGACCCGGTGGCTCGACAGGTCGTACTTGTTCCGCGTCTCCTCGGGCAGCCGCAGCATCCGGATGAACATGGTCGGCACCCACTGGCTGTGCGTGACCTTGTACTTCTCGATGTAGCGCAGCGCGTCCTCGGCGTCGAAGCGCTCCATCATGACCACGGTGCCGCCGAGGGTCTGCGTGCCGGCCGTGTAGCCGAGCGGCGCCGCGTGGTAGATCGGCGCGGGCGACAGGTAGACGGTGTCCGGGCCGAAGCCGTACGTGCCCGAGATCGCGATGGCCAGCCGGTTGTCCGGGTGGTCCACCGGCACGTCCGGCAGCGGCAGCTTGATGCCCTTGGGCCGGCCGGTGGTGCCGGAGGAGTACAGCATGATCGCCCCGCGCGGCTCGGAGTCCAGCGGCTCGGGCGAGGCGGCGTCGACGAGCTCCTCGTACGACTCGTAGCCGGGGCTCGTGCCGCCGAACATGAGCCGCCGGACCTGCGGCGGCACCCGGGTGCGCAGCGCGTCGGCGAGCTCGCCCAGGTGGTGCGAGACGATCAGTACGGAGGCCTCGCAGTCGGTCACGATGTAGGCGGCCTCGTCGGGGTTCAGATGGCTGTTGACCGCGGTCAGGCGCAGGCCGGAGCGCATCGCGGCCCAGAACACCTCGAAGTACCACGGGTGGTTCTCGGCGATGATCGCCATGTGGTCGCCCGGCCGCAGCCCGCTCGCGCGCAGCACGCGGGCCAGCCGGATGGATCTCTCGTTCAGTTCGCGGTAGGTGACGGTCTGCCCGGACCCGGCCATGATCACCGCCGGCCGGTCGGGGTCGGTACGAGCGTGACGTCCTGGGTACATCTGCTCCCCTTCGCAACCATGACGCACGGCCGCGCCGGAAAGCACGGCCACAATTGCGGCCGGCGCCATTGCCGTGCCAATTGACGACGGAGCTCCCGCACACTAGAACCGTGCTCTAGTGAGGTTAATGTGGAGCTTTTGAAGAGTCAATGCCCCTGGTCGCTTGCAACGCGCATGGCCAGGGACGACGCACGTCCCGAGCCACCTTTCGACGGCATCGCGAAAGGGTTCGGGGGCGCGTCGATCAATTTTTCATCGGCGACGAATAAGCGCGACAGTCCCCCCTTGCCGTTCGCCGGTCCGGCGGTGTAGACACGACTGAGAATCGACGTTGAGCGATGGGAGATCTCGGCCATGGCGATCGACTCCCCCGCGATCGACCTTCTCTCGGCGGCGTCGTTCGCGGCCGGCCAGCCCTGGGACCAGTTCCGCTGGCTGCGCGAGCACGACCCGGTGCACTTCCACCCGGAGCCGGACGGACCGGGCTTCTGGGCGCTCACCCGGCACGACGACGTACGTGCCGTCGGCCGCGACCCCGTGCTCTTCTCCTCGGCGCCCACCATCATGATCGCGGACGCGCCGGGCGAGGTCACCGTCCCCGACCACGCGATGATGCTGATGCAGGACCCGCCGGGGCACACCGTGCAGCGGAAAATCGTGCACCGCGACTTCATCCCGCGCGCCGCGGAGGCGCTGCGCCCGCGCATCCGCGAGCTCGCCGCCGAGATCATCGACGGCGTGGCGGGGCGGGAGCGCTTCGACCTCGTCGAGGACGTGGCCGGACTGATGCCCTCGTACGTGATCGCCGAGCTGCTCGGCATCCCGCACGCCGACGGCGTGGCGCTGTACAAGCTCACCGAGGCGATCCACTCCGTGCCGGACGGTTCGCCGGCCGAGGGCGAGGAGCCGCCGGGCACCGCCGCCGTACGGGAGATGCTCGGCTACGCGCACACCGTGTGGGAGGAGAAGCGCGCCCGGCCCACGGACGACCTGTGCGGCAAGGTGATCAACGGGCACCTCGGGCACCGGCCGGTGGACGAGATCGACTTCGGGCTGTTCTTCCTGCTGCTGATCGACGCCGGCGGGGACACCACGCGGAACCTCGTGTCCGGCGGCATGCACGCGCTGTTCCGGCACCCGGAGGCCACGGCGGCGATCCGCGCCGACCTGGACGGGACGCTCAAGCCCACGATCGAGGAGATGCTGCGCTGGGTGAGCCCGGTGATCTACATGCGCCGCACCGCCACCGCCGACACCGAGCTGCGCGGCCGCACCATCCGGGCCGGCGACAAGGTGGTCATGTACTACGGCGCGGCCAACCGTGACCCCGAGGTCTTCGCCGACCCGGACCGGTTCGACCCGGCGCGCTCGCCGAACCACCACGTCGCGTTCGGCGGTGGCGGGCCGCACTACTGCCTCGGCTCGCACGTCGCGCGGGTGGAGATCGAGGAACTGCTCCGCGAGCTGCTCACCCGGCTCCCCCACCTGGCGCCCGGCGGCCCGGTCACCTGGCTCTCGTCCAACTTCATCTCCGGCCCCAAACACCTACCGGTCCACAACCCCGCGTGATCCAAGATCAACAAATTGGGGGAAGGATTTTGCCGGCGCGACCTGCGGGTTCACCCACAAAATCCTTCCCTCAATTTGTGTGGGTGAGGACGCCGTCGAGGACGATCGTGCAGTGGACGTCGATGACCTCGTCGGCGCTGGCGCCGCCGCCCTCCCGATACCAGACGTGCACCGAGTTGAGCATGGAGAGCAGCGAGATCGACATGAGCCGCGCGTCGATGTCGGCCCGTACCTCACCGGTCCGCTGCGCGGTGCGCAGCAGGCCGGCCAGGTAGGCCTGGTACTCATCGCGTTTGCGCTGGATCACGGCGCGCCGCTCGGCGTTCAGCGAGCGCCAGTCGTGCGAGTAGATCTGGTGCTGCTTGAGCGCGGACAGCGCCACCTGCATGTGGCCGCGGACGAACCGCCGCAGCCGGGACAGCGGCTCGCCGGCCGCCGCCTCGACGTCGGCGACGTTGCGCTCGAACAGCGTGTGGACCTCCTCCACGACGGCGAAGAGGATGTCCTCCTTGGACGCGATGTGCGCGTACAGACTGCCCTTGAGGATGCCCGCGGCGTCCGCGATGTCCTTGGTGGACGTCGCGTCATAGCCCTTGCGGTAGAAGATCTCCGCCGCGATGCGGAAGATCTCCTGCCGCCGAGGGCTCCCCTGGGTGGCGGTCTGGTCGGTCATCGCTCCACTATTCCGGCTCGTCCGGCGGTCAGTCGTTGTCCGTGGCCGCCTCGAGGATGTGCGCGAACTTGCGCTTCGCCGCCTCCCGGCGGGTGGGCACGTGCTCGCTCGGCACCTCGGCGGGTTCGTAACCTCGGAGGATCCTACGGGCCACGGTGACCTTGTGGACCTCGTCCGGGCCGTCGTAGATGCGCGCGGCGCGGGCCGCCCGGTACATGCCCTCCAGCGGGAGGTCCGTGGTGTAGCCGAGCGAGCCGTGCACCTGGATGGCCCGGTCGATCACGTTGTAGAGCACCGAGGCGCCCCAGAACTTGATCATCGCGATCTCGGTACGGGCCCCGGACGCGCCGGCCTGGTCCATCTTCCACGCCGCCTGCAGCGTGAGCAGCCGCGCGGCCTGCATCTCCGCCGCGGAGGTGGCGATCCAGTCCTGGATCATCTGCTTGTCCGACAGCAACGAGCCGTGCACGTACCGGCTCACCGCGCGCTCGCAGAGCATGTCGAACGCCCGCTTGGACTGGCCCAGCCAGCGCATGCAGTGGTGGATGCGGCCCGGGCCGAGGCGCTGCTGGGCCAGCAGGAACCCGTCGCCCGGGTTGCCGACCATGTTCTCCGCCGGCACGCGGACGTCCTCGTAGAGGATCTCGGCGTGCCCGCCGGGCCGGCCCGGCTTGGTCTCCGGCTCGCCCATCGTCGGGATGTCCCGCAGGATGTTCACCCCGGGCGTGTCGGTCGGCACGATGATCATCGACGCCCGACGGCGCGGCTCCGCGTCCGGGTCGGTCACCACCATCACGATGAGGAAGTCGGCGGCCGAGGCGTTGGACGAGAACCACTTGTGCCCGTTGATCACCCAGGAGTCGCCGTCCCTCACGGCCCGGGTGGTGAGCAGCGTCGGGTCGGCGCCCGCGCCCGGCTCGGTCATGGAGAAGGCGCTGCGCAGCTTGCCGTCGAGAAGCGGCTGCATCCAGCGTTCCTTCTGCTCCTTGCTGCCGCCGACCGCGATCAGCTCGGCGTTACCCGAGTCGGGCGCGTTGTTGCCGAAGACGCTCGGCGCGTACCGGGTCTGCCCGAGGATCTCGTGCATCAGCGCCAGCGGCACCTGGCCGAAGCCGCCGCCGCCCAGCTCCGGGGGCAGGTGGGCCGCCCACAGCCCGCGGCTCTTGACCTCCTCCTTCAGCGGGTCGGTGATCCTCCGGAGCTGGTCCGCGTCGAGCTCCAGCGTCTCCAGCGGGGTGATCTCTTCGCGGACGAACTCGCGCATCCACGCGAGCTTCTCCTCGAACTCCAGGTCGGTCGAGAAGTCCCATGCCATGGTCGGCCTCCGATTTTCTGGGTCGGGTCGGGCTCGGTGTCTTGGGTACGCGGTCAGGTCTTGGGTACGCGGTCAGGTCAGCTCGCGGATCATGGCGAGGGCGGAGGCGGCCTGCCGGGTCACGTCGCCGGAGCGGGCGTCCGCGTCGTAGGAGTCGTCGCCCATCACGCCGGCGCGGTACCTGGCCACCACGCCCGCGCCGATGCAGGCCGCGCGCCACCGGTTGAACGCCACGTAGTACGGCAGGTCGGAGACGTCGGTGCCGGTCGCGTCGGCGTACCTGGCGACGAGCGCGTCGCGGCCGGGGAAGCCCGGTGCGGTGCTCGGGCCGGGGGTGCTGGCCAGTTTGTCGCCGGGCTCCGCCCAGGTGGAGATGAGCCAGCCAAGGTCGGCCAGCGGCTCGCCGAACGTGGCGAGCTCCCAGTCGAACACCCCGGTGACGGTGCCGTCCGGCGCGTAGCAGAGGTTGCCGGGCCGGAAGTCGCCGTGCACGATGCCGGTGCCGCCCTCCGGCATCCGCGCCTTCAACTGGTCGTGCACCTCGTCGAAGAGCGCGAGGTCGTCCGCGCCGGAGGCGTGCACCTGGCGGTGCCAGCGGCGGAGCTGGCGCTCCACGTACCCGCCGGGCCGGATCATGTCGGACAGCCCCACCTCGTGCGGGTCCACCCGGTGCAGCGCGGCCATCGTGTCGATGGTGTTCTCGGCCGCGGCGCGCCGGGACTCCTCCGGGAAGGCCCGGCCCGCCGCCTCGTCGCCGAGCACGGTGCCGCCGACGAAGCCCATCACGTAGAACGAGGCCCCGGTGACCTCGGTGTCCGCGCAGTACGCCAGCGGAGGCGGCACCGGTACCGGGGTGTCCGCGAGCGCGGAGATGAACCGCCACTCGCGGGTCATGTCGTGCGCGGTGCTGAGCACGCCGCCGGTGGGCGGGCGGCGCAGCGCGCGCCGTACGCCCGCGGCGTCGGTGAACCCGTACGTGAGGTTGGACCGGCCGCCGGAGATCAGCGAGAACGCCACCGGTGGCTCCAGACCCGGCACGTTCGCGGCGAGCCAGGCGGAGACCTTCGGAACGTCGATCCCCGGCGGGGCCGGCGGGGTGGTCATGCGTGCGTGCCCTCCATCCGGGCCATGGTCTCCTTGCGCAGGTCCCGCTTGAGGACCTTGCCGGTCGCCGTACGGGGCAGCGGCTCCGCGGAGATGAGGACATGGGTGGGAACCTTGAACGCCGCCAGGCGCTCCCCGACGTGCGCGCGCAGCTCCTCGGCGGTGAGCGTGGCGCCCTCGGCCGGGGTGACCACGGCCGCCACCTCCTCACCGAGCGACCGGTGCGGTAGCCCGATCACCGCCGCGTCGGCCACGCCCGGGTGCTCGAACAGCGCGGCCTCCACCTCGGCGCAGTACACGTTCTCGCCGCCGCGGATCACCACGTCCTTGATCCGGTCCACCACGTAGACCCAGCCGTCGGTGACGTGGCCGAGGTCGCCCGTACGGAACCACCCGTCGATGAACGCCTCCGCGGTGGCCTTCGGGTTGTTCCAGTACCCGCGGACCACGTGCGGGCCGCGGAACCAGAGCTCGCCGATCTCCCCCTCGGGGACGTCCTCCAGGCTCGCCGGGTCGGCCACCCGGACGTCCGCCACGGGGACGCAGGTGCCCACGCTGTCCGGGTGGGTGACGTAGTCCTCGCCCGCGTTCACCACCACGGCCGAGGTGGTCTCGGTGAGGCCGTACCCGTCCGCGGGCGCGACCGCGGAGGCGAACTGCCTGTCGACCCGGCGGATGATCTCCGGTGGGATCGGCGCGCCGCCCATGGCCATGGAGACCAGGCTGCCCGCCGCCTCCGGCTCCGAGGCGGCCGCCTCCAGCAGCGAACGCATCACCGTGGGCACGCCGGATACCGAACTCAGCCGCTCCCGGCGGATCAGCTCCACCGCCTTGACCGGATCCCACTTGTACATCAGCGCCAGCTTGGTGCCGAGCGCGGCGCCCGCGCACAGCCCGGTGATGCCGGCGATGTGGAACAGCGGGAACGTGCTCAGCCCGCCCGGCTGCGGGGCGCCCGGTTCCGGCGGCGGTGGCGGCCCGCCGGCCGCGACGAACTGCCCGGCCACTCCGGCCAGCGCCGTGCACATGATGTTCGTGCAGTGGTTGCGGTGGCTGCCCACCGCGCCCTTCGGCCGCCCGGTCGTGCCGGAGGTGTAGAGGATCGTCGCGTCGTCCTCGGGTGTGACGGCCACCTCCGGGAGGGAGGCGTCCGCGGGCAGCGCGGCGAGCACGTCCTCCCAGTGCTCCACGCCGAGCACGTGCTCCCGGTCGCCGCGGATCTCGATCACCGTGGTGAGCCCGAGCTCCGGGAGGTGCGGGCGGAGC
The DNA here is from genome assembly GCA_009380095.1 of Streptosporangiales bacterium. Lineage (GTDB taxonomy): Bacteria > Actinomycetota > Actinomycetes > Streptosporangiales > Streptosporangiaceae > WHSL01. The sequence goes on along the minus strand of WHSL01000044.1, from coordinate 2,945 downwards.
GTTTCGACCCGCTCGCCGTCCGCGAACAGCACCCGCGCGCCCGAGTCGCGCAGCGCGTACTCCAGCTCCAGCCCGGTCCACCAGGCGTTCAGCGGTACGGCCACCAGCCCCGCCGCCTGGATCGCCCAGAACGCCATGGACCACTCCGGGTAGTTGCGCGCCGCGATGGCCACCCGGTTGCCCTTGCTGAGCCCGTACGACTCCGCCAGCCGCCTGGCGAGTCCGGCGACGATCCGGTAGTGCTCCTCGAAGGTCCACCGCTGGTCCTCGTACACCAGGCAGTCGCGGTCGCCGAACCCGCGGCTCGACTCCACCACCTCGCGCAGCGTCTGCGGCCCGCCGGTGAACACCCGCATCGGAATGCCCCGGACCTCGGCCGGCGCGATCTCGAACGGCCCGCCGGGTGCGGTCAGCGCGGCGATCGCCCGGCCGCGCGCGGTCAGCCCTGTCTGCTCGGACACTTCCGCCATCGGCTCCCTCTCCTGTGATTATTGAAGGAACGCTGCGTTACACCCCGAGTCGGTCGGCGAGCCGCGCGCGGTGCCGCGCCGTCGAGCCGAACAGGCCCGCGGTGCCGCGTGCGCGCTTGAAGTACAGGTGTGCGTCGTGCTCCCAGGTGAAACCGATACCCCCGTGCAGCTGGATGGTCTGCGCGGTCATCCGCTCGTACACGTCCGAGCAGAAGATCTTCGCGACGGCGGCGGCCTGGGGGAAGGCGTCCGGGTCGCCGTCCGCCGCCCAGGCGGCGTGCCGCAGCGCGGCGTACGCCATGTCGGCGTCGGAGTACATGTCCGCGCAGGCGTGCTTGACGGCCTGGAACGAGCCGATCGGCCGGCCGAACTGCATGCGCAGCCGTACGTACTCCAGCGTCATGTCCAGGCAGCGACGCAGCCCGCCGAGCTGCTCGGCGGCGAGCGCGAGGTCGGCCACGGCCTGGATCGCGACGGGGCCGTGGTCCGGGTCGAAGCCCTCGAGCCGGCGCGCGGGGGTGCCGGCGAAGTCCACCCGGGCGAGCGAGCGGGTCAGGTCGTTCGAGGTGAGGCGCCTCCTGGTGAGGCCGTCGGCGTCGGCCCGTACCGCGAACAGCCCGGTGCCGTGCTCGCTCGCGGCGACGACCATCAGGAGGTCCGCGTACGCGCCGTCGAGCACGAGGTCCGCGCGGCCGCTCAGGGTCCACGCCTCGCCCGCGCCGCTCGCGGTGACCGTGACGTGGGAGTCGGCGCCGGCCACCGTGGCGATGGTCTCGCCGGCGGCGATGCCCGGCAGCAGCTCCGCCTTGGCCTTCTCGTCCCCGGTGGCCAGCAGCGCGGCCGGGGCCAGCGCGGCCGACGCCAGGTACGGGACCGGGGCGAGCGCGCGGCCCGCCTCCTCCAGCACCACGGCCAGCTCGACGTGCCCGGAGCCGGCGCCGCCGTGCTCCTCGGGGACGATCAGCCCGGCGAGGCCGAGCTCCCCGGAGAGCCGCTTCCACAGGTCGGGGTCGTGGTCCCGGTCGCCCTCGGCGATCTCCCGCACCCGGGAGATGGGCGAGCGCTCCTCGAAGAAGCGGCGGACGGTGGCGCGCAGTTCCTCCTGCTCGCCCGTGAGTACGAGCTCCATCAACGCTCCTGTTCGTGTCGGGGGTCGGACGGCGGGACGGCTCACCGCTCCCGTCGCTGGGTCCCGACCTTGAGCTCGCGGAAGGGGATGTCGCGGTCCACCCGGGGTTCCTTGGGCAGGCCGATGACGCGCTCGGAGATGATGTTGCGCTGGATCTCGTTGCTGCCTCCGGCGATGCCGGAGGAGGGGGTGCCGTTGATGGCCTGCACGAGCGTGGCGGCGTCCTCGTCGGCCGGCTCCCAGGCGACCGCCGCCGGGCCGGCGACCTGGGCCGCCACCTGTGCACTGTAGGAGGCGAGCAGCGCCCCGGCCAGCTTGGCCACCGAGCCGCGCGCGCCGGGGTCCTTGCCCTGCCGGGCCTCCTGCTTGAGCAGCGTGCTGTACAGGTCGAGCACGCGGTTCCGCACGTACAGCTCGGCGAGCGCGCCGCGGATCACCGGGTCCTCTGCGGCGCCGGTACGGCGGGCGGCCGCGGCGAGCGAGGCGAAGGAGAGCGGGTTCGCGCTGGGCCGTACGGAGGTGCCGATGGAGACGCGCTCGTGGCTGAGCGTCACCACCGCGGCCTGCCAGCCGTTGTTGATCTCGCCGACCAGGTGGTCCGCGGGGACCCGTACGTCGGAGAAGAAGACCTCGTTGAACGGGGACTGGCCGGTCATCACGCGCAGCGGGCGGACCGTCACGCCGGGGGCGTGCATGTCCACGATGAACATCGTGATGCCCTGGTGCTTGGGGACGTCCGGGTCGGTGCGGGCGATGATCAGCCCGTAGTCGCAGTACTGCGCGCCGGAGGTCCACACCTTCTGGCCGTTGAGCACCCAGTCGTCGCCGTCCCTGACCGCCCGGGTCTGCAGGCCGGCCACGTCGGACCCGGCGCCGGGCTCGGAGAACAGCTGGCACCAGATCTCGTCGCCGCGCAGCAGCGGGGGGAGGTAGCGCCTCTTGAGCTCCTCGGTGCCGAGGTCCCGTACGGTCGGGCCGCACATGCCGATGCCGATCAGGAAGGCCCCGGTCGGCAGGTCGTAGCCCTGGGACTCCTCGTTGAAGGCGATCTGCTCGGCCTCGGTCAGGCCCTGCCCGCCGTACTCCTTCGGCCAGGTGATGCCGGCGAGGCCGGCGTCGTACAGGGCCGCCTGAAACGCCTTGGCCTCGGGGATCCCGGCGCGGGGGCGGTCCTCGGCGTCGCTCGTCGGGCGCGCGTTGGCCTCCAGCCACTTCCGCGCACGGGTCCTGAAGTCCACGGCCGCTCCACCGTCAGAGGTCATCGGTCGGACCCTCTCTGTTCACAGGGTTGAAACAACCGATCGTTTGTTTGCAAGCTAGAGCGGCATCTCATCAGGTGTCAATGG
>WHSL01000177.1 GCA_009380095.1 Streptosporangiales bacterium | reverse complement strand
TGGCCGTGGCGGGCACGGCGGCGCCGGGGTCGCGCGGCGTCAGCCGGCCGCGCAGCGCACGGGCGACCGCGAGGTCGGCGACCGTGTCGGAGACGGCCTTCCAGCTGCCCGCGCCGTCCCACTCGAACAGCACCAGGCGGCGGGTGGCCGGCGCCGTGGTGGCCATCGGCGCCACGAACCACTTCCCGTCCCCCGCCTCACGGGGCACCGACACGTCGGGCAGCGCGCGCAACGCCGCGGCGGGCCGGCCGGCCTTCTTCCGGATGGTGAGCTCGGCCTGGTGGCCGAAGAGCAGCGGCCCGGTCTCGATGCCGGTGAGCGCGTCGCCGTCGAGCCTGGCCGCGGCGCGGTTGTACGCCTGCGCGTACGCCGCGGCGACGCGCCGTGCCTCGGCGGCGGTGATCGCCGCCCCCGCGCTGGCCGGGGACGCGGCGGCGGGCGTCGGCGTCGCCGTCGGACGCGGGGCGAACGTGTCCTCGATCGCCGCGCACCCAGAACTCAGCAGACCGGCACAGGCCAGCCCGGCGAGCCCCGCCCTGATGCGCCTCACGTCCCCCGTCCTCGATCCCCGGTCATGATCTCGGCCGCCCTGCCCCCTGGCGGGCGATCAAGGGAATAGTGGCAGGAATCGGGGGCCGTTCGCCGGAAACCTGGCGTTTTGCCTGTACGGCACGGCGGTTCACCGACGGCGGTGCACCGTGCCCCGCCTCCGGGTCAGGCGCCCTCGGCGCTCACCGGCGTCCAGCGGGACGCGAGGACGTGAACCTTGCCCTTGCCCTGCGGCGGGATGTATGTGGCGTACTCCGTACGCTCGACCCGGGTGAACTCGTCCTCGGCGTACTCCCTGCCGAGCAGCGCGGGGTAGAGCTTGCCGATGCCGCCGCTCCAGGAGAACGACATGTCGCCTTTGACGCGCTTGTACGTTGCCTTGCGGTCCACCGCGTAGAACGCCACCGCGCCGCCGGAGGCGGTACGGAGGGCGTACATCGGGTGTGCCGAGCCGTAGACGGTGGTGCGGCCGGACCAGCCGTTCTTCTTGAAGAGCCGGTGCGCCTTCATCAGCTCGGCGTACTCGCCGGCCGTCTCCGAGGCGGAGCCGAAGAGCTTGGTGTGCGGGCTCCTGGCGCCGTACCGGGCGGCGTGCGCGTGCGCGGCGGCGAGCCGGCCGGGGGCGATCCGCAGCGTGGTGTCGCCGGCCGGGACCACCTCGGCGTCGGCGGGCGCGTTCACGCCGCGGCCCAGCGCCTTGGTCACCTTCCTGTCCACGACGGTGTCGGACGCGGCCTGCCATGGCCCGCCCCGCGCCAGCTGCACGAAGACCACCTGGTCGACGACGGTGGTCTCGCCCTTGCTGGTCATCGTGGCGGTGAACCACTTGGGCCAGCCGGTGAACCTCGGGATCGTCACGTCCGACGTGGCGCGCATCGGGGGGACCAGCAGGTCGTTGATCCGCATGATCTTGAACTCCGCGCGGTGGCCCTCCAGCAGGGCGCCGGTCTCGATCTTCTCCGCGGCCTTGATGTCGTACTTCTTGGCGGCCCGGTTGAAGGCCCGGGCCCAGGTGACCACCACGCGCTTCGCCTCGGCCGCGCTGAGCGCGGGGGCCGGCTCCGGCGGCTTGGACGACGGCCCGGCCTTGGGCGCGGAGGTGCCCAGGAGGTTCTCGACCTGGGCGCACCCCGCCGAGAACGTCGCACAGACGGCCATGACCAGGCCGCCTGCCACGATTCGCATCACGTCAGCCTCGCTCTGTGACGATCCCCCGAATGGAACGGACAACGGGACATCATGGCAGAAATTGACCAGCGCACGGCCCGCCTCCGCGCCAGGTGATCCCCTCCGTCCGGTGCGCCGCGAGGTCAGATATAGGCTGCGAAGCATGCGATCCTGGCCCGCTCCCGAGGTCCCTCGGCTGCCCGGCACGGGCCGGCCGCTCCACGTCCTCGACGCGAGCACCGGCGCCCCGCGCCCCACCCCCGACCCCGCCTCCATCGGTGAGGGTGTCGCCCGGATGTACGTCTGCGGCATCACCCCGTACGACGCCACGCACCTGGGGCACGCGTTCACGTACCTGACGTTCGACCTGGTCGGGCGCGTCTGGCGGGACGCCGGGCTGGAGGTGCGGTACGTACAGAACGCCACCGACGTGGACGACCCGCTGCTGGACCGCGCCCGGGAGACCGGGGAGGACTGGCAGGAGCTCGCCGAGCGCGAGATCGAGCTGTTCCGCGCCGACATGACCGCGCTGCGGGTGCTGCCGCCGGAGCGCTACATCGGGGCCGTGGAGTCGGTGCCGCTGATCGCGGAGCGGGTCCGGGAGCTGCGGGCCAAGGGCGCCGCGTACGACGTCGATGACGACGTCTACTTCTCGGTCGCGGCGGACCGCGGCTTCGGCGAGGTGGCGCGGCTGGAGCACGCCGCGATGGTGGAGCTGTCCGCCGAGCGCGGCGGCGACCCGGACCGTACCGGCAAGAAGGACCCGGTCGACCCGCTGCTCTGGCGCGCCGCCCGGCAGGGCGAGCCGTCCTGGGAGTCGCCGCTCGGGCCGGGCCGTCCGGGGTGGCACGTGGAGTGCACCACGATCGCGCTGGAGCACCTCGGCATGGGCTTCGACGTCCAGGGCGGGGGCACCGACCTGGCCTTCCCGCACCACGAGATGGGGGCCTCGCACGCGCACGTGCTGACCGGGGAGCCCGTCTTCGCGGACACGTACGTGCACGTGGCGATGGTCGGCCTGGACGGCGAGAAGATGTCCAAGTCGCGCGGGAACCTGGTGTTCGTGTCCAAGCTCCGTGAGTCCGGTACCGACCCGATGGCGATCCGCCTCGCCCTGCTCGACCACCACTACCGCACCGACTGGGAGTGGTTCGACGCCCACCTGACCCGCGCCGCGGACCGACTGGCGCGATGGCGTGAGGCCGCGGCGCTGGGCTCCGCGCCGTCCGCGGACGGGCTGCTGGAGGCCGTACGGGAACGGCTCGCCGACGACCTCGACTCCCCCGGCGCGCTCGCCGCGATCGACCGCTGGGTGGATCAGGCGCACGGGGTGGGCGGCTCGGACACCGCCGCGCCCGGCCTGCTGGCCGATCTCGCCGACGCCCTGCTGGGCGTGCGGCTCCGCGTCTGAGGGCTCAGCCGACCGGGAGCAGGGTCCGCCAGGCGCCGGAGTCGCCGGGGCGGCCGGAGAAGTCGTAGCGCACCCCGCCGTCGCCGATCGCGACGAGCGAGACCGACGTGGTGCCCCAGATCCGCCCGTCGGGCAGCGGGCGGTGATGGATGACCGCGGCGGGATCATCGAAGCTCAGCCCGTCGCCCTCGGCGAGCGGCAGCCACTCCCCCCACGCCTCGGCGGGCGTCTGCACCGTGCCGCCGGCGAGGCGCGGGGTGGGCGGCGTGGCGGCGAACAGCGACGCGAACCGCGCGGCCCGCGGCTCGTCCGAGTCGATACCGGTGTTGACCACGGTGTGCGTGCCCGGGTCGAGCCCGGCCGGCTTCAGCGCCGAGCCGTCCCAGCTCCACATGCGGACGCCGGAGCGGTCGCCGAGGACGAGGTGGAACGCGTCGAAGTGGGCGAGCTCGGCCTCCGGCACATCGAGGTCACCGGTGGCGGCCGCGCGCAACGGCAGCTCCCCCCGGGAGCGCCGGCCGCGCTCATCCGCATCCGTACCGCGCCCGTTGAGCACCCCCGCCACCCGCCCCTCGGCCGGATTCAACGCCATCCAGGTGCCGTCCGCCAACAGGTCACGCCCGCCGATCAGGCCCGGGTACGCATCCCAGTGGCGCCCGGGTGGCTCCCACGCGCGGCCGATCATCTCGTCCCGGATCCCGGCGAAGAGCAGCGGCACCGCGGACCCCGGCCGGTGACAGACGACGACCGTGCACATGAGCCGCTCCTCCCCGGGACCGCGCGGCCCGGTCACCAGCACCGTAACCGTCGCCCGCGGGCGGCCCGCCGCCGGGTCCCCGGGTCGGGACGAACGGTCACGTCCCCTTGACGCCGACCGGGGTCCACCGGGCGGCCACGACGCGGATCTTGCCCTGGCCCTCGGGCGGAACGTACGCGACGTACTCGTTGCGCTCGACGCGGGTGACCTTCCGCCTCAGGTGGGTCTTCCCGACGAGCCCCGGGTACAGCTCACCCCAGTCGTTGCTCCACGACACCTCGTCGGCCGCCCGGCTCACCGCCTTGTAGGAGCCCTTGATGTCGACGGCGTAGAAGACGAGGGCCCCGCCGCTCTGCGTGCGGAGCGCGTACGACGGGTGCGGCGCGGCGGAGACCGTGGTCTTGCCGGCCCACCGGCTCTTCTTGAAGAAGGTGTGCGCCTCCATGAGCAGCTTGTACTCGTCCGTGGTGTCCTGCGAGCCGCTGAAGCGGTCCGTCTGCGGGCTCTTGGCGCCGTACCGGATCGCGTGCGCGTGCGCGGCGGGCAGCTTCGCCGGCGGCATCACCAGGCCACCGTCGTTCGCGTCGGCGACCTCGGGGACCGTCTCCGGCTTGACCGCGGAGCCGAGCACCTCCTCGACCTCGGGGTCGACGGTGGCGGAGGAGGCGGCCAGCCACGGCGCGCCCTCCTTCTCCTGGACGAAGATCATGAGGTCCTCGTACTCACCGCTCTCCCCCGGCACCTTCGAGCGCACCGGCGCCGCGAACCACTTCGGGTAGTTGCTCATCATCGGCACCATGACCTCTTTCATCACGCGCCGCTCGGTGAACTTGTAGTCGTTCTTCTCGAGGACCTTGAACTCCGCCTCGCGGCCCTCGAGCAGCGAGCCCGTCTCGATCCTCTTGACGGCCCCGATGTCGTACGCCGGTGCGGCCGCGTTGAACGCCGTCACGTACTCGGTGGCGACACTGCGCGCTTCCTCGTCACTCATCGCGGACTGGGCGACCTCCTTGATCGCCGAGCAGCCCGAAGCGAGCAGCGTGGCGCAGGCCAGCGCCAGCGCTCCGTACCTCTTCACGTCTCTGTCCCCTCGTGCTTGCCGGGTTTGGGCGGGGAAATGTTTGCAGAGTCAAACCGTCTGCAAGGCCGCAGACGATAACGATCAAACACATTTCGCCAGTTCAGCGGCGCTGAACTCCCGGACAGTTCGCGCTACACCGGGGGCCAGGGGACGGAGGGCCAGTCCTCCGAGGGGTAGGGGTGGATGCCGTGTTCCACCAGCAGCTCCACACGGCGCCGGGCGGCCCACACCTCCCGCTCCGTGACGTGCGTGCGCAGCTCCTCGGCGAGCGGGCCGGACTCCAGCGCCCGCCGTAGCCGCCGCAGGTCGGCGATGGTGTCCTCGGGAAGGCTCTCGCCCTGCCACTGCCACAGCACGGTGCGGAGCTTGTAGTCCACGGAGAAGCAGACCCCGTGGTCGCAGCCGTACAGGTGGCCGCCGGGCGTGGGCAGCAGGTGCCCGATCTTGCGGTCGGAGTTGTTCACCACCGCGTCGAATATCGCCATCCGCCGCAGGCCCGCGTGGCCCTCGTCGCGGGCCAGCTCCAGCAGGTCGACGCCGGTGTCGGCGTGGATCCACAGCTGGCACATGCCGGGACCGAACGGCCCGTCGCGGTGCACGGTCGGCGGGACGACCTCCCAGCCGAGCGCGTGCGAGACCGCGTACGCCGCCACCTCACGGCCGGCCAGCGTGCCGTCCGGGAAGTCCCACAGCGGCCGCTCCCCCGCGATGGGCTTGTAGACGCAGTTGGCGGACATGCCATCGAGCTCGACCGTGCAGTACAGCGTGGCGTTGGACGCATCCACCAGCCGCCCCTCGACCGTGAGGCGCCCCTCGCGCAGCAGCCTGAGAGCGCGCTCCCCTTCGACGGGTGAACCCGCCGGCCGCAGCTCGGTCACGACTCAAGTGTGGCGTCTCGGTGGCCGTTCTGCCGAGGGCAGACGTGGCCACCGCTGTCCAGCGGCAACCCGCAGAGCGGGCAGGGCGGGCGGCCGGCGGCGACGACCTGCATCGCACGCTGGGCGAACGCGCGCGCCTCGCCCGGGGTGATCATCACTCGGAGCACGTCGCGGCCCTCCGGCGGCTCCTCCTCCGAGAGCGGCTCGACCTCGTCGTCCTCGCCGGCCTCCTGCGCCTCGATCACGATGCGCTCGTGCTCCGGATCCCACGCCAGGGCCATCGCGCCGGCCCGGAAGTCCTCCATGATGGGCTGCTCGAGCGGCCCGTCGTCCACCAGCTCGGCCGGCGCGACGACCGGCACCACCGGGTCTCCGCCGCTGCGCCGCACCAGCTCGTCCAGGAGCTCCTCGAGCCGCTCGGCCAGGGCGGCGACCTGCAGCTTCTCCAGCACCACGCTCGTCAGCCGGTCGGCGTCCCGGGCCTGCAGGAAGAAGGTGCGCTCCCCCGGGCTGCCGACGGCGCCCACGACGAAGCGTTCGGGCGGGTCGTACACGAACAGCGGCATGGTTCGACCCTATCGCCGGTCGGCTACCGTCCGGTGTCGCCACCGGCACCGCCCCCGACGTGCGCGTCAGAGCCCTGAGCCTCGCTCCCGGTACGGCGGCGCCACCAGCGGCGCTTCGCCGGGCGCCCGGCCGGTTTCGGCACCAGCCCGGTGACGTCCCCGCCGGTGTCGTTGACCCGCTCCACGAACGGGCGCAGCTCGGTGTAGCGGATCACGGTCAGCGAGCACGGGTCCGCCTGGATCCGCTGGAACAGGTCCAGATGCAGGCCGAGCGCGTCCGCCACGATCGCCTTGATCACGTCACCGTGCGTGCAGACCAGGTACGTGGCGTCCGGCCCGAACCGGCGGTTCCAGTCCCGGACCGCGGCCACCGCGCGGTGCTGCACCTCGGCGAGGGACTCGCCGTCCGCTCCCGGGAAGCGCGCGGCGCTCGGATGGGCCTGGACGACCCGCCACAGCGGCTCCTTGGCGAGCTCGGCGATCGGCCTGCCGGTCCAGTCGCCGTACCGGCACTCGCCGAACCTTTCGTCCGTACGGATCCCCGCCCCGTCGCGCTCGGCGAGGATCGCGGCCGCCGTCTCCTGGCAGCGCTCCAGCGGGCTCGCCACGACGGCGGTGAGCGGGACCGGCGCGAGCCGGTCGGCGACGCGACGCGCCTGTTCCCGGCCGCGATCGTCGAGGTGGACGCCGTGCGTCCAGCCGGCCAGCACCGGGCCGGTCATCCGGGTCAGGCCATGACGTACCAGGAGAACCGTGGTCACAACAGCGATCTTAGTGACGATCCGGTTCCACGGAATTGTCGGCCCGTTGGCCTACGCTCGTACCTCGTGATAGTCGACTGCGCGATCTATCAGGACGGCCGTCGCGAGGAGGTCGAGGGCGACCTCAGCGACGCGCTGGACCGTGCCCGCGCGGCGAGCGGCGACGCGTTCATGTGGATCGGCCTCTTCCAGCCGACACAGGAGGAGTTCGGCCTCGTCACCGAGGAGCTCAAGCTGCACCCGCTCGCCGTGGAGGACGCGGTCCACGCCCACCAGCGTCCCAAGGCGGAGCGGTATGGGGACATGGTCTTCGTCGTGCTCAAGTCGCTGCGCTACCTGGACGGCACGTCCGACATCGAGACCGGCGAGATCATGCTGTTCATCGGGGCGAACTTCGTGATCACCGTCCGGCACGGCGAGGGCAACCCGCTGACCGGGGCGCGCCGCCGCCTCGAGGCCGACCCCAAGGTGCAGAAGGCCGGCCCTGCCTCAGTGCTCTACACGGTCTGCGACGTGGTGGTGGACGCGTACGTGAAGATCGCCGACGAGGTGCAGACCGACATAACGGAGCTGGAGCAGCGGGTGTTCCGGCCGGGCACGCCCAACCTCGTCGAGAACATCTACTCCCTCAAGCGAGAGGTGCTGGAGTTCCGCAACGCCGTCGACCCGCTGGTGCCGGTGCTGCAACAGTTCTCCGCGCTGGGCGTGCACCTGCTGCTGCCGGAGGCGATCCATGCGTACTTCCGCGACGTGACCGACCACGCGATCCGGGTGAGCGGCCAGGTCGCCTCCTACAACGAGCTGCTCACCTCGGTGCTCAGCGCGCACCTCACCCAGGTCAGCCTGCGGCAGAACGAGGACATGCGGCGGATCTCCGCCTGGGGCGCGATAATCGCCGTGCCCACCATGGTGGCCGGGATCTACGGCATGAACTTCGACCACATGCCCGAGCTGCACTGGATCGTCGGCTACCCCCTCGCGGTCGCGGTGATGGTCGTGTCGTGCGTGCTGCTGTACCGGGCGTTCCGCCGGAGCGGCTGGCTGTGATCCGCGGTGACCCCCTGTGGAAGCGCTTCCGGCGCGGTCATGGGCGCGACCGGCGCCGGTGGCGGTAGCCTCCGCGCCATGGAGCAGCGACAGCTCGGCACCTGCGGCCTGCGCGTGTCACGCCTCGGCCTCGGCACGATGACGTGGGGGCGGGACACCACGGAGGAGGAGGCGGCGGGTCAGCTCACCGCGTTCGCCGACGCCGGGGGCACCCTGCTGGACACCGCCGACTGGCACGGCGACGGGGACGCCGAGCGCGTGCTCGGGCGGCTGCTCGCCGGGACCGTACGCCGCTCCGACGTGGTCATCGCCGGCAAGGCCGGGCAGACCCACCAGGGTCCCGACACCTCCCGCGGGCACCTGCTCGACGCGCTGCACGCCACGCTCACCCGGCTCGGCGTGGACCACCTCGACCTGTGGCAGGTCAACTGCTTCGACCCCCGTACACCGCTGGAGGAGACCTTGTCCGCGCTGGACGCTGCCGTCACCGCCGGCAAGGTGCGGTACGCGGGCGTCTCCAACTTCACCGGCTGGCAGCTGGCCAAGGCGGCCGCGCTGCAGCGTTCCTGGCCGGGGCGGACGCCGATCGTGTCGGACCAGGTGGAGTACTCGCTGCTCAACCGGCGGCCCGAGGGTGAGCTCGCGGCGGCCGCCGGTGACGCCGGGGTGGGGCTGCTCGCCTGGTCGCCGCTCGGGCGCGGGGTGCTCACGGGGAAGTACCGCACCGGGGTCCCCGCGGACTCACGGGCCGCGACGCCGCACTTCGCGGAGTTCGTCCGGCCGTACGGGGACGAGCGCAGCCGGCGCATCGTGGAGTCGGTGTGCACGGCGGCCGACGGGCTCGGGGTGACGCCCACGTCCGTGGCGCTGTGCTGGGTGCGGGACCGGCCCGGCGTGTCCGCGGCGATCGTCGGGGCGCGTACCGCGGCGCAGCTCACCGGCGTGTTGCAGGCCGAGGAGATCGCGCTGCCGCGGGAGATCGGTGAGGCGCTGGACGACGTGTCGTCGTCCGCGCCGCGAGGCCCGGAGGCCTGAAGGAGTGGACGGACCGGACGTGACCGATCAGCTGAACACGCCTGCCGCGCCTGGCGCGGCGGGCGACTCGACTACGGAGGGCCCGGCGGGCGCCGACCCGGACGTGGCCGACGCGGACGTGGCCGACGCGGACGGTGCCGACGCGGACGGTGCCGGCACGGACGGTGCCGGCACGGACGGTGCCGATCCGGACAGGGCCGGCCTGGACGGTGCAGGCCCGGACGCGGCGGCGCCGGAGGGCGATGGCTGCCGCGAGCTGCTGGTGCCGCTCGGGGTGCCCGAGGAGCTGGCCGTGGCCGCCGCGCGGCGGCTCGGGGCGGGAGCGGCCGAGCGGCTACGGGAGGACCCGTGGCTGCTGCTCGCGCTGCCCGAGATCAAACCCGAACAGGCCGACTACGTCGCCCGGCGGCTGCTCGGCGACCGCGCCCGCCCCGGCGACCCGCGCCGCGGCCGCGCCCTCGTCGGCCACCTGCTGGCCCGCGCCGCCCGCGACGGGCACACCGCCGTCCCGACCCGTCGGATCGGTTCCGCGCTGTCCGGGCTCGGGCTCGCCGACCCCACCGCGGCCCTGGAGGCGGCGCTGAACGACGGGCTGGTGAACGCGTACGACTCCGCCCCCGGCGACGACGGCGAGCCCGAGTCGCTGCTGGCCACAGCCGCGCTCGGGGACGCGGAGGACGCGCTCGCTGCCGGGCTCGCACGCCTCGTCGGCACCGCCGAGCTCCCCGGCGACCCGGAGGCCGCGAACGCCGCGCTGGACGGGCTGGACGGCCCGGTCCGGGAGGTCGTGCTCGCCGTACTGGCCAAGGCCGTCGCGATCGCCGGGCACGACTCCGAGGACGGTCTCGCCGCGGTCGTCTCCGCACTCGCCGCGATCCTCGACGAGCAAGGGCTGGAGATCGTGCTCACCGCGCCGACCGCCCCCGCGGCACGGCGCCTCGGCGCGCTCACCGGACTGCCGGCCGTCCCGCTGCACGAGCTGCTCGAGCCGCAGGGGGCCGGGGGGCCGTACGCGCGCGGTGAGGACTGGCCGGTCGAAGCCGACCTGATCGTGGTGGGGGCGGCGGAGCTGCTCGACGTACGGTCCGCGGTGGCGCTGGTCGCGGCGTGCGCCGACGGGGCGCGGCTGCTGCTGGCCGGCGATCCGGCGGCGCTTCCCTCGGCGGGGCCGGGGCGCGTGTTCGCCGACGCGGCGATCTGCCTACCGTACGCCCATCTCCCCGACGCGGCCGGGGCTCCGGCGGCGGCGTCCCGTCCGGAACCGTTGCGGCGGCTGGTCGCCGGGGTCCGAGATGGGGCGCTTCCGTCGGCCGAGGATCCGGAGCGGTCCGTCGTCGTGGTGCAGGTACGGGACGCGGCGGAGGCGGCGCACCGTACCGTCCAGCTCGTCACCGACTCGATCCCCCGCGCGCTCGGCATCCCGGCCGGCGAGGTGCAGGTCGTCACACCCGTGCACCGGGGCGCGGCGGGTACGGCGGCGCTGAACGAGGCGCTGAAGGCGCGGCTCAACCCCGGCCCCGGCGCGTACGGCGGATTCGACCCGGGCGATCGGGTCGTCGTCACCACGGACCGATCCCGGTACGGTCTGCCCTCCGGGGATCTCGGCGAGGTGGTGAGGGCCGGGACGGACGGCCTGACCGTACGGTTCCCCGGCGCCGACGGGTCGCCCGTCGACCTCTCGCTACCCGTCGCCGGCCTGGATGAGCTGCGGCACGGCTGGGCGACGACGGTCCACCGGGCGCACGGCGGACGCTGGCCGGCCGCGGTCGCGGTGCTGCCAGGCGACGTGGCGGGCGCCCTCTCCCGGCCACTCGTCTACACCGCCTTCAACCACGGCGAACGCCACCTCTCCGTCGTACACGGCGCGGGCGCGACCCTCGCCCAGGCGGTTCGGTCCGTCCCCGCCCCACCCCGCCGCACCCGCCTCACCGAACTCCTCCAAGCCGAATTCCCCGAGCCGACCCAAGACGACGAATAGACGCGATCCACCGCCCCACCCCGGCGCGCCGCCCCACCCCGACGCGCTGCCCCGCCCCACCCCGACGCGCTGCCCCGCCCCGCCCAGTCGCCCGACCCTTCGCCCGACGTCGGCCCGTCGCCCGCGGCCCGCCGCCCCCGCCGGTCGCCTGACCCTGACACGCCACCCCCGGTCGGTCGCCCCCCTGACCCGCCACCCTTCCTCCGGCTACGGCCTCCATCCAAGGTCGGCCACGGCGAGCGGCCCTCCTCCGATGCGGCGGATACGCGGCTGATACGCGGAACCTTCGGCTTGATACGAGGTGACGACGGTGCACGGCCGTTACCGTCGATGCGTTCCGGACGAATGAGGGTCCCGCAACCTCGGCATCCACCGGACACGCCGGCCGCCGAGCCGCCCGGCGGGAAGCGCCGGGGGCCGTGGGCCGGATAGGGGGCTTTTCACCGTGCCCACCGAGCCACAGTCCCACTTACACCCACCCCACC
>WHSL01000054.1 GCA_009380095.1 Streptosporangiales bacterium | reverse complement strand
GCGGCGCCGGTGCGGTTCTCTGATCAGGGACATCAGCAGGCAGTAGGCGACGCCGACGAAGATGGGCAATACGTAGCTCATGACCAGAGATCCTTCGGGCGCATGGAGGTCTGTCGGGACGTTCCGAAGTCAACCGGCTAGCGTCGCGTTCTCCCAGTGGCGTGAATGACATCTTTCAACGGGATATCGCCAAGCGTCTGAGAGAGCCCAGAGCCACGGTGACATGGGGTTATCCGGGCATTCGGTCCGGAGCCACCGCCCGGCGAGGCGGTATGTTCCGGCCATGCACACCATCGCGGTGCTCGCGCTGGACCAGGTGATCCCGTTCGACCTGTCCACCCCGATCGAGGTCTTCACCCGCGCCCGCCTCCCCGACGGGCGCCCCGGCTATCAGGTCCGTGTGTGCGCCGAGCGCGAGGAGATCGACGCCGGGACCTTCACCCTGCGCGCCCCCTGGGATCTCGGGGGCCTCCAGGACGCGGACACGATCATCGTGCCGGGTGTCGCAGACCCCGTCGCACCGCTCACTCCCCGCGTACGCGACGCACTGCGGTCGTCCGCCGCCGACGGCACGCGCATCGCCTCCATCTGCTCGGGCACCTTCCCACTCGCCGCCACCGGCCTCCTCGACGGGCTGCGGGCAACCACCCACTGGCTGGCGGCCGGACTCCTGGCCGCCACCTACCCGGACATCGAGGTCGACCCGGACGTCCTCTACGTCGACAACGGACAGTTCCTCACCTCGGCCGGCGCCGCCGCGGGCCTGGACCTGTGCCTGCACATGATCCGCCGCGACTACGGCTCGGCCGTCGCCGCCGACGCCGCCCGGCTGTCCGTGATGCCCCTCGAACGGGAGGGCGGGCAGGCGCAGTTCATCGTCTCCGACCACGCGCCCACCCCGCAGGGATCCACCCTCGAACCGCTGCTCACCTGGCTGCGGGACAACCTGGGCCGCGACCTCACCCTCGCCGACATCGCCGCGCAGTCCGGGACCAGCACCCGGACCCTGATCCGCCGCTTCCGCGAACAGACCGGCAGCACCCCGCTCCAGTGGCTCCACCGGGCCCGCATCCGCCGGGCCCAGCACCTGCTGGAGACCACGGAGCACCCGGTCGAACGCATCGGCGCCCAGGTCGGCTTCGGCTCCCCCACCGCCTTCCGCGACCGCTTCAAACGCACGACCGGCGTCAGCCCTCAGACCTACCGGCGCACGTTCAGCTGAGCCCTCCGCCCAGGCGGTCACTACTCGAAGACGATGACCTGGTGGAGTCGGACTTCGGGCACGGTCACCCAGGTCACGCCGTCGATGGTCTCGTGGGGGAGTTTCCTTCCCTCAGGGGCGAGGGAAACGTTCGTCACCTCGAGACCGGCGCGTACGCCCAGGCGGACGTCGTGCAGGGGCAGGACGTCCTCGACGATCTCCACGTCCCGGCCGCGGTGCTGGGGGACGGCGTGGATCACGTGCACGACGAGCCGGTACGGCTGGCGCATGACCGTGACCTCGGCCGTGGTGGGCAGGTCAGGCGCGGACACCAGGCGGCCGGGCGCTAGGAGGTCCAGCAGCTCGTCCACGAGCTCGCGGTAGTAGGGCACCGCGTGCCGCCGGTAGCCCCGCGAACAGCGGGTTGGCGCAGTAGATCACCCGGCCGTGCCTGGTGATCGCCGGGCGCTCACTGGTCCGCTCGTACGGCGTCTGGGCGTGAGAGGTGAACCTGTCGTGGGTCCGGGTGAAGTACGGATCCCCGAGCCGGGCGAGCACCTCGGTGCCGGCGCGCGGCCGCACCTCGGAGCCGGGCTCGTAGAGGACCTGCCGATATGCGCGGAGCCCGTCGCTCAGCGAGTCCTCGGCGACGAGGTACATGCCGCACGACCGGGTCGTCACGAGCATGGAGCTGTTCGCCGCCGAGGTGATGCCCGCGCTCAAGACGCTGGGGACGACCCCGGTGGGCTGACTCGCCGAGCCGGCCCACCCGGGGGTCGTCATGCCCGCGCCCGGACGCGGTTGGACACGGCGGCTACGATCGCAGCGATGACGCCGACGCCGAGACCGATCACCATGGCGATCAGCGTCGTGTAGCCGTGCGTCGCCAGGTCGCGCAGGGCCGGGCCGAACCGCTCGGCGAAGGTGATGGCGCTCTGCGGTGGGTACTGCCCGAGCGACGCTCCTGTGGCCCAGAGCGCCTCGTGCACGATGACCAGCGAGAGCCCGTAGAGCGCCCCGGCGACGAGATGGTCCTTGATCGGGCTGCGGGTCCGGCGAAGGATCGCCACCGCGAACCAGACGGCGAACGGGGTGAGGGCGAGCACGTAGTAGATCCAGGAGCTCTCCGGGGTGACGATGCCCAGGTCCGCGAGTGCGGTCCGGGGCAGGCCGAGGGCGATCAGGCCCAGCAGGAGCCATCCGGGCCATTGGGTGCCGAGGAGAGTGCGTTGCGACATGTCGTGCTCCGATCGGTCGATGCTGGTGGAGACGGCATCAGCTTCGTCCGAGTGCGGCCGCACGTCGTCGGCCCGGCGGCGGCTCGTCCCGTACGCAATCCCGCGCACGCCGCGCCCGGGCCCGTACGCAACCGCGCGTAGGGTCGGCACGTGACGAACTACGCCCGCATGTACCGCTTCGGCATCACGCCCTGGGAGCGCTACGGCCAGGCCGCGGCCGCCGGCATCGCCGCGCTGCTGGATCGCGAGGTGACCGAGCGCTCCCAGCCGCTGGGCCGAGCCCTCGACCTCGGCTGCGGCCGTGGCCAGTTCACCCCCGAGCTCGCCCGCCGGGGCTGGGAGACGGTCGGCGTCGACTACGTGCCGGACGCGATCGCGGCGGCCAAGCGCCAGGGACCGGAGGAGATCACGTACGTCGTGGGCGACGTGACGGACCTGCCCTCAGCCGGCCTGGGCACGTTCGACTTCATCCTCGACATCGGCTGCTTCCAGGGGTTCGACACCGAACAGCAACGGGCCCAGGGACAGGGCGTCTCCGCGCTGGCCAACCCGGACGCGACGGTGCTGATGCTCGCCTTCGGCCCCACCCGGCTGCGCTCCCTGATGGGCGGAGTGTCCCAGGCCGAGGTCGAGGCCGCCTTCCCGGACTGGGAGCTGCTCGACGTGCAGCCCGCCGAAACCGCCGGGCTGGGCTGGCCGATGAACAGAAGCTCGCCCCAGTGGTACCGGCTACGCCGGCAAGGCTGACCGCGCAGCCGCACCGCTCCCGTGGGCCGGATGTGGACGACCTGTAGGCGGGCGTCTGGGCCTCCGGTCCGCGCTCGCCGATACTGGCCGCGCGCCCACGGGAGGAGCACGGTGATCGACAGCGTCTTCGATCAGGACTATCTGCGCGACCCGCATCAGGTCTTCGCCCGGCTGCGACACGAGGGCCCGGTGACGCAGACCGCCACCGGCCAAGGGGTCAAGGTCTGGCTGGTGACCCGGTACGAGGACGTCAAGGCCGCGATGACCGACCCCCGGATCAGCAAGGCCTTCAGGAACGATCCCGACGTGTTCAAGGACTACGCGGTCCCGCTGCCCGCGATGGTGATCGGCGTGCCCGAGGCCGACTGGCCCCGGATGATCCATTTGTCCAGCACGACCATCGAAGGCTCGGCCGGCGACCCGAAGGAGGTCGTCGCGGCGGCCGAGGAGACGCTGGCGTACCTGACCGACCTGTGCGCGGCCAAGCGAGCCCAGCCCGCCGACGACCTGATCAGCGCCATGGTGCAGGTGCACGACGAAGGCGGGCGGCTGAACGAGACCGAGCTCGTCAGCACCGCGTGGCTGCTCCTGGTCGCCGGGCACGAGACGACGGTCCACCTGATCAGCAACGGCATGCTCGCGCTGCTCAGCCATCCCGATCAACTGGCCCGCCTCCGCGCGGACCTCGGACTCCTGCCCGACGCGATCGAGGAGTTCCTCCGCTACGACGGCCCGATCAGCACCTCCACCCTCCGCTTCACCACGGAGCCCGTGACCATCGGCGGGGTGGACATCCCCGCGGGGCAGCTCATCCTCGTCTCTCTGCTCGCCGCGAACCGCGACGCCGGGCAGTACGACGACGCGGACCGGTTCGACGTCACTAGGAAGGCGGGTCAGCACCTGGCCTTCGGACACGGCATCCACTACTGCTTGGGCGCGCCACTGGCCCGCGTCGAGGGTGCGGTCGCCTTCCGGCAACTACTGGAGCGCTTCCCCGCGCTCGAGCTGACCGTACCGGCACACGAGCTCGCCTGGCGGGAGGGGATGCTCATGCACGGCCTGACGTCACTGCCGGTCCGCGCCGCCTGACACGCCCGGCGAGTCCGCCGGACCGGCTCTAGGCGGGCTTGACCGCGGCGCCGCCGTACACCTGGACGTTGCGGTCGTCCTCCATCGGCTTCCCCGGCGCGGGATGCCAGTGGTTGGCGAGTACGACGCCGGGGTCGAGCAGGTCCAGTCCGGTGAAGAACGCCTCCACCTCGGCCTTGGTGCGCTCCTTCGCGGGGATGCCGCGGGCCCGGTAGGCGGCCATGCCGGCGCGCACCTCGTCGGGGTTGCTCTCGTGCGTCGTCGTGGACAGGGCCAGAACGCTGCCCGGCGGCATCGGGCGCATGAGCCGGTCGACGATGCCGGCCGCCTCCTGCTCGTCCTCGATGTAGTGCAGGACCGCTATCAGGGTGACCGCGATCGGGTGGTCGAAGTCGAGGATCTCGCGCAGCCCCGGGTTCGCCAGGATGGAGTCCGGGTCGTGCAGGTCGGCGTCGATGTACCGCGTCCGGCCCGCCGGGTTGCTGGTCAGCAGGGCGCGCGCGTGCACCAGCACGATGGGGTCATTGTCGACATAGACGACCCGCGACTCGGGCGCGACCGACTGGGCCACCTCGTGCATGTTGGGTGCGGTCGGCAGGCCGGTGCCGATGTCGAGGAACTGGCGGATGCCCTGCTCAGCGGCAAGGTGGTGCGTGAGACGCGCCATGAAGTCCCGGTTGGCCCGCATGGACTTCGGCAGACTCGGCCAATGCTCGGTGATCTCCGCGGACGCCTCACGGTCGGCGGGGAAGTTGTCCTTCCCGCCCAGCAGATAGTCGTAGATGCGCGCCGGGTGCGGAACGTCTGTACGCAGATCGGCAGGCCGCGCTGATTCACCCGTCACGTTAGCACCTCACGTCACAATCCGCTGAGTCGTCCATCCGCAGTGTAGTCATCGGTTTCGCGCCGGGAACGCCCTGAGGACAGGAAATCGAGGGGGATCAGGCGTCGCCCCTCAGCCACGCCAGTGCCTCTGCGGCGGTGCGGCAGCCGGCCGTGGTCATCTCGAGGTTCGCCAGCGAGGCGGCGTGTACGGCGTCATCGGCCGCGGCCACGCCGTCGCTGACCACATGCACCGTGAACCCGAGGTCGGTGCCGTGGCGCGCGGTCTGCTCGACGGTCAGGTTCGTGGCCACGCCGGTCACGAACACCGTGTCGACGCCTCGCTCGCTCAGCAGGGCGGCCAGATCGTTGCCGGCGAGACCGGACAGCTTCTGGTTGTCGAACGTCCGCGCACCGTCGGCCATCTCCGGAATCAACCGGCTGCCCGGCGCGTCCGGCCGGAACGCCTCCTGTGCCTCGGCGACCGCTCGCATGAAGCCGGTGTTGCGCACCAGCCCGCCCAGGTCCTCAGGGATCGTGAACCGGGTGAAGAAGACCGGTGCCCCCGCCGCGCCCGCCGCCGCATGAAAACGAGCCGCCCGCTCCACGACGCCGCTGCGGGCCACCGGCTCGGCCAGCATCGCCCCGAAGAAGCCCTCCGGCTTGATCACGTTGACCTGCCAGTGCAAGGCCACAATCGCGGCATGCCGCGAATTGATCGTCATGCCAACATCCTTCCAGAATGGTGCGCTCGCGCACCTGGGGTGCCGAGGAAGCGGAGTGCCGGCGAATGGTCGACTCAGAAGGAGGTCCTGCGGTCAGCCGTCCTCGGCGGCGAAGTCCGGCTCGGCAGGCGTTGCGTCGATCTCACCATCGCCGATGACGCACACCCGGTCCTGCGATTCGCCGACGGCGAGACCGTCGAGCCCGGCGCCGAGTCCGCCCCCGCCACCTTCTCGGGCATCGGCGCCTTCCGCGCCCTGAGGGGCCGGCCTATTGGAGCCCGGCGCGGACGGAGGTGATGCGCTGGGTGTTGAAGCCGAGCCAGTGCATGCGGCCCACGTACCGCGCGTGCTCGACCTTGAGGCAGCGGTCCATGATCACCGTCTGACCGCCGTCCTCGGCGATCCGCGCGCCCTCCTCGTTGATCACGCCGAACTGGCACCAGAGGGCGTCGGCGTTGATCTCCACGGCGTCCCGCGCGATCCCCGGCAGTGCGTCCGGGGCGCGGAAGACGTTCACGAGGTCCACCGGCACCGGTACGTCCTGCAGGCTCGGGTAGCTCGTCTCGCCGAGGATCTCCGTCGCGCGGGGGTTCACCGGGATCACGCGGTAGCCGTGTCGCTTGAGGTAGTAGCCGACGAAGTAGCTGGCCCGCAGTTCGTTGTTCGACAGGCCCACGATCGCGATCGTCTTGGTGGCGTGGAGTACGCGCTGGATCGTCAGCGGATCCTGGTACCGCTCGAGGTCGGTCATGCCGTCGTCACCTTCTCTGCCGCCCGCGCGGCGACGTGCGCGAAACCCTGCTCCAGGTCCCAGATCAGATCCTCGACCGACTCGGTGCCGACCGACAGCCGTACCGTCCCCGGCGCGATGCCCGCCGCTCGCAGCTCGTCGTCGCCCAGTTGGCGGTGCGTCGTACTGCCGGGGTGGATGATCAGGCTCTTCGCGTCGCCGACGTTCGCCAGGTGCGACCAGAGCGTCACACCGGAGATGAGGTCCTGCCCGCCGACCCGGCCACCCGCGCAGTCGAAGGAGAACACCGCGCCGGCGCCGCGCGGCAGGTACTTCTCCACGAGCGTCCGGTACGGGCTCCCGGGCAGGCCGGGATAGGTCACGTTCGACGCGAGCTCGTGCGACTCGAGGAACGCCGCGACCGCCCGCGCGTTCTCGACGTGCCGGTCCATGCGTAGCGACAGCGTCTCCAGGCCCTGCAGGAACAGGAACGCGTTGAGCGGCGCGAGCGTCCCGCCGAGGTCGCGCAGAGTCTCGGCGCGCAGCTTCATCAGGTAGCCGTACTCGCCGAACGTCTCGTGGAACTGCAGGCCGTGGTACGCCGGCGACGGATCCGCGACCACCGGGAACCGCCCGTTGGACCAGTTGAACGTGCCGGCCTCGACCACGACGCCGCCGATGCTCGTGCCGTGGCCGCCGATGAACTTGGTGGCGGAGTGGATCACGATGTCGGCGCCCCACTCGATCGGGCGGCACAGGTACGGCGTCGCGAACGTGTTGTCCACGATCAGTGGCAGCTCGTGCTCATGCGCGATGGCCGCCACGGCCTCGATGTCGAGGACGTTCCCGGCGGGGTTGCCGATCGTCTCGGCGAAGAACGCCTTCGTGTTCGGGCGCACCACCCCCCGCCACGCGTCCGGGTCGTCCGGGTCGATCCAGGTCAGCTCCACGTTCATCTTGCGGAACAGGTGCTTGAACTGGTTCACCGTCCCGCCGTAGAGCGCCGAGGACGAGACGACGTGGTCGCCCGGCTCCAGCAGGGTGAAGAGCGCGCCCGCCTGCGCGGCGATCCCACTGGAGAACGCCACCGCGCCGCTGCCGCCCTCGAGGTTCGCGACCCGCTCCTCGAACACCGCGACGGTCGGGTTCATGATGCGCGAGTACGTGTTGCCGTACTCCTGCAGGTTGAAGTACGCCGCCGCGGACTCCGGATCCTCGAACACGTAGCTGGTCGTCTGGAAGACCGGCACCGCACGTGCGCCCGTGTTCGGGTCGGGCCGTTGCCCGGCGTGCAGCTGCCGTGTCTCGAATCCGAACGCGCGGGCTTCCTCGGGCTTGTCGGTCACGAATGCTCTCTTCCTTCAGTCACTCAAGCCGTGTTCGCTCAGGAACTCGCGGATGATGGGCGTCTGCCGCGCCTCCTCGAGCAGGAAGCAGTCGTGCCCGTACGGCGCGTCGATCACCTGGAGCTCGACTGACTTGCCGAGGGCGCGCAACGCCTCCTCGATCTCCCTCGACGCGGACGGCGGGTACAGCCAGTCGGAGCTGAACGCGATCAGCAGCGTCCGTGCCGAGAGGTCTTCGAGCGCCCGCGCGAGCGATCCACCGCCGTGCTGCCGCGCGAGATCGAAATACGTCAGCGCGCGCGAGGTGTAGAGATAGGTGTTGGCGTCGAAGCGCTTGACGAACGAGTCGGCCTGGTGTCGCAGGTAGCTCTCGACCTCGTACTCCGGCTCGGTGATCGTGTAGCGGATGTCGTCGGCGAACTGCAGCCGCCGGCCGAACTTGTCGTTAAGCGCCGGCGCGGACAGGTACGTGATGTGGCCGACCATCCGCGCCACGCCCATGCCGGCGTCGGGCGCGCGGCCGGTGCCATAGTAGTGGCCGCCCTGCCAGGCGGGATCGCGCATGATCGCGTCACGGGCGATCGCGTTCCAGGCCACGCCCTGCGGGTGGAGGGCGTGCGTGCTGGCGATCGCCACGACGGCGTCGACCTGGTCGGGGAACATGACGGCCCACTGGAACGCCTGCATCCCGCCGAGCGAGCCTCCGGCCACCGCCGCGAGCCGCTCGATGCCGAGCTCGTCCAGGAACGCGCGCTCGGTCCGTACCATGTCCGCGACGGTGATCACGGGGAAGTCCGCACCGTACGGCCTGCCCGTCGCCGGGTCGATCGACGAAGGGCCCGTGGTCCCGCCGCAGCCGCCGAGCAGGTTCGTGGAGACGACGAAGAAGCGGTCGGTGTCGAACGCCTTGCCGGGGCCGATCATTCCGTCCCACCAGCCGAGGCCCTTGCCGGCCGTACCGTCGCGGTCCTCGGCCCCGAACCCGTCGCGCGTGCTCTCCGCGGGTGGCGCCGCGGCGAAACCCGCCGCGTGGGCGTCGCCGCTGAGCGCATGGCACACCAGGATGACGTTGTCGCGCCGGGGCGAGAGGATCCCGTAGGTCTCGTACGCCACGCGGACCGCCGGCAGCTCCCGGCCGCAGTCGAGCCGTATCGGCTTCGGCAGGTCGAGGTACCGCGTCTCGACCGTTCCGACCGAGCCCGCCGCGAGCGCCGAGGGTGGCTGCGCCATGGGGGGTATGTTAACCCGCGCCTTCCGAGCCGACGTGGGCGGATGCGGGGCCGGCCGGCCGGCCGCCCCGGTCTGCCGGGTCCGCACTCCCGCCGGACGCCGGGCCGGTCAGGCGGTCTCCTCGCTTCGCACGCTGGAGGCGCGCGGGCGGAGGGTGGACGGGATCAAACGGGGTCGCCCGGGCGCTCCTCCCCTGATGCGGTGCAGGAGAAGGTCGACGGCCTCCCTGGCCGTCCGCGTGGGGTCGAGGTCGATGGCGGTGAGCGACGGCTCGC
Organism: Streptosporangiales bacterium; assembly: GCA_009380095.1. Taxonomy (GTDB): domain Bacteria; phylum Actinomycetota; class Actinomycetes; order Streptosporangiales; family Streptosporangiaceae; genus WHSL01. The sequence continues at coordinate 20,571 of WHSL01000054.1, read as the reverse complement.
TGGTGCGCGCGAGGTGGCTGTCGACTCCGACCGAGACCACCAGGTCACCGGGGACGGCGACGCCGCGCTCGCGCGCGACCCGCAGCAGCCCTGAGGCCAGCCACTGCGGATGCACGTAGACGGCGTCGGGGCGCTGATCGAGAATCTCGGCCGCGGCTTCGACGGCGCTGCTCACCCCGAGCGGCTCAGCGCGGTGTCCATCGGCGCGCCGGGGCTGGTCACCCTGCTCGACCGGCGGTGGCCATGGGGGCGGGGATCGGCGACTTCACCGAGCGTCTCGGCGCCGTGCGCGAGTTCTTCGCCGGCGTGGACGGCTCGTGACTTAGCGTTGTTCGGTGATCACTGGTGGTAACGTCGGCTGTGGTGAACATGAAGGGACGATGAAGGTCCCTTCATGACGGGAGGCCGGGTGGGCCGCTCTGACGTGCGGGAATCGAGCGTCGGGTGGGTGGAGGCGCCGTCGGCTCGGGGATGACCACGAGGGCCGTCCATGATCGGGCGTTAGCGTCCCGCGCCATGGCTGAGCGTGAGCGTGCTAAGTGGTGGGCCGGCCCCGGCGTGAGGGCAGATCCGGCAGCGGCGGCTGACCACGCTACGGCGGTGGAGGCTGGTGTGGGGGTCGGGCTGAGTGTGGGGGTCGGCGAGCCCGGGGCGGGTGCCGTGTCCCCGCCGGCGTTTCGGGTCGCTCGTCGTGTTCTGGGGCTGGCGGTGGCCGGCACCGGGGGGTTGCTCGCCGTGGATCTCGGAGCGCGGGCCTTTCATCATTACGTCGCGCCGATCCCCGCGGTGCGGTGGCTGTTCAATGTCGGGGCCGAGGCCAACCTGGCCACCTGGTGGAACAACACGTTATTGCTGGCGGTGGCGGGGATGGCGATCGCCGCGGCGGTCCTCTCCGGGCGGAGTGCGCGGCCTGGACCGGTGGCGTGGCTGGGGCTGGCCGTGGCAGCCGCGCTGCTCAGCATCGACGAGACCGTACAGCTGCACGAGCGCCTCACGGATGTCGGTCGCGCGTGGGTCCGTACGCTCGCGATCCCCTTTCCCACGTACACCTGGGTGTTGCCGGGTGGGATCCTCGCGGCCGCGGCGACGGTGGGCGCCGTGTTGTGGGCCCGCCGGTTCCCGCGCGATCTTCGGTACGGGCTGCTGGGCGCCCTGGCGGCGTACCTCACCGGCGCCCTGCTGGTCGAGTCGTTCAACGGCTGGGCGCGCCGCAACGGGCTCGACGTGATCTACGCGCTCGGCACCAGCCTGGAGGAGTGCCTGGAGATGAGCGCCTGCCTCCTCGCCCTCGCCGTCATCTCCCGCTACGTGATCCTCGAGGTCCACCCGATCAACGGACGGCCCGCCGCCCGAACTCGATGACCCGCCGGCACCCGCGGGCTCCTAGCGCGGGGTTCGGCGAGCCTCCGGCGGCGGAGACGACGACGCCGGCCGGTCCCCAGGTGCGCTCGACGGTGCCGAAGATCAGGTCGGCGGCGTGCGGGTCGGCGATGTCCGCGCATACGGCCAGCGTGGGGACCGGCAGCTCGGCGGCGACCTTCTCCAGGGCGCCGGCGGTCCGGCCGACGAGGACGAGGCGGTGCCCGGCGGCGGCCATGCGGTGCGCCACCGCGTACCCGATGCCCTGACCGGCGCCGGTGACGACGCAGATCTCGCCCGTCATCGGCCCGTCCAGTTCGGCGGGCGCCGCTCGTTGAACGCCCGGTGGAACTCGGCGTGGTCGTTGGTGGTCATCAGAAGGGCCTGCGTCATCGCGTCGAGCTCGGTCGAGCTCGACAGCGACATGTCCAGCTCACGGGTGAGCAGCGACTTCGTCTGGCCGAGCGCCAGGGCGGGCCCGTCGGCCAGCCGGCGGGCGAGGGAGACGGTCTCCGCCGCCAGGCCGGCGTCGGTGACGCGCAGCGACGCGAGCCCGTACCGGTCGGCGGTGTCCGCGTCGATCGTGTCGCCCAGCATGAGGAGCTGCGTGGCGCGGCCGAGGCCGACGACGCGCGGCAGCAGGTAGGCCGCGCCCATGTCCCCGCCGGACAGCCCCACCTTGGTGAACAGGAACGCGAACCGCCCGGAGTCGGATACGACCCGGAAATCCGCAGCCAGCGCGATGACGGCCCCGGCCCCGGCCGCGATGCCGTGGACGGCGGTGATGATCGGCACGGGGCACTCGCGCATCGCGCGGATCACGTCGCCGGTCATCTTGGTGAACGACATGAGGTCGGCGGCGTCCATCTTCAGGAGCTCGCCGATGATCTCGTTGACGTCGCCGCCGCCGCAGAACCCGCGGCCCTCGCCACGGATCACCAGCGCCCGCACCCCGGGGTGGTGCGGCAGCTCCGCCAGCAGATCGCGCAGGTCGGCGTAGCTCTGGAAGGTCAGCGCGTTCAGCTTTTCGGGACGGTCGAGCGTCACGGTGGCGACCCCGTCCTCGACGGCGAAGCCGAAGTGCCGCCACTCGGTGGTGAGCGGGGCGCTGGCGCGGAAACGGCTCATTGCGCGGGCCTCTCCTTCCTGCGATGCCTGGTCAGTTCGCGGGCGATGATCGTGCGCTGGACCTCCGAGGCACCCTCGTAGATCCGCGTCGCCCGGACGTCACGGTAGAGGCGTTCGAGTGGATGGCCGCGACGCAGCCCCCGGGCGCCGTGCAGCTGCACCGCCGTGTCGATCACCTGCTGCGCGGTCTCGGTCGCGTGCAGTTTGGCCATCGCCGCGGCCCGGGTGACCTCGTGCCGGTCGGCGCCGCCGTCGTACGCGGACGCGGCCGCGTAGACGAGCAGCCGCGCGGACTCCAGCAGCGTGGCCAGGTCGGCGATCCGGTGGGCGACGGCCTGCTGGTCGATCAGCGGGCGGCCGTACACCTCGCGCCGCGTCACGTGTTCGAGCGCGGCGTCCAGCGCCGCCCGCGCCATGCCGAGCGCGAACGCGCCCACGCTGGGACGGAACAGGTCGAGGGTGCGCATGGCGACGGTGAACCCCGCGTCGGCCTCGCCCAGCATGTCCGCCGGGCCCGCGCGCACGCCGTCGAACTCCAGCCGGCCGATCGGGTGCGGCGAGAGCATGTCCAGGTGCTCTCCGGACAGCCCGGCGGAGTCGCCGGGCACCGCGAACGCGGTGACGCCGCGCGCACCGGCGCCCGCGGTGGTGCGGGCGAACACCGTGTAGACGTCGGCCTCCGGGGCGTTGGAGATCCACATCTTCTCGCCGGACAGCCGCCACCCGTCGCCGTCCGGCTCGGCGGTCAGCGCGAGGGCCGCGGCGTCCGATCCGGCGCCCGGCTCGGTCAGGGCGAACGCCGCGACCACGGTTCCGTCGATCACTCCCGGCAGCCACCGGCGTACGGTCTCCGGCCGGCCGAACTGGGCGATCGGGTTGCCACCCAGACCTTGCAGGGCGAGCGCGGTCTCGGCCTCGGTGCTGACGGCCGCGATGGTCTCGCGCAGCAGGCAGAGCCGCATCGCCGTGGCGCCGGCGAGCGCGTCGCCCGCCTTCCCGGCGGCGCGGCGTCCCGCCCCGCCCTCGGGCGGGGCCTCCGGCGCGGCCTCGGCCCCGGCCTCGGGCACGACCTCCGCCCCGGGCTCCGCTCCGGTACGGGGGTCGGCGAAGAGGTCGCGGAGCAGCCCGAGCCGCCCCATCTCCTCGAGCAGGGCCCGATTCACCGTCCCGTCATGCTCGTCGCCGGCCAGCGGCAGGAGCCTGTCCTGGGCGAGCCCTCGCACCCAGGCGACGTACGCGAGCTGTTCCTCGGTCAGCGCGAACATGGTCACGACCCCCTCGACCTCCGATGGGCCCGGCCGGCCGGGCCCAGCACCGCACGGACCTCCTCCGGCCACGGCATGGCCGCCGACTCGAGCGTGGGCACGTACGCGACCACCATGACACCCGCGGCCGCGATCGTCCCGTCGGCGGTGAGCACCTCGAACTCATAGCGCAACGAGGTCCGCCCGAGCTCGGCGACGCGCAGCCCGACGCGCACCGGCTGCCCGAACACCAGCCGGGCCCGGTAGTCCGCCTCGTACCGGACCCTCGGCGTCCGCCCGAACAGCCCGTCGAGGCCGTACCCTCGCAACAGCTCCGCCTCCGCCGCCTCCACCCAGCGCAGGATCGCCGAATGATGATGGTGTCCCGCCGCGTCGGTGTCGTACCACTCGACCCTATGCTCGCAGGCGATCTCGGCCGCGGCCGGCAGCCCGCGGTCAGGGTGCAAGATCGTTCGAGTAGAGCGGGTACGCGATCCCGAGCGCGTTCAGCACCTGCGCGACCTCACCGAGGGCGAGCCGGACCGGCCCGCGGACGGCGGGCACCGGGTGATCGGCCAGCGTCCGCAGGTCGGCGTAGACGCGCGGCAGGGTCGTCTCGTCCCCGGCGCTCGGCTCGTCGTCAGGCATCGATGTTCGCCTCCTCGCCGATGCTGAAGTGGACGGTGTGCGCGGCGTCGCCGACCAGCACCACGTTGTCCTTGAACCACGTGCGGTTCTTGACGGTGACGAAGTTCATCCACAGCGACCGGTTGGACAGCAGCGGGTGGCCGTCGAGGAAGTCCGCGAAGATCTTCTCGCAGAACCCGCGCGACTCCTCCTCCGACGTGCACGTCGATGGCGTCCCAGCGGGCGAAGCCCTCGCGGATCCGGTCGTAGGTGACGCGGTCGGCCTGTTCGAGGGCGCCCAGCGTCTGCTCGGAGAACACCACGCCCCAGCCGTACGTGGCTCCCTCGGGGTCGCGCTCGACGACCCGTACGCCCACCTCGGGGAACGCCTCGCGCAGCAGGGCGGCCGAGTAAAGCCCGCCCGGCCCTCCGCCGACCACGAGCACGTTCCGGATCCCGCCCGCGATCCTCATTCGACGGCCTCCTGAGGTTCGCGCGCGAGGCCCGGGCCCGCCCCCGCCTCCACCACCGCGTCGGCCAGCAGGCCGAGCTGCGCACGGTCGGCGACGGCCGGGATCATCACCAGGTGGTCGCAGCCGGCCTCGGCGTACCCCGTGGCCCCGTGAACTCGACGGCCTGCTGCCGGCTGGTGAGCAGGCCCGAAGCGATCTTCTCCGCGAAGGAGCCGGTGAAGCCGTAGTAGTCGCGCACGTAGTCGGCCCCCGCCTCGGCGTGCTCGCCGAAGGCGAAGTACGCCTGGCCCCACAGCTCGGGGACGCCCGGCCGGCCGGCGTCGAGCCACGCCGCGCGCGCCTCGGCGGCCGACCGCTGGAACACGCGCGGCGGGCCGCCGCCGTGGATGTATCCGTCGGAGTGCCGCGCCATGCGGGCCAGCGCGGACCCCGACGAGCCGCCGGTCAGGAACGTCGGGCGGGAGCCCGGGCCGGTGCCGAGCCCCAGGCGGCCACCGGAGAGGCGGTCGAGCGAGGCCAGCTGCTTGGCCAGCAGGGCGGTGTTGCGCAGCGGGGCGATGAGGATCGTGGTGGCCAGCCGCACGCGGGAGGTGACGGCTGCCGCGGCGGACAGGGCGATGAGGGGCTCGTAGCTGTCGTACACCAGCCGGTCGAGCACCGCGACGCTCGCGAACGGGCCGTCCTCGACATCCCTCGCCCGAGCCCACGACCTGCTCGGACGCGCGACCCGCGGGATGGCGGTGGGAAGCGCTACGCCGATCTGCATACCAATAGACTGCAATCAACCTCGGTCTAGTGTCAACTATGTTGACCGGGGTCGCTGGCTAGGGTTGGAGGACTATGGAGACCGACCGCACCGACCGTGGCGACTCGCAGGAGTTCGTCATGACGCTGCTCGCGATCTTCGGCCGGGGGCACGGCGGCCCCCTGTGGTCGGGCGGGCTCGTGCAGCTCCTCAACGACGCCGGCTACTCCACGCTCGCCGCGCGCGCGGCGCTCAACCGGCTGGTCGGGCGGAACCTGCTCGAGCGGGTGCGCAACGGCCGGTTCGTGTACTACGAGATCACCCTGCGCTGCGCCGACCTGCTGGCCGAAGGCGACCGGCGGCTCTTCGCGCTCGGCAACCGCGCGGAGTGGGACGGCGCCTGGACGATGGTGTGGCACACGCTCCCGGAGACGCGGTCGCTGGAGCGCAACCGGCTCGCCCGGCGGCTGCGCTTCCTCGGCTTCCGGCCGATGCAGGACTCCATCTGGCTCTCGCCGTACGCCCGCGACCACGAGGTGCGCGGCGTGGCCGCCGGCGTCGGCGTCTCGGATCAGATCGGCGTCCTGGTCGGCGCCTCGCCGGCCGACCTGCCGGTGGACCGGCTGATCGAGCGCACCTGGGATCTCGACGGGCTGTGCGTGGAGTACGAGCGGTTCGCCGACCGGTTCGGCGGCCTCGCCACGGCGGAGTCCGGCAAGGAGGCGTTCCTGGTACGGGCCCGCGCCGCGCACGCGTTCCGCCAGTTCGCCTTCCTGGACCCGGAGGTGCCCGACCGCCTGCTGCCGCGCCCCGACGCGCGCCGCCGCGCCGCGGAGGCGTTCCGGCGGATCATGTCGGACCTCGAACGGCCCGCCCGCCGCCACTTCGACGCGGCGATGTCGGGCAGCGCCGAGGCCACCGCGACCACCGACCCCCATGGAGGAGCAACGTGACCGTCGAGCGCATCAACCCCGAGGCCCTGGCCCGCCCGTCGGGCTTCAGCCACGCCGTCAGCACCGACGCGCGGAGGATCGTCTTCCTGGCCGGGCAGACCGCGCTGGACCGGGACGGGGCCGTCACCGGCACCGGGGTCGTGGAGCAGTTCGAGGTGGCGCTCGGCAACCTGTTCACCGCGCTGCGCGCGGCCGGCGGCGAGCCCGCCGACCTGCTCAGCCTCACCGTCTACGCGGTCGACCTGGGCGACTACCGTACGCACGCCCGCGAGCTCGGCCGGGTGTGGCGGCGGCTCGCCGGCACCGACTATCCGGCCATGGCGGCCGTCGGCGTGGACCGACTCTGGGACACCGAGGCGCTGGTCGAGGTGCAGGGAATGGCCGCCCTGAGGGACTGACGGGCTCGGTCACGCGGGGAGGGAGGGGCGTTCGGGGTCGAGAAGGGCGGCGATGCCGGCGATCAGGGTGTCGAGCCTGGACCGCGCCCTCGACGTAGCCGCGCAGCGCGCCCGCCCAGTCCCCCGGCACGACGCCGGCCAGCCGGTCGTCCACGCCGCTCCAGATCTCGTCCACGATGCGGTCGCGGACGGCGTCCAGCAGCGCGCCCTTGTCCGGGAAGTAGTGATAGAGCGTGGGCCCGCGGATGCCGAGCTCGCGGGCCAGCCGGCGGGTGGACAGCGCCTCCATGCCCTCGGCGTCGATCAGCCGGAGCGCGGCGTCGACGATCCGCCTCCGGGGCCTTGCGCGATGTGGGCGCCGATGCTCGGCCCGGTATTGATCAGGGCGAGCGCGGTCACCAGGTCGGGCCGTTGCTCGGTGAGCGCGGTGGCGACCGAGCCGCCGGTGGAGTGGCCGACCGCGATGGCGCGGCGGACGCCCAGCCGGTCCAGGGCCTCGCCGACCCGGCGGCCCTGTTCGGCGATCGTGTAGCCGGCGCCGCCCGGCTTGGCCGACCGGCCGTGCCCGAGCAGGTCGACCCGGATGACGCGATGGCTCTCGGCCAGCAATGGGACCAGCGCGTCCCACGACCTGCCGGAGGCGGTGAACCCGTGGATCAGGACGAGGACCGGGGCGCCGGCCGGGCCGTCCTGGGCGACGTGGATCTCCCCGCCGCCGACGGGCAGGGTCGGGTGCCCCATGGCCGGGGCGTCCTGGTTCTCAACCATGGGCCCACGTTCGCGGGTCCGGCCGGGGCGCGTATTGGACGAATGTCGCCGGCGCCTCCCTCGGGGAACGCCGGCGTGGGATGGCTCGTAGCATGAGGTCATGCGGTCCATCCGGCCTCGGCACGACGCCTTGTTCCATGTCGTGCCGCCGTCACGGCCCAGCCGGCTGAAGGGCGTCAGCATGGCCGGTTTCCGCGATCGACGTCCCGGGCCGGTCGACATGCGGGCGATCGCGCATCCGGCCGTGACCCTGGCCATCGTCGTCCGCTCCGGCACGCTGATCGTCGACCACGCGACCGGCCGCCGGGAGGGAAGCCTCGTCGCCGGGATGGCGTTCGGCGACATGCGGATGCGCGGCCAGGACATCGAGGTCGTGCAGGTACGCCTGTCCCCGATCGTCGCGTACACCGTGCGGGGCACCTCCCCCGCGGACCTGGAGGCGCCGTGATCGGCCGCGACGACCTGTGGGGCCGGGACGCCGTACGGATCCAGGAGCGGCTGAGCCAGGCGCACTCGTGGCAGGACCGGTTCACGATCACGGACGACCTGCTCGTCCGCCGCTACGAGGCCGGACGATCCCAGCAGCCCGAGGTGGCCCGGGTCTGGGACCGGATCGCCCGCGGCCACGGCCGGGTCCGCGGCCACGGCCGGGCGGACGAGATCGGCTGGAGCCGCAAGCGCCTGTGGTCCCGTTTCCGGTCGCAGGCCGGCCTCGCCCCCAACCGGGCCGCGAAGCTGGTCCGCTTCCACCATGCGGCCCACCGGCTGGCCGCTGGCCTGAGCCCCGCGCTCGCCGCGGCCGAATCCGGCTACTACGACCAGTCCCACCTCCACCGGGACGTACAGGCGTTCACCGGGGTCACGCCGGCCACCGTGGCCGTCGAACCCTTCCTGGCGGTGGACGACATCGCCTGGCCCGGCCAGGCGCCGCCCGTCTCGAACGCCGGCCGCCCGTAGGGGATCCCGCCTGCGTCGGACGGGTGGACGGTTTCCGGCTGTTACGGTATAGCGCGGTGTGCCGGGAAGTCTGGTCGGCGAACGGGTGAGATCTGCGACCGCTTCCGGAGGGCGTCCATGGAAATCCTGCTGACCGCCTTCGCGTGCGTCCTCCTCGCGGCCGTGCTGCTGTCCGGGCTGGCCAACCGGACGATCCTCTCCACGGCCGCGCTGTTCCTCGCCGCCGGTTTCGTGCTCGGCGACGGCGCGCTCGGCGTGGTGTCGCTCGCGCCGGACGACGAGCTGGTCGGAGGGCTGGCCGAGCTGGCCCTGTTCACGGTGCTGTTCACCGACGGCATGCGGGTCGGCTGGCAGGACCTGCGCTCGGCCTGGCGGCTGCCCGGCCGGGCACTGGGCTGGGGCCTGCCGCTCACCCTGCTGATCACCGCGCTCGGCGCGCACTACCTGATCGGTCTCGGCTGGGCGGAGTCGCTGCTGATCGGCGCGATCCTGGCGCCCACCGACCCGGTCTTCGCCGCCGCGCTGGTGGGCAACGAGAAGGTGCCGCCGCGGCTGCGTCACCTGCTCAACGTGGAGTCGGGCGTCAACGACGGGCTGGCGCTGCCGTTCGTGATCGTCTTCACGGCCGTCGCGGCCGGCAGCGGCGATCTGCACCTGGGGGAGCTGGGCCTGGAGCTGGGGGTCGGCATCCTCATCGGGGTGGCGGTCCCGTGGGTGGCGCTCAAGCTGGAGCAGACCCGCCTGTTCGCCGCCTCCGCCCAGTACGAGCCGCTGAACGGGCTCGCCATCGGCCTGCTGGTGTTCGCGCTCGGCAAGGCGACCCACGGCAACCTGTTCCTCGCCGCGTTCGCCGCCGGGATCACCGTTGCCACCTTCGGCCCGCGCCAGCGCGAGACGTTCAAGCACTTCGGCGAGCTCATCGCCGAACTGTTCAAGCTCGCCGCGCTGCTCGTCTTCGGCGCGCTGATCACCCCGGCGCTGCTGGGCTCCGTCGGCTGGACCGGCTGGGTGTTCGCGGTCGGCGCGCTGTTCCTGGCCAGGCCGGTCGCCATCTGGGTGTCCTTCCTGCGCTCCGGCCTGACCGTGCGGGACCAGGCGGCCGTGGCCTGGTTCGGACCCAAGGGCTTCGCCTCGGTGGTGTACGGGCTGTACGTCCTCGGCGCCGGGATCACCGCCTCGGAACAGGTGTTCCAGCTCGTCGCCGTCACCATCGTGCTGTCGATCCTGCTGCACTCCTCCACCGACATCGTGGTGGCCCGCAGCTTCGACGAGGAACGCGACGTCCCCGCCTGGTACGGGCGCCTCCGCCGTGGGGTCATACAGCGAGGTCGCGGCGACGAGGAGCGCTGAGCCCCGCGGTCGTCAACCCGGCCCCACCACGTCATGACCTTTGGGTCGGGTGGGCGAGCTCGCGGGACAGGGTGTTCGCGGCGTGCCGGAGCTCCTCGAGGAGGACGGCGACCGGAGGGCTGCGCCGGCTGCCGGAGCGGATGGCGACCGCCACCGTCCGGGAGAGCTGGAGGTCGGCGATCTCGCGCAGGTGGTGGGTGCCGCCGGAGCTCGGCTCCACCGTCGGCTGCGGCTCCTCGGCGAGCCGCGGCACCAGCGCCACGCCGAGGCCGGCCCGTACCAGCGCGAAGATCACGGTGTAGTCGTTGCTGGTGTGCTCGATCCGGGGGGCGAAGCCGGCCAGGCCGCACGCCCGCTCGAACATCGCGTGCAGGGCGTCGTCGCGCTGCGCGGCGATCCACGGGCGGTCGGCCAGCTCCGACAGCGTGACCGGGCCGGCGTCCCGCGGGCCCGCGTCGTGCGGGCCGGCCGGCACCGCGACGAGCAGCGGCTCGCGGAGCAGCACGCTGATCTCGACGCCGGGCTCGCGGACCCGCGGCAGCAGGTTGTACTCGTAGATCAGGGCGGCGTCCAGATGGCCCGACCTGAGCGCCTTGATCGCCACCTCGGTCTCCTGCTCGGACAGCCGTACGCGCAGGTCGGGATGGGCCTCCTTACAGCGGGCCAGAGCGAGCGGGACCAGCGCGCGGGCGGCCGTCGGGAAGGCGGCCAGGCGGAGGGTGCCGACCACCTCGGAGGTGAGCTCCGCCACATGGGCGCGGGCCTCCTCCAGCTCGGCGAGGATCCGCTCGGCGTGCTCGACCAGGACGCGGGCCGCCTCGGTGAACATCAGCCGGCGCCCGTCGCGGACGAACAGCGCCGTGCCGACCTCCCGTTCCAGGGCCGAGAGCTGCTGCGAGACCGCCGACGGGGTGAGCGAGCTCATCCGCGCCGTCTCGGCGATCGTGCCGTACCGGGACAGCTCGCGGAGCAGCCGGAGGCGGTGCACGTCCAACATGTAGGCAGACTAACGATCCACAGCAGAAATCGTTACTGGTCCTGAGGGTCCGCGATGCGGCACCCTGGCCCCATGACGGCGGAAACCTCGCAGCTCACCGTGCTCGCGCCCGGCACCGACAGCGGCGCGCGGACCGGTACGGAGCAGGACCTCAGGATCGCCCGGCTGCGGGCCGAGATGGCCGCGCGCGGGATCCGCGCGGTCGCCGTGGCCAGCCCCGAGAACATCTACTACCTGACAGGCCTCGACCACCTCGGCTACTTCGCCTTCACTCTGCTGCTGGTGCCCGCCACCGGGACGCCCGTGGTGGTGACCCGGGACATGGAACGCGCCACCGTACGGGCCCAGCTGCCATGGTGCCGGCACGTGACCTTCCACGACGGCGCCGACCCCGCGGAGGTCGCGGCGGCGGCGATCGCGGAGCTCGTCCCCCAGCGGCACGCGCTCGCGATCGAGGACGAGTCGATGTTCTTCCCGCCGTCCATCCGCGGCCGGCTGCGCCTCGCACTGCGCCGCCGCCGCTGGCTGGACGCCACGGCGATGCTGGCCGAGCTGCGCGCTGTCAAGTCCCCGGCCGAGATCGCGCACACCCGGGCGGCCGCGCGGGTGTCGCGGACGGCCATGGACGCCGGGATCGCGGCGGCCCGTCCCGGGACGCCCGAGCGCGACGTGGCGGCGGCGGTCCGGCACGCGATGTTCGCCGCCGGCGGCGAACAGCCGGGATTCGAGCCGCTGATCCGCCCGCTGTCGATGCTCGACCAGGAGCACGTGTCCTGGGGCGACCGGGAGTTGCGGGAGGGCGACGGCCTCTTCGTGGAGCTGTCCGGCTGCGTACGCCGCTACCACGCGCCGATGAGCCGCACGCTCTACTTCGGCTCCGTACCGGACGAGGGGCGGGAGGCGCACGCGGCCGCGGCCGCCGGGTTCGAGGCGGCGCTGGCGGCGCTGCGTCCCGGGGCCCGTACCGGCGAGGTGTACGCGGCGTGGCAGCGCGCGGTCGCGGCGGGTTCGCCCGGGACCTGGCCGCCCCGGCACCACTGCGGGTATCTGGTGGGGATCGGGTTCCCGCCGAGTTGGGTGGGCGGCGGCGAGGTTCGCGGCATCCGGCCGGGCGGCACCGTGGAGATCGTCCCGGGGATGACCTTCCACCTGATGTCGTGGGTGACCCGTCCGGCGGGGCACGCGTTCTCCGACACGGTGCTGGTCACCGCGGCCGGCGCCGAGCTGTTGACCGGTACGTCCCGCGACCTGCTCGTCGCGGTCTGAGAGGAGGGTTCATGCGCATTACCGGGCTGCGCGTCACGCCGGTGGCGGTCCCGTTCCGTACGGACGAGATCTGGGCGTTCGGGCGCCGCCGCGGGCAGGTCAGCGTGCTGCTCGAGGTGGACACCGACGAGGGCGTCACGGGTCTTGGCGAGGCGTCGGCGTACCCGTCGGCGGACGTGGTGCTCGCCGTGCTGCGCGGGCTGGAACCGCTGGTGGTGGGCGCGGATCCGATGCGGATCGAGGCGCTGATCCGGCGGATCGACCTGGTCGGCACCTGGCACCACGTCAAGATGACGAGCCCGGCGATCGCCGCGGTGGAGATGGCCTGCTGGGACATCCTGGGCAAGGTCTGCGGGCAGCCGCTGGTCAACCTGCTGGGCGGCCGGTTCCGCGACAGCGTCCCGTTCTTCTACTACGTGGCCCGCAGCGATCCCGGCGAGGTGGAGGCCGAGGCCCAGCTGGCCACGGAGGCGGGCTTCTCCACCTGCTACCTGAAGGTCGGCCTGCGGGACGGCGCGGCCGGTTCCCGTTTCGACCTCGACCGGGTGGCGGCGCTGCGGTCCGGCGCGGGCCGCGACGCGCTGCTGCGGGTGGACGCCAACGAGTCATGGTCGCCGGGCACCGCGATCCGGATGATCAAGGAGATGGAGCGGTACGGGCTGGAGCTGATCGAGCAGCCGGTGTCCGGCCGCAACCTCGACGAGATGGCCTACGTACGGGGCCGGGTGGACACCCCGCTGCTGGCCAACGAGGCGAGCTGGACCCGGCAGGACCAGCTCGCGGTGATCCGCGCGGGCGCCGCCGACGTCCTCTCGGTGGACAACCAGATGGACGGCGGGCTGCTCAACCTCAAGCGTTCGGCCGGCATCTGCGAGGCCGCCGGCCTGCCCGTGGTCAAGCACAGCCTGGGCGAGCTGGGGGTGGCGCTGGCGGCCGCCGTACACGCCATCGCCGCCACGCCGAACTTCCGCTACGCCAACCAGGCGTACCCGGCGCTGCTCGCCGGCGACATCACCAAGGGCTTCGGCGGCGGCCTGGACGGCTATCAGGACGGGCATGTCCCCGTGCCCACCGGCCCGGGGCTGGGGGTGGAGCTCGACCACGACAAGGTCGAGGAGTACGCCGACCTGTACCGCTCCGACGGCGCCGATTTCAGCTTCCACGACGAAGCCGCCCAGGCCGGCACCCCCGCACTGCCGAAGCACTGATCCCTCGGTCCTGCGCGCCAGGGCCCGCGCCCCTCGCCGAGACGGCCGCGGCCGTGGCCGTAGTCGGCCCCGGCTCTTGAGGCCGTCGCGGCGCGGGGTGACCATGGCGCCGCCGGCGATCACGGCGCGCTCGGTCACCGCGGCGGAGCGACCCGCAGGGCGTATCGGGGGGTGACGATGAAGTTCGGGATCTTGTTCCGGCCACAGGACCCACCGCGGGCGGCCGGCATCGTGGGGCGCTGGCGGGAGATCCTCGCGGCCGCCAAGGTCGCCGAGGACGCCGGCTTCGACGGCCTGTTCCTCCCCGAGCACCACATGATGCCCGACGGCTACCTGCCGTCCCCGTGGGCCGCGCTCGGGGCGCTCGCGGCCGTCACCGAGCGGGTGGAGATCGGCACGACCATCCACCTGCTCCCGTTCGAGCACCCCGTCCACGTGGGATTGCATCGCCTCCATCCGCACCTTCCAGGAGGCCATCGACCCCGACTACCTCATCCTGACCCTCCGCATGGCCTCGGGGCCCGACCACGAGCGGGAGCTCGCATGCATCCGCCGCTTCGGCCGCGAGGTCATCCCCGCCCTCCGCCGAGCCGGGAGCGGCCACCCCGCGGTCAGCGCGGTGACCAGTGACGAGCCTGCCACCGGTCACCGCGCGAAGCGACCTACCGGCTCGCGCGTCTCGCTTTCAGCGCGTAGGAGCGGCCGATCAGGCCGAGCATCGCCTCCTGGAAGTCCAGCCGCTGCCGCTCGCTCCAGCCCTCGGTCAGCCGGTCGAACACCTGCTCCTGCCAGTCATGTGCCTGCTCCACCATCACGTATCCGGACGCGGTGACCCTCACCTCGCGTCGGCGGCCGTCCGTCGCGGATGTCCCCATCGCCAGATACCCGGCCTCCACGGCCGCCTTCGCCAGGCGTGATGCTCCGCTCTGGTCGATGCCGATCTCGCGGGCGACGGCGTTGACCGTGGCCGGGATCTCGCGCCGGGTGAGGGAGTGGACGGCCTCGGTGACGAGTACGAGCCGGCCCTGCTCCGCGGCCTGGTGATCCGCGGCCGAGACCCTCCGCGACCAGTGGCGTACGAACTCGAACAGGACCTGCCCCGGCCCCGGCTCGGAACCCCGCGAACCGCCCCGACCCCGGGAAGGCCCGCTCATTCGGTGGCCGCCATCTCGCGGCAGACGTAGGCCAGCTCGAGCGCCGACGCGAGGTCCGGCTGCCGGAGGGCGGCGGACACCTTCCCTCCGGTCACTCGGAACACCGTGGCCACCCGGGTCGGCGCCGCGCTCTCGGGCCAGGTGGCGTCCTCCTCGACGACCATGAGGCGCTCGCTGACCGGATGCCAGGACCTCGGCACCAGCCTGATCCCCGAGCGTTCCACCCACGCCGCGAACTGTTCGGGCGTGATGGGACCGGCGCCCTTCGGGCCCAGTACGACGATCGGATCGCCGACCGCCTGAGCGGATCGCCCCAGGTCGGCGTCGTTCACGCTCGCGTGCCACTCGTTGATGGCCGTCTCCAGTACCGACTCCATGCCCGAAGTCTATGCGAAACGCATATATCTTCGAAGGCGGGGCCGTCGGCACGACCTGGACGAGACGCTTCCGTTGCCTGCCGATGAACCAGCGTTCATCCGCGCGTCACCTCGGCGAATCGGCCCTGGGTACGGTGTCATCGATGCGCGTCCGACCGTCCGTTCCCGCGCCCGCGCCTGAATCCGAACGCGCGTCCGCGCCCGCCGTGCCGCCCCGCTCCGCGTGGTGGCACGTGCCGTTCCTCGTGCTGCTCGCGGCCGGCATCGTGCTCCGCGTGATGGTCTGGGCGGCGTACCGGCCGGTGCTGCTGTACGTGGACTCCTACCGCTACCTCGGCATGGTGGACGGCGGGACCGTCGCGGGGCCGGACCCGGCCGGGTACGCGTTCTTCCTGAAGATCCTTCTCAAGTTCGGCGACCTCTCGCTGGTGCCGATCGCGCAGCACCTGATCGGCCTCGGCATCGGGGTCGCGATCTACCTGTTCCTGCTGCGCCGCGGCGTGCACCCCGGGCTGTCCGCGCTCGCGGCGGCGCCGGTGCTGCTGGACGCGTACGTGCTGCAGATCTCTCAGCTCGTCATGTCCGATCTGCTGTTCATCGCGGTGGTGGTGCTCGCCGCGGGCGTGCTCGCGTGGCGGCCGCCGCCGAGCATCCCGGCGGTCGCGGTGGCGGGCGCGCTGATCGGCGGGGCGGTCTCGGTCCGCGGCGTGGGGCAGGCCGCGCTCATCGCGGCCCTGCTGTTCGTGCTGGTCGCGGGTGCCGGGGTGCGCTGGCGCCGGCGGCTCGCCTCGGCGGCCGTCCTGCTCACCGGCTTCGCGGTGGCGCTGGGCGCGTACATGGCGGTCTGCCTGTACAAGTACGACGAGTGGGGGATGGGCGGTTCGCACTCCGCGCGCATCCTGTACGCGCGCGCCGCGACCTTCGTAGACTGCTCCACCATCGACCTGCCCGCCCACCTGCGCCCGCTGTGCCCGCAGCCGCCGGTCGACCGGCGGCCCGGCGTGGACGAGTACGTGTGGGGCCAGAGCTCACCCGCCCGCCACTACCGGGACCCGGACGAGCTGGCCGAGCTCGCCGACTTCGCCCGGCAGGTGTACGGCCAGCAGCCGCTCGACCTGGCGAAGGCCACGGTCGTCGACTTCTTCCGGGGGTTCGCTCCGGTCAAGGCGGACATGCCGAAGCAGGTGCCGATCGGGCGCTGGCAGTTCCAGACCACCTATCCACACCATGGCGGGGCCACCGGGACACCGGCCGACATCAACGAACGGTTCGGAGGCGGGCCGCCGGTCGTGGACGCGCGGATCGCCACCGTATTGCGCGCGTATCAGCTCGGCCCCGGGCACGTACCGGGCACGGTGGTGGGGATCTGCCTGCTCCTGGGTCTGCTCGGCGCGGCGGGAGTGGGGCGCGCGTGGCGGTCCCCGCTGCGTTCGACCGCCTTCCTGTTCGCCGCGACCGGTGCCGGGGTGCTGCTCATCGCGGCCGTGTTCCAGTTCTCCTGGCGGTACCAGCTGCCGGGCGTCGTGATCCTGCCGGTCGCGGGGGCGCTCGGGCTCACCGCGCTGCTGCGTCGCGTCCCCGAGGGCCCGGAGCCGGACGCCTCCGCCGCCGACCGGCCGGATGCGGAGCGGCTCCCGCAGGTCACGGACCAGCTCCGGCCCGTGGACGAGCCCCAGACGGCCAAGGCGGCGCGCCGCCGGCGCCGCGTCCTTCCCTTCGGCGAACCGTCACGGTGAACCGGCCGACCCGACCTTGGCACCGGGACCAACCCCACGAACCCGGCGTTCCTGATTCCGCTCACCCAGGACCGCGAAGGCCGGGATGGTCCGAGATCGCGGCGGCGGCCGTCGCCTATGTCGCGCTCGTCGCCGTGGGGACGGCGGTGATCCTGCAGGTCACGACCGTCGGCTCCGTGCTCGGCGGGCTCGGTTTCGCCGCGTTGTCGGCCCTGGCCGGGCTCGGCGCCTTCGCCGCGGCCTTCGCGATCCGCATCCGCGACTGGTCCGCCTTCGGCGTACGCCGGGTGTCCTGGCGGTGGCTGCTGCTGGGGGCCGGCCTCGGCGTGGCCGCATGGCTGCTCGGCCGTGTGCTCGTCATGGGCTACATCGCCCTCACCGGCGACACCGGGGACCCGCAGTCCGTGTACGACGCGGCCGCCGGCGGCGGCACGGCCGTCGTGACCAGCTACCTGCTGTTGATCGCGGTGGCCACTCCCGTCGGGGAGGAGCTCGCCTTCCGGGGCGTGCTCACCAACGCGCTGAACCGCTACGGCCCCTGGGTCGGCGTCGGCGGCAGCACCGTCGTCTTCACCCTCGCGCACGGGATCAGCGTCGTCATGCCGGTCGCCTTCGTCGTGGGGCTGATCGCGGCACTCCTGGTACGCCGGACCGGCTCGGTCTGGCCCGGCGTGCTCGTCCACGCGGTGAACAACGCGCTGGGCAACCTCGTCCCCATGCTGCTCTCCTCCATTACCGGCTGACGGTCTTTCGCCCTCGGGGTGACAGCGCGCGCGGAGATCGACACACTCGGTCCACCACCGGTACCCAGGTCGGGAGGTAGCACCGATGCCGCAGGTTCTGGACACTCTCATCATCGTGGCGTATTTCGCCGTCATCGTCGGGGCCGGGATCTGGGGGTTGCGGCGAGCCCGCAGCGCCGAGGACTTCCTGGTCGCCGGGCGCCGGCTCGGCCCGGTCATGTACGTCGGGACGCTCAGCGCGGTGGTCCTCGGCGGAGCGTCGACGATCGGCGGCGTCGGCCTCGGCTACCAGTACGGGATCTCCGGCATGTGGCTGGTCTTCATGATCGGCCTGGGCGTCATGGCCCTCGGCGTACTGATGTCGACACGGCTCTCCCGGCTCGGCGTCGTCACGGTGTCCCAGGCGCTGGAGCAGCGGTACGGCCCGGCCGCACGACTCACCAGCGCCGTCGTGATGGCCGCGTACGCGCTCATGGTCGCGGTCACCTCGACGATCGCGATCGGCTCCGTCTTCGACGTGGTGCTCGGCGTGAACGCGACGCTCGCGATCATCATCGCCGGCGGCATCGTCGTCGCCTACTCGGTGGCCGGCGGCATGTGGTCGATCACGCTGACCGACGTGATCCAGTTCTGGGTGATGACGGCGGGCATCTTCCTGGCCCTGCTCCCGATCACGGTGAACCGCGCCGGCGGCCTGTCCGGACTCCAGGACTCCCTGCCCGAGTCGTACTTCGACCTCGGCGCCATCGGCGGGCAGACCATCGTTACGTACTTCCTGCTCTACTTCTTCGGGATGATGATCGGGCAGGACATCTGGCAGCGGCTGTTCACGGCCCGCAGCCCGCGGGTCGCACGGTGGGGCACGATCGCGGCCGGCGGGTACTGCGTGCTCTACGCCATCGCCGGCGCCCTCATCGGAGCCGCGGCGAAGGCGTTGCTGCCCGATCTCGGCAACCCCGACAACGCCTTCGCCGCGGTGGCGGCGGACGTGCTTCCGATGGGCATCAGCGGGCTCGTCCTGGCCGCCGCGCTCGCCGCGGTGATGTCGACGGCCAGCGCGACCCTGCTGGCGTCCTCGACGCTGCTGGCCAACGACGTGTACGGCGCCTCCTTCGCGCGGGGCCCGTACAACCGGGTGGCCGTGAACCGGATCGTGCTCGTGCTCGCCGGGGTCGCCACCCTCGTTGTCTCCGTCCTCGTCTCCGACGTCGTCGGCGCCCTGACGGTCGCGTACGACCTGCTGACCGGGGCGCTCTTCGTGCCGATCGTCGGGGCGCTGTTCTGGCGCCGGGCGACCACGGCCGGCGCGGTCAGCGCGATCGCCGTCGCCGGCGTGGTCGTGGTGATCCTGATGGCGGTGCGCGGCCTGGACTCCAACGATCCGATCATCTACGGCATGGCCGTCAACCTGGTCGTCTTCGTCGTGGTCAGCCTGCTGACCAAGCCGGCGGATCCGGCCGCCATCGCCGCCTGGCATCGACGGCTGGCCGGGGAGCCGGTCCCTTCGGCCGACCCCGAGCCCAGCCCCTGAGATCCCGCCCCTGAGATCCCGGCCGGTGGTGGCTCCCCGTCATATCGGCGGCGTCCGTTCCGTCATGTCCATGACGGACGACGACGGAGGAACCTGACCGTGGACGAGCACGACTCCCTTGCCGAGCGGTTCGAGGCGCATCGCGGACATCTGCGTACGGTGGCCTACCGGATGCTGGGCTCGCTGGCCGAGGCGGACGACGCCGTGCAGGAGGCGTGGCTGCGGCTGGCCCGCACGGACAGCGGCGCGGTGGCGAACCTGCGCGGCTGGCGTTCGTCCTGCACGACATGTTCGGCGTGCCGTTCGACGAGATCGCCCCGATCGTCGGCCGTACTCCGGCGACCGCCACCCAGCTGGCCAGCCGGGCGCGCCGCCGGGTACGGGGGGCGGCGCTGCCGGACGCCGGCCTGTCCGCGCAGCGCGAGGTGATCGACGCGTTCATGGCGACGGCGCGGGACGGCGACTTCGAGGGCCTGGTCGCCGTGCTCGACCCGGGCGTCGTACTCCGGGTGGATCTCGGCGCGGCCGGGCCGTCGAAGCTCGTACGAGGCGCGACGGCGGTGGCCGGCCAGGCCGTGTTGGTCGCCCGTGGCGGAGCCGACGCCCGCCGGGTCCTCATCAACGGCGCGGACGGGCTGGTCTCGATGCGCGCCGGGCGGCCGGTCGCGGTCTTCAGCCCCACCGTCCACGAAGGAAGGATCGTCGAGATCAACATCCTCGCCGACCCCGAACGGCTCGACCTGCCCGGACCCGCCGCGTAAGGCTCGGCGGCTCAGCCCTCGGCGAGGAGGACGAAGATCAGCGTCGCGGTGCAGAGCAGCAGCATGCCGGTGGCGTTGACGAAGAGGTTGCGGCCGAAGTCGCGGGCGCGGACGTGCATGCCGACGGCGATGAGGAAGTAGCCGACCAGCGCGGCGCTGGTGAGCACGGCGAGCGCCGGGATCCAGATCCCGGCGACGAGTCCGCCAGCGGCGGCTGTCTTGATGACGGGCAACAGCCACCAAAGGCGACGGGGGAAGCCGACGTCCCGCAGGCAGGCGCGGACGAAGGCGACGGGCCCCAGGCACAGCGCGGCGTCCCCGAGCTGGATGGCGGCAAGGCCGGCGAGCGGCCACCAGGGCTCGATCATGACGGGCTCTCCTCTTCGGTCGTGTCTCGTACGTCGCCGACGAGGACCGCCGAGGGTGCTCATCTGTGACATCACCGGGCCGGGCCCTCGGTTCGGGTGCGCGGTGCGCCGCTTCGGGTCCCAATGGAATTGGGCCCGCAACGTCCTTGGAGTTGGGTCTCGGGGCCCTTCGAACCGGTCCCCCAGGTGCCTAACTTTCTACTTGTCATCGGGGAGACCGACCGAAACGAAAAACGGGGAGACCTGAAATGCGCACCCTCATCGCCGCCACTTCCGCCAAGGTCCGGGCCGCCCGCAAGCACATGAAGGACCGCGGCCAGAACATGCTGGAGTACGTGGGCCTGGTCATCATCGTCGCGGGCGTCATCGTCGGTCTGTCCGGCGTGCTCGGCGGCATCAAGGACCCGTTCGAGAAGTCGGTCAAGAAG
>WHSL01000374.1 GCA_009380095.1 Streptosporangiales bacterium | reverse complement strand
GGGGCCGCCGGTGGATCGTGGTGCGGCGTGAGGCTGGTACCGGTTTCGACGCGGCGCGATCTGCGTGACTTCCTGGAGCTGCCGCGGCTCGTGTACGGCGACGACCCGCGGTACGTGCCGGCGTTGCACGCGCAGATCCGTTCGTGGCACCGCGGGGACGTACCGGGGGTGCGGCTATGCCTGTTGCGCGACTCCTCCGGGGCGGCCGTCGGGCGTACCACGCTGCATACGTCCGCAGCGCTGGACGCCAAGCTGGGGCGGCCGTTGCAGCTGTTCGGGCTGACCGAGTTCAGCGACGCGGGGAAGGTGGCGCCGGCGCTGTTCGACGCGATCTGCGCCGCCGGGCGTGACGCGGGGCGTTCCGCCGCCTTCGGGCCGGTGGCGCTGCTCCCGAACCAGGCCGACGGGGTCATCACCTCGGGGTACGCGGACCGGGGGTTCATCGACAGCGCGTGGAACCATCCGTACTATCCCGCGGCGTACGAGGCGTACGGCTTCGAGCGGCGGTTCGAGTCCTCTACATGGATCTGTCCCACGACCGCCTCGCCCGACGAGACGTTCCCGTTCGACTCCGCGCGGATGGAGGCGGAGTCGCTGCGGCTGCACCGTGGGGACCGGCGGCGGATCGCTTCGCAGCTGCCGCTACTGCGGTCGATGCTCAACCAGGCGTTCGCGCAGCTCGGGTACTACACGGAGATCTCCGCCTCGCAGCTCGCGCGGCAGACCGATGGGCTCGCGTACCTGCTCGACGAGTACGACGCCGACGGGCTGACCGACCGGGCGCTGGCGCTGTCCCGGGCCGAGGCCCTGGGGCTCCGTACCATGCTCGCGCCGCAGGTCTATCCCCTGCTGCGCCCTCTCGGCCTCGCCCGCCTGCTCGCCGCCTCCAGCGGTGCGCCACCCCGGCGGCGACATCCTGGTCCTGATCGGCCCGCGGGACGCCACCCCCGAGGACCAGCTCAGGCTGGGCGGCACCCTCCTGCGTCTCTGGTTGACCCTGACCCGCGAAGGCCTCGCCACCCATCCACTCAGCCAGATCATCGACACGGCCCGAACCCGCGCCGCCCTCGCCGGCCACCTCGGCGTGGACGACCCCGCCCGTCTCCTGCACATCGCCCGCGCCGGCCGCCCGCTGCGCCCCGTCAGCGCATCGGCCCGCCTCGTCGCCTCCTGACGGACCTGTCTCCTGACGGGTCCGCCCGGCCTCCTGGCGAGGATGGCCGTGGCGGTGCCGAGGGATCAGCCGGCGGCGGTCCCATAACGCTTGGCCGCCCGCTCCTTCGCCCGCGCCGCCTCGATCTCCCGATCACGTGGCGGGGCGCTGGTCACCAGCTTGGCCAGCAGGGTGCGAGTGGCCTCCGTGACGGCGGCCACGGCCTCCTCGAACGCCTCCGCGTTCGCCTGCGACGGCTTCGAGCTACCGCTGATCTTGCGCACGTACTGCAGCGCCGACGCGTGGACCTCATCCTCGGTCGCCGCCGGGTCGAAGTTGTGAAGCACCCTGATGTTTCTGCACATGACCCAAGACTGACAGACGAACACCCCACCGGCACGCCGTCATCGGCTCGCCACGACGAGCGCGGCTCGGCGGTGGTCCCTGAGTCCTATCCGACGACCTGCACGACGCCGTAAGGGCTGGTCGTGGAGCCCGAGTCCGCCTTGCTCCCCTCGGACCAGAGTTCCAACGTGAGCTTGCCTGAGCCGCCG
The DNA here is from genome assembly GCA_009380095.1 of Streptosporangiales bacterium. Lineage (GTDB taxonomy): Bacteria > Actinomycetota > Actinomycetes > Streptosporangiales > Streptosporangiaceae > WHSL01. Next base: position 1,384 of record WHSL01000374.1, on the reverse strand, counting down.
CCTTGCTTCTGAGCGTTCGCGGCTTAGGTGCCAAGCCCGTAGACATCCTTCAGCTTGATCGCCATGCCCTTCCCGCCCATCGAGATACCCCGCTGATGCGCTCGACTGATCGCGACCAGAGCGGCAATGGCGAGAGGGACGGCCATCAGCCCGGTGTAGCCGAACGTTACGAGGCCACAGATGCCCAGCACGAGTGCGGCGATCGCCATCCCATTGTTCCTCTTCGCCGGCGGAGGGGGCGGCACGGGCGGATACGGGCCAGAGGGAGGCGGGAATCCCTGGGGAGGCTGAGGCGGCTGATACTGCGGGTGGGCCGACCGCTGAGGCGGCGGCCCGTATTGCGGCCGCGGGTACGGCGGTTGCTGAGGCTGCCGGGGGTCGTGCGGCGGATACTGCTGGTCGGGCATGAGGGCCTCCGCGCTCGGGCGTCAACGCCATGAGACCCGGGCGGGACCGGGTGCGCCTCGCGATCATGGCACCGATCACGCTCGGCCTCGCGGCCCGCCGCGGCCTGCCGCCGATGCTGTTGTGCCTGGTCATGCTGAACGGGATCTGCGCGGGCCTGTTCTCGCCGATCGCCGTGTTCGGGGCCTCCACGCCTCGGTTCATGGTCAAGGCCGGGATCGACGTGCCGGCCGGTACGGCGTTCGGCTCCGCCGCCCCCGAACACCGCCAACGCCTCTTCCGCCACCTACTGATCTACGGCCTCTGTGCCATCGTCATCGCCCCACCCCTGGTCTGGGCCGCTGTCGGCTGGTGGTAGCGCGGCCCGCGCTCCGGCACGATGCGCTCGTGAACTCCAGCGCCTCGGGCGAGATCGCCGCAGATCAGGTCGACTACGCCACGCACATCAATGGCCAGGAATGGCGCACCGCCTGGCACCCGCCCGCCGGCGCCGAGGCTCCGGCGGGCCGGCCTCACGGCGCGGAGGCGGTGTGCGTCGCGGACGGGAACGTCGTCATGGTCAGCCAGGACGGAGCACGCTGGGGTCTCCCCGCCGGACGCCCCGAGCCGGGCGAGGACTGGGCCGCCACGATGCGCCGGGAAGTGCTGGAGGAGGCCTGCGCCGAGATCGTCACGTCCCGCCTCCTCGGCTTCAGCCGCGGCGTGTGCGTACGAGGCCACGAGCAAGGCCTGGTCCTGGTCCGCTCCCTGTGGAGGGCCGAGGTCCGGCTACTCCCCTGGGCTCCCCGCTTCGAGATGAGCCACCGCCGGCTCGTACCGCACCACGCGGTCTTCTCCTCCCTCGCCGTTCCCCCGGGCCTCGCCCCTTTCTACCGCCGCCTACTCACCGAAGCCGCGGCCGGTTAGCACTCCCAGCCCTCGCTCCTCCCCCGTCATTACATGAGTTCCGGCGAGGCCCCCACACAGCCGCTCGACGATC
>WHSL01000269.1 GCA_009380095.1 Streptosporangiales bacterium | reverse complement strand
TCGCTCCTCGCTGGGTCGGTGGTGCCGCGGGGTCAGTCGCGCAGCCGTGCGGCCATCCAATCGGCGGTCTTGTGGCGATGTTTCTCCGGCACGTTGGAGCACCCGTGGTTGCCGTCGTCCAGGGCGAGCAGGGTGCTCGGGCCGGTGGCCTCCTCGGCCAGCCGGGCGCCGTCCTGCCAGGGAATCATCCGGTCGCGCTTTCCGGTGACGACGAGCAGAGGACAGCCGATCTTCTCGGCGTGTCCCGCCAAATTCAGCTCCAGCGCGGCCGTACGGGCGGCCGCGTCGCCGTCGCTGCGGGACCGGGCGCGGAAGGCGTCCCGGGTGAGCGTGGACAGCCGGTCCCAGTGCTCACCGAAGGTGTACGGGCCGGCCAGCGCGACGCAGGCCCGGACCCGCTGGTCCCCCGCGGCCATCCGCGGCGCGTAGTACCCGCCGAGGCTGACCCCCCACACGCCGATGCGCGCCGCGTCGATCTCCGGGAGGGCGGCCAGCGTGTCCAGGATGGCGCGGCCCGGCACCTCCCAGTCCGGCCGGATCGGCAGGTCGTACTCGGCCTCGCCCTGGCCGGGCCCGTCCACGCTGAACGTGGCGAGGCCGCGGCGCAGGAACAGCTCCTCGGTGGTGCGGAACTCCTCCTTGGCGGAGTCCAGGCCGGGGATCACCACCACGGCGGGCCGCGGGCGCGGGCCGGGCGGCACCCGCAGGATCCCCACCAGCTCGGCGCCGTCGAACGGGATCGTCACCCGGCGGCCGGGCGGGTCCAGGTAGGGCAGGGCGATGTTGAGGCACCGTACGGCCGACTGGTGGGCCTTGCGGAGCTGGTCCGGATCCTGCACGAACAGGAACTTGGCGAAGTGGTAGTACAGCGCGGCCTGCGCGTAGTGCGTGCCGGCCGATCTGTGGCGGGCCTCCACGAGTGCCTCGGCGCCCAGCTCCTCGTGCGGCACCGCCGCCGCCGACCAGGCCGTACACCACTCGTGCCAGGCGGCGATGGCGGACGTCACGCTCTCGTAGTCGGCGTGGTTCACGCCGTTCGTGGTGAACCTGGGGCCCCACGTCGCGATCGCGGCGGCCACCCGCTCATCCATCGTCCCGCCTCTCCGCGGCCTCGGACGCCTGACCCGCGGGGACGGCCGCACGGCCCCCCAAGTAGAGGTCGGCGATCTGGGGATGCCCGGCGATCTCCTCGGCGGGCCCGTGCATGAGCACCCGGCCGGACTCCATCACCACCGCGTGCGTGGCGAGCCGCAGCCCGAGGCGGACGTTCTGCTCCACCAGCAGCAGCGTCCGGCCGTCGGCGTGCAGCCGCTCGATCAGGCCGGTCACCGCGGCGAGGCTGCGCGGGTCGAGCCCGACCGAGGGCTCGTCGAACAGCAGCACCCGGGGCTCGAGCATCAGGCAGCGGGCCACCTCGACCATCCGGCGCTGCCCGCCGGAGAGGTTGCCGGCCGGGTCTCCGGCGCGCGCCGCGACGATCGGGATGAGGTCGGCCACGGCCGCGTATCTGGCCTTCACCAGGGCGCGGTCGCGGCGGATCAGGTAGCCGCCCATGAGCACGTTCTCCCGCACGGTCATGTGCGGGAACAGCGCCTGGGACTGCGGCACCATGGCCACCCCGGCGCGCAGCACGCCCTCCGGTGGCAGCGCCCCGAGGTCGGTGCCGCCGAGGGTGACCCGGCCGGCGTCGGCGCCGAGCAGACCGGTGATCACCCGCAGCACGGTCGACTTGCCGGCGCCGTTCGGGCCGATCATGCACGTCACCGTGCCTTCGGGACAGTCCAGGTGCACGTCGTGCAGCACGGTCCCGCCGTCGTACCCGGCGGTCACCCCGGCCAGCCGCAGCGCGCTCATCGGGCGCCTCCCTCGGCCGGGGCGGGCTCCGGCGGGGTGTCGCCGAGGTAGGCGTCGAGCACGACCGGGTCCGTACGGATCTCCTCGGGCGCGCCCTCGGCGATGCGCCGACCCTGGGCGAACACGGTCACCCGGTCGCAGAGCCCGAGGATCATCGGGATGTTGTGCTCCACCACCAGGAACGTCACGCCCTGCCGGTTCAGGTCACGGATCGTCTCCACCACCCGCTCGGCGAGCGCCGGGTTGATGCCGCCGGTGGGCTCATCCAGCAGCACCAGCCGGGGCTCGGTCATCAGCACCTGGACGATCTCCACCAGCTTCTGCTGGCCATAGGAGAGCGAGCCCGCGGGTACGTCGGCCAGCGCGGCGAGACCGACGTACCCGAGCAGTTCCTTCGCGCGGTCCGCCTCGTGCCCGCGCACGGCGTCGGCCGCCATCGCGCGCCAGCCGCCGTCCGGCAGCGGCGCGACGAGGTTCTCCAGCACGGTCATGCCGCGGAACAGCCGGGTCATTTGGAACGTACGGCCCAGGCCGAGGTGGCCGCGGGTCCACGGGGGCAGCCTGTCGATCCGCCGCCCGGCGTAGTGGACCTCGCCCGCGTCCGCGCGCAGCGTGCCGGTGATCAGGTTGAAGAGCGTGGTCTTGCCGGAGCCGTTGGGGCCGATCAGGCCGGTCACGCTGCCCTCGGCCACGGTCAGCGCGGCGCCGTCCACCGCGACCAGGCCGCCGAACCGCTTGCCGGCGCCGCGCACCTCGAGCAGCGGGGGCGCGTCCGGGGCGGCGGGCGGCCGCGGCCGGTCGAGCACGATGGCGCGGGCGACGAGCGCCCCCGCCTGGTCGGTGTAGCCGACCGTGCCGCCGCGCCGCCGGCGCAGCCATGCCTCCACGGTGGGCAGCAGGCCCTGAGGCAGGAACATCACGACGAGCAGCAGCGCCGCGCCGAACACGAGCACCCGGCTGTTGGCGCCGCCGCCGTACACGGTGGCCAGCTCGCCGGCGACGGTCACGATCAGCGCGCCGAGCGCCGGGCCCCACAGCGTGCCGCGCCCGCCGAGCAGCGCGGACAGCACGATGGTGACCGCTCCGAGCAGCGCGAACGCGCCGGTCGGGTTCAGGAACGTGATGTAGTACGCGTACACCGCGCCGCCCATGCCGATGAAGAAGGCGCTCGCGCCGAAGGCGAGGATCTTGTAGCGGGTGGTGTGCACGCCGATCACGCCGGCCTTGCCCTCGTCCTCGCGGATGGCCAGCAGCCCGGCGCCGAACTTGGTGCGCCGGATCCACGCGCTGAACGCCAGCGTGAGCAGCAGCAGCGCGAAGAACATGTAGTAGAAGGGCAGGTTCTGGATGTCCCGCGACCACGGCGGGATGTCCAGCGTGACGCCGTCGCCGCCGCCGGTCAGGCCCTTCCAGTTCAGCGCGACGATCTGCGCGCCGAACAGCAGCGCGATCGTGATGATGGTGAACGCGTAGCCGCGGGTGCGGAGCACGACCGCGCCGATCAGCACCGCGACCAGCACCGCGACGACGCCGGCCGCCGGGGCGAAGATCAGCGGGTTGAGGCCCGTACGGGCGCCGAGCAGCGCGGCCGTGTAGGAGCCGAGGCCGAGGAAGGTGACGTGGCCGAGCGAGACGTAGCCGGCGTAGCCGGAGATGATGTTCCAGCTCACCGCCTGCACGCCGAGCAGGAACCCCAGCCCGAGGACGCCGTGCGGGTAGCCGTCGTACGGCCTGATCACCGGGTACAGCGCGAACGCCGCGAGCACCAGCACCGGGACCGATCGCTGGGGCTGCTTGAGCCAGGCCGTGAGCGCGCTCATGCGAGGGCGTCCTCACGCAGGCGGGTGCCGAAGAGGCCCTGGGGTCGTACCAGCAGCACGACCATGATCACGATGTAGAAGACCAGCGTGGACCACTGCAGTGAGCCGTACGTGGCGGTCAGCGTCTCGGCCAGCCCGAGCACGACGGCTCCGACGAGCGCGCCGGGCAGGCTGCCGAGGCCGCCGAGCACGATGATGCCGAGCAGCCGCGCGATCCAGTCGTAGTGCGAGGCCGGATAGAACGGATACAGCACCGAGAGCACCGACCCGCCGACCCCGGTGGTGGCCGTGCCGATCGCGAAGGCGAGCGCGGCGGTGCCGGCCCCGCTCACCCCGACCAGTGCGGCGCCGGCCGGGTTCTGCGCGGTGGCCCGGATGGCGCGGCCGGTCCAGGTGCGGGTGAGCACCAGGTACAGCCCGCCGAGCACGACCACCGCGGCGGCGAACCCGTACACGTGCGGCTTCGGCAGCGCCAGGCCGCCCACCCGGAACGACTGCGCGAAGTAGTCGGGGGTGGCGGAGCGGAAGATGTTGCCCACGGTCACGTTCAGGACGCCCTCGATGATCAGCGCGAGGCCGAACGTGGCGAGCACGGTCATCGCGGGAGAGCCCTGCGGCAGCCGGGTGATCACGCCGCGGTGGATCAGCCAGCCCAGCCCCAGCATGACCGGCGTGGTCGCGACCGCCGCGAGGATCGGGTCAACACCGGTCTCCCGCCAGAGCAGCCAGGTCATCGTGGCGGCGAGCACGAGCAGCGCGCCGTGCGCGATGTTGATCACCCGCAGCACGCCGAAGATCAGCGTGAGGCCGGACGCCATCAGCGCGTACACGCCGCCGATCAGCAGACCGATGATCACCGCCTGGAGGAACTGCATGACCGTCTCCCCGTGCCCGCCTCACTGCCAGTCCGGCTTGGGGTTCACCACCCTGGTGGTGGTGGCGCGGTCCTTCGGCGCGATGATCTCCACGCGGCCGTTCTGCCACTGGGCCAGCACGAACTTCGCCTGCGGGGCGCCGCGCTTGTCCCAGCGCAGCGGGCCGAGGATGGTCTGTACGGAGTGCGAGCGCAGCCAGTCGGCCATGGCCTTCTGGTCCAGCTTGCCCACGCCCTGCACGGCGGCCTGCAGCACCTGGCCGGCCGCGAACGCGTCGGCCGCGTCCTCGGCGGGGGTCGCGCCGTCGAACCGCTTGCCGTACTCGGCGACGAACTCCGCGTTCAGCGGCGTCTTGGCGCGCTCGTTCCAGCTCACCGTGTAGAAGACGCCCTCGGTGTTCTTCTCGCCGACGCCCTTGGCGTACTGGAAGCTGTTGCTGGGCGCGGAGACCTGGAAGAGCAGCTTCGGGTTGTAGTCCAGCTGCTTGAGGGAGCGGACGAGGCCCACCCCGTCCTCGAAGACCGCGCCCTGGGCGATCAGGTCCGGCTTCTTGTCGGCCATGGCACCGGCGATGGTCTGGAAGTTGGTGGTGTCCGGCGGGTAGACGGTCTCGTAGACGGTCTTCACCCCGCGCTTCTCCAGCTCCCGTTGCATGGTCTCGATGACCGGCCGGGTGAACGGGTCGTCCTGGGTGGGGAAGGCCGCCGTCTTGGGGCGCTGGTCCGGCGGGAGCGAGTCGATCCACTCCACGAACACGTCGGCCTGGTGCGACGCGGTGGCGGGCTGGGCGTAGAAGAGGTACTGGAAGCCGCGGTTGAAGATGTTCTCCGCGCCTCCGGCCGGCTCCACGTACAGCATCTTGTTCTTCTCCGCCACGGCCGAGGCGGCGTAGTTCAGCAGCGAGGAGAACGTGCCGAGCACCAGATCGACTTTCTCCTGGGTGATCAGCCGGGTGTAGTCGGCGACCACCGTGTCCTGGTTGCTGGCGTCGTCGGTGATCCGCAGCTGGACCTTCCGGCCGAGCAGCCCGCCCTTGGCGTTGACCATGTCCCGCCAGATCTCGTAGCCCCGCTTGGCCTCCCGGCCCGGCTGCGAGAAGTCACCGGTGAGCGGGAGGGACATGCCGATCGTGATGGGGCGCCCTGAGTCCGCGCCCTGTTCACTCGGGGGTGTGCCACACGCCGTGGCGAGGAGGACCGTTGCCGTGAGCGCCGCTGCCGTACGGGGCAGGACGCTGGTTCTGGTGCGCGTACGCAGGGCGGCCATGGCCACTCCAGGTCCGGGGGCGGGTGCGCTGCAAACGATTGCTGCCGCGTGGCCCACATCATCGAGAAGCGCTAGCGGGCTGTCAAGTGTTATCGGTAGATCTCCTGAATACGATGGGCGCTTGGAGATCGTAAGCGGTGGCTCACCACTGCAAACGAGTGCATGATCACCGCATTTTCGGGTAGTCTCCGACCATGCGCCGGCCCACCCTGCACGATGTCGCCGCGCGGGCCGAGGTCCATCCGGCCACCGCCTCCCGAGCCCTCAACCCGCGGACCAGGCACCTCGTCAACGGCGAGACCGCGGCCCGGGTGGACCGCGCGGCCAGCGCCCTGGGTTACCGGGCCAACCCGATCGCGCGCAGCCTCAAGACGGCCCGGTCCGCGACGGTCGGGCTCATCCTTCCGGACCTCACGAACCCGCTGTTCCCGCCGATCGTGCGCGGCATCGAGGACGAACTGGGTCAGTCCGGCTACAGCGCCTTGATCGTCAACACCGACAACGACGAGGAGCGCGAGCGGACCTTGGTCGAGTCGCTGCGCTCCCGGCAGGTCGAAGGGCTCATCGTGGGCACCGCGCGGCTGGATCATCCGCTGCTCTGGGAGACGGCCGCCGAGCTGCCCGTCGTGCTCGTCAACCGCGGCACCGGCGATGACTCGGTGCCGCGGGTGCTGCCCGACGACATCGGCGGCGTGACGCTGGCCATGCGCCACCTCGCCGCGCTGGGGCACCGGCGTATCGCCCACCTGGCCGGGCCGCAGGACCTCGGCACCGGGGTCAACCGGCTGCGCGGCTACCGCCAGGCCGTCGCAGACCTGGGGCTGGACGACGACCCGGCGCTGGTCGAGACGTGTGAGAGCTGGACGGAGACCGCCGGCGCGGACGCGATGCGCCGGCTGCTCGACAACGGCGTGCCGTTCACTGCCGTACAGGCCGGCAACGACCTGCTCGCGCTCGGCTGCTACGACGTGTTCGAGGAGCGCGAGCTGACCTGCCCGGCCGCGGTCAGCGTGGTGGGCTTCAACGACATGCCGTTCCTCGACAAGCTCCGGCCCCCGCTGACCTCGGTGCACATCCCGCAGTACGAGCTCGGCGCCGAGGCCGGGCGGCTCCTCCTCGACCGGCTGAAGGAGCCGGACCGGCACCCGCGATCCGTGCTCCTGCCGTTGACCCTG
>WHSL01000367.1 GCA_009380095.1 Streptosporangiales bacterium | reverse complement strand
GGCCGGTGCCGCTCCCGAGGGCGCGGACTACTTCGGCGACGAGGGTACGGACTCCGAGGGCGGCTTGGACCCGACCGGTCTCGACTCGACCGGCCTGGACACCCCGTCCACCCCGACCGGCCAGACCGGCTAACGCCGGCACCACGGCCGATCCGAGGGGCCTCCCCGTCACGGGGAGGCCCCTCTTCACCTCCAACTTCGCCCGATTTTCGGCGAAACACGGTGTGATGGGGGGATGAGGGTACTCGTGGTGGAGGACGAGGAGGATCTCGTCGAAGCCATCCGGGCCGGACTGGTCCACGAGGGCTACGCCGTGGACGTGGCGTACGACGCCGAGGCCGGCACCGAGAAGCTCGCCACCAACACGTACGACCTGCTCCTGCTCGACCTCGGCCTGCCCGACGCGGACGGGTTCGACGTGTGCCGCGGCGTCCGCGACGGCTCGCTGTCCTGCGCGGCCGGCACGGGCCTGCGCATCCTCATGCTGACCGCGCGGGACCGGCTCTCGGACCGGGTCCGCGGGCTCGACGAGGGGGCCGATGACTACCTGGTGAAGCCGTTCGCCTTCCCCGAGCTGCTGGCCCGCGTACGGGCCCTGCTGCGCCGGGACAGCGGCGGGCGCGGCGCCGTGCTCACCGTCGGCGACCTGCGCCTGGACACCGCGCGGCACGAGGCCTTCCGGGGGGACTTCCAGCTGCGGCTGACGAGGAAGGAGTTCGCCGTCCTGCAGTACCTGATGGGCCGTCCCGGCCACGTGGTGCCGACCGAGGAACTGCTCGAACACGTCTGGGACGAGCACACCGACCCGTTCACCAACACGGTGCGGGTAACCGTCGGCACGCTGCGCCGCAAGGTCAGTGAGGTCGGGACCACGCCGCTGATCGAGACCGTGATCGGGCGCGGGTACCGGCTTCTGGAGGAGTCGTGATCCGGCTGCCGGCCTTCGCCCAGACGATCAGGTTCCGGCTCACCGTGCTGTACTCCACGCTGCTGTTCGTGCTGGCCGCGCTGGTCATCGGCGGGGTCTACCTGGCACTCGCGCTGAACACCCAGGAACGCCCGATCACGAAGCAGTACGCGAAGCAGTTCCGCGTCGAGCCGGACGGGACCCGGACCTACGTCGGCACCGTGCCGGTGGTGGCGGTCCGGGAGGTGGAGGCCGCGGTCAACGTCAAGACCCTGGAGACGATGCGCCGCTACTCGGCGGTCACGCTCGGCGGGCTGTTCGTGGCCAGCCTGGGCATCGGCTGGGTACTGTCCGGGCGCGCGCTGCGGCCCGTACGGTCGATCGCCGCGACCGCCCAGGAGATCCAGGGCGGGGACCTGTCCCGGCGGATAAGGCTGGAGGGGCCCAAGGACGAGCTACGCGAGCTCTCCGACACGATCGACCAGATGCTGGACCGGCTCGACTCCGCGTTCGAGTCGCAGCGACGGCTCATCGACGACGCGTCGCACGAGCTGCGCAGCCCGCTCGCGGTGATCCGGGCCAACCTCGACGCGGTGATATCCCGGCCCGGTACCTCGGAGGAGGAACGGGACCGCGCGGTCGCGGTGCTGGACCGCGCCACCACCCGGATGACGCGGCTGGTCGAGGACCTGCTGGCCACGGCGCGGCGGAACGCTCCGGCGCTCCGCGACGCGGACGTCGACCTGGCGGACGTGGTGCGGGAGGCCATCGAGGAGTACGCGGCCCTGGCCGCCGACCGGGACCTCGTGCTGCGCCGCTCCCTCGGGGCCGGGCTGAGCGTGATCGGCGACCACGACGCGCTGCGCCGCGCGGTTGGGAACCTGCTCTCCAACGCCGTACGGCTGTCCCCGCGTGGCGCGGAGATCCTCGTCGCCTCCGGGCGGGAGGACGGCTGGCTGTGGATCGCGGTGCGGGACAGCGGGCCGGGCATTCCGGACGCGCACCAGACCCACGTCTTCGACAGGTTCTGGCGTACGCCGCCGACCGGGCCGCGGCCGCGGGACCGCAACGCCGGCCTCGGGCTGGCCATCGTCCGGCAGATCGTGGAGTCGCACGGCGGCCGGGTGGGTGTGTTCTCGCACGTGGGGGTGGGGAGCACGTTCGTGCTCTGGCTGCCCGGGGAGAGCGTGGGGGATCATCCGCCGGCGTACAACCCGCTGGCGCCGGGGGGCTGGGACCGTTAGTCCGGTTCGGGGCCGCGCTCCCCTTGTCCGTGTTCGCGCAGGTACTCGAGGTAGAACGGGCGCAGCTCGTCCGCGAGGTAGCCGCCGCGGGCGCCGATCAGGTCGCTCAGCTCGCCCGCCACCCGGGTCACGTCGGTCTCGGCCTCACTGAGCCGGCCGGACGCGGCCTCGGCGGCGGGCAGGGCGCGCATCAGCCGCCACAGGAACCGGAGGTCCAGCCGGTGCACGGCCAGCCGTACCGCCCGGTCGTGCAGCTCACGGGAGGAGAGGTCGTCCAGGTCGTTGCCCGCCATGGTCGAGTACGTACCCTGACCGCATCGTTCATTCTCGTCTTTGGTTACTCTTCGATCAGGCCACGACCGCAGGAGGGGCAGCATGGGCACCACGGTTCCGATCCGGGTGATCATCGCGAAACCGGGGCTGGACGGGCACGACCGCGGCGCGAAGGTCGTGGCGCGAGCCCTCCGGGACGCAGGTGTCGAGGTCATCTACACCGGCCTGCACCAGACCCCCGAGCAGGTCGTCGAGGCCGCACTCCAGGAGGACGCCCAGGCCGTGGGCCTCTCCATCCTCTCCGGCGCCCACATGACGCTGTTCACCAAGGTGATCGAGCTGCTCAAGGAGCGCGACGCCGAGGACATCGTCGTGTTCGGCGGTGGCATCATCCCCGAGGCCGACATCCCGGAGCTGGAGCGGCTCGGCGTCGCCAAGGTCTTCACCCCCGGCGCCACCACCACCGAGATCGTGGACTGGGTCCGCGGCCACGTAACCGCTGCCGCCTGACCCCCGCCCCTGGCCCTGCCCGGCCCTGGCCCTGGCCCTGGCCCTACCCGGCCCGGCCCTGCCCGGCCCTGCCCGGCCCTGCCCGGCCCTGCCCGGCCCTGGCCTGGCCTCGGCAATGGCCCCGGGGAGCCTGTCGGGGAGCGAGGGCGCCCTCGAGGGGCCGATCCCGTCCCCGGCCGAACCCCCAATCCGCTCCCCGGCCGGAGTCTCGGCGGCCCCGGCCGGGTTGCCGTAGGGCGCGCAGCGCCCGAGGACATCGGGAGGGTTCGGGGGTTCCGGAGCCGCCGTCCGGTCATCCCGTGGTGTCGCTCGCGCAGACCGGGCTGACCGACCGCATCGG
>WHSL01000087.1 GCA_009380095.1 Streptosporangiales bacterium | reverse complement strand
GTCGTTCACCATTCGTCCCCGCTACCGTCTCGCGGGGTCACGTGTGCTCGATTCCAGGAACCATCAGGGCAAGTTCGGCCAGGACTACGTACGTGTCCTGGCGTCCGCGGCCGGGTTGCTCGTCTACACCCCGGACCTTGATCGCGATGGGGTCGACTTCCTCTTGCGATGGCCCGGGCCGGGACTGGTAGGGCCGGCCGCGTCGCCGGCGATCGACGTGCAGGTGAAGTCGTGGTCCGTGCCGAAGAAGTCCGGCGGATTCCTGCGTTTCGACGGCCTCAACGAGGTCCAGTTCAACAAGCTGGCCGGGCCGAACTTCCAGGTGCCGCGTGTCCTGTTCGTCGTGGTGGTGCCCACCGAGAAGGACGCGTACTCCGAGATCCGCACCGAGGGCATGCTGCTTCGGCACCAGGCCTACTACCTGTCGCTGCACGGCGAGGAGCCCATCTCCGAGCCCGACAAGGAACGGCGGCGGGCCGTGCAGGTGCCGATCGGGAACGTGTTGACCGTCCGCTCCCTGCAGTCCCTGATGCGCGCGGTCCCGGCCGCGACCGAGGGCAGGGCTTCGTGACGCCGCGTCCGGCCGTACGGGACATCCGCTCCTACCTGAGCGACACCGGCTGGCAACGGGCGCCGCACACCTGGCGTGAGGCGTCCATCTGGTCGCACGCCGGCGGACACGAGGTGCTGGTCCCGCCCCGCGACGATCTCGCGGATGCGGAGCATCGGGTACGGGACATCCTCTACGTGCTGACCACCGTCGAGCAGCGCCCTGCGACGGAGATCGCGCACGACATCGGCGCGCCGCTCGCCGACGTGCAGACCTACCGGACGTTCCCCGAGGAGGACGACCCCGGCTTCACCTCGCTGACCACGGGCTTGCGGGGATTACAGGGCGTCAGGGACGTCGTCCGTGCGGCCGCCCGGGCCACCGTGGAAGGCCCGTTGCCGACGTTCCCGCGCGGGACGCCCTGGCCGGTGGGCGAGCTCCTCAAGCAGGTCAGGCTCGCTGCGGTGGTCCCGGAGAAGCGGCAGGTCACGGTACGGGTTCCGGTGGCCGGACCGCCGTCGGCCGAGCCGCCCCCGTTGCCGGAGGATCCACCGCTGGGCCGGCAGGTGACGCTTCAGCTGTACGAGTCGCTCGGAGCGGTCCACGCCGCCGCGGAGCGTGCCACCCCCAGAGACCTCACACCGTTCGACATGACGGTGACGGCCGGAGTATCGGCGAACCTGTGCGACGCGCTCGGCGACCTCGCCGATGGACGGCGGCACCGGCCGTTCGCGGTCACGTTCCGGTGGGGGCGCGGACTCCCGTCCGGTCTCCCCGCGAGCACGGTCACCTTCACGCCGGAGATGGGCCGGGTGATCGGCGCGGCCTCGGATCGGCTACGCCGTGTCGGGATCTCGGGGGACGGCTTCGTGATGGGCGTCGTCGAGGGCCTGCACGACCAGCCGGAGGACGGCGACCGGTGGCGGGTCAAGATACGTGGCCAGCTCACCGCCCGAACCGGTGGCCCGATGGGCCGTTCGCTGTGGGTCCGGTTCGACGACCAGGCGACGTACGACCTGGCGATCACCGCGCACCGGGAGCACCGGCGGGTGCGTGCCTCCGGCGAGTTCTCCGCGGAGCGCGGGCGCGTCGAGCTGGTCGTCGATGCCCGGGGCTTCCTCGTTCTCTAGATGATCACGAAAGGAACCGTTTGATCATGGGGTCCGGACGATTGACGACAAAGGAGCGGGCCGTGCTGTTCGCTCTGCTCGCCGAGGCGCGCGAGCTGTCCAACAACGAACTCGACGAGCGCGCCGGCCTCCGCCTGGACGGGAAGGAACGCCGCCGGCTCAACGATCTCAAGCTGGTGGACAGCCACAAAGAGGGACGCGTCCTCGTCCACGAACTCACCGACCTCGGCTGGCGCTGGTGTGCCGAGGAGCTGACCGCGGGGCCGGGCGCTCGGCCGGGAAGCATCGAACGCGCCTTCTATGCGGTACTCGCCGGCCTGAGCCGCTACCTCGACGCCAGCGAGCGAAGCCTGGCCGACATCTTCGTCCCCGGTAAGGACGCTGCCCTGTCCGACGCCGAGGTCGAGGATGCGATCGCGACCGGCTACCGGATCCTGGCGCGCGAGCCCGGTGAGTTCGTCAAGCTGTCCGGCCTGCGCGGGCAGCTCGGTGACGTGCCGCGGGAGGCCACCGACGCGGCGCTGGGGCGGATGTACAAGGCGCAGCGCGTCAACCTGGTCCCGCAGTCCAACCAGCGTGCGTTGACCGACGCGGACCGCGAGTCCGCGCTGCGGATCGGGGGCGAGTTCAAGCACCTGATCTCGATCGAGCGGAGATGAGCCGGGGCGTGCGCCGTACGAGGGAGGGGCGCCGATGAGCATCGAGGCGCTGCGCGCACTGAAGTTCGACTGGACGCTGTCGCAGCAGGACGTGTGGGCGTCGTCGCCGTACCACGTCGACGGACTGCACCCGGCGTGCTCGGACCTGATCCGCCGCTGCATCGGGGAGGCTCGGTTCTCCGCCGGATCGAACCCGCTCGGCATCGCTCTGCAGGGAGAACGCGGCGTTGGCAAGACCCACCTGCTGGGCTGGACGCGTCGTGAGACGGAGCGTGCCGGGGGCTACTTCTTCCTGGTCGGCATCTCCTCGGGCAAGGCCTTCTGGGACGAGGTCCTCGGCGCCATCCGCGAGCAGCTCCAGCCGCCCGCGGGCGACGGCCCGAGTCAGCTGGCGAGACTCCTGGACGATCTCGCCCGCCGGGCCGGCCTCGACGCTCCGGTACGGGAGGCGGTGTCCGGCCGGTCCACACCGACCCGAGCGGACCTCGACGCCTTCATCACCGGGCTCCGGGAGCTCGACCGATCCACCGGCCTGAACTGCCAGGACACGGCCCGCGCCCTGGTGTTGCTGGCCTCACCGGCGCAGGAGCATCAAGACGTCGGTCACTACTTCCTCTCCGGCGACGAGCTGGAGCCCGAGGAACGCCGCGCCTGGGGCATCCGTCGCCTCGCGGGCAAGGATCACCGGTCGCTGATCACGGAGCTGTCGTCGCTGCTCGCGCTGTCCGGGCCCACGGTGGTCGCGGTCGACCAGATCGACGCCCTCATCGACGAGATCGGCCGAGCCGACGAGACGGCCGCACCCGGGCACGAGCGCCTGGTCACCCAGGTGAGCGGCGGGCTGATGGCGCTGCGCGACATGACCCGGCGCACCCTGACGATCGTCTCCTGCCTGCCGGAGAGCTGGGCGTTCATCAAGCAGCACGCGGTGGACACGGTGACCGACAGGTTCCGCCGGGCGCTGCAGCTGAGGAACATCCCCAGCGCCGGCGTCGGACGCGAGCTGGTGGAGAAGCGGTTCGCGGCCGCGTACGAGGGGATCGGCTTCCAGCCTCCGTACCCGAGTTGGCCGATCCGCCCGGGTGCGTTCGAGGACGCGGAGAACTACACGGCGCGCGGCCTGCTCAAGCTGATCGAGAACCATGTGAACGCGTGCGTACGGGACGGCGAGGTCCGGGAGCTCGACCGGCTGGACGAGTGGACCGAAGGCGAGAGCCCGCATACGCCCGCCACCCTCGAGCCCCGGGTCCCGGACGTCCCCGAGGAGGATCTGGCCGCCCTCGACGCGCGGTTCGCAGAGCTGCGCGCCGCGGCCGACGTTTCCCAGGTGTTCGACGCGAAGACCGAGGACGCGACGGTCCCGGCCCTGCTGACCGCCGGGATTGAGGCCTGGATCAAGGAGCACGGCGAGCCGCAGGGGCTGTTCCGCCTGGACCCTCCCCCGAGCCGTAAGCCGGCACTGCACGCCCGCCTACGGCAGACCCTCGACGAGCACACCGAACGCGAACGGCAATGGTCGTTCCGGGCGATCGGGGCCGACAGCGCCAAGGCCGTACTGAACCGGCTACGGGTCGCCGTCGCCGAATCCGGGCTGGACGGGCAGAACCCGGATCGCCGACTATTCGTGCTGCGGAACACGAACTGGCCGACCGGACCGACCACCACGAAGGAGACAACGGCGTTCGAGAAGAACGGCGGCGTGGCCTTCCCGGTCACCGGGGACGACCTGAGGACCTTCTCCGCACTGCGCCGGATGCTCGCCGAAGACGACCCGCGCTTGGAGTCCTGGCTCGCGGTACGCCGCCCGGCCCACAGCACCGAACTGTTCGCCCGCGCTCTCGATGATGTGGTGCGCGCGACACCTGCCTCACACCAGCCGAAGCCGGCTGAGCCGGCGGACGCGGCCCCCGTGGGGGCGATCATCCGCGTCGGCACCACCGTGGTCGGCTCCAGCCCGGCGTTCCTCGATGTCCCCGCCCTGCGCAAGCACACGGTGATCTTCGCGGGAGCGGGCTCCGGCAAGACCGTCCTGCTCCGCAGGACGGTGGAGGAGTGTGCCCTGCACGGGATCTCCGCGATCGTGCTGGACCCCAACAACGACCTGGCCCGGCTGGGTGACCCGTGGCCGGAACCTCCGGGCTCATGGATCGGTGACGATGCGGAGCGGGCGCGCCGGTACATGGACGAGACCGATGTGGTGGTCTGGACGCCCCGCCGCCAGGGCGGCCGTCCGCTCGTCTTCCAGCCTCTGCCGGTCTTCGCCGACATCCTGGACAACGACGACGAGTTCCACGCCGCGGTGGACGCGGCCGTGGACGCACTGGCCCCCCGCGTGAACGCGGACAAGCGTACGGACAAGGCCAACCTGGAGCGGGCCGTACTGACCGGAGCGCTGCGGTACTTCGGCCGCGAGGGCGGGGGCGGCCTCGGCGACTTCATCGCGCTGCTCGCCGCCCTCCCCGACGGAGCGAGCACGCTCATCAAGGCGCCCAAGGTCGCGGCCGACCTCGCCGAGAAGCTGGAGGCCGCCCGCGTCACCGATCCGCTCTTCGGCGGTGCCGGCCAGGCGGCGGACCCCGGCGTGCTGCTCACTCCGCCTCCGGGCAAGCGGGCCCGGGTGTCCGTGATCAGCATGATCGGGCTGCCCACCGAGGGCCAGCGGCAGAGCTTCGTCAACCAGCTGCAGATGGCCCTGTTCTCTTGGGTCAAGAGGCATCCCGCGCCGAGCGAGACCCCGAGTGGCCTGCTGGTGATGGACGAGGCGCAGACGCTGGTCCCGGCGGTGGGGACGACCGTCTGCACGCAGAGCACCATCCAGCTCTCCCAGCAGGCCCGGAAGTACGGCCTCGCGCTGGTCTTCGCGACCCAGTCGCCGAAGGGCCTGCACAACCAGATCGCGAACAACGCGGTCTCGCAGTTCTTCGGCCGCCTCAACTCGGGGACACAGATCGATGTGGCGCGCGATCTCGCCCGGAACAAGGGCGGGGATGTGCCTGACATCAGCCGGCTCAGTACCGGCGAGTTCTATCTGGCCACCGAGGGACGCGGTTTCCGTAAGCTGCACGCCTCGCTGTGCCTGAGTCATCACCCGCCGAGCCCGCTCACCACGGAGGAGGTCCTCACCCGGGCGCGCCGTCAGTAGTCACCGGCCGCCTTCCGATTAGTCGGTCGCGTTTCCGCTGTCCATAACGAGAGGTCCAACAAGGTGGTCATGCTCGACCAACACGGAGGTTGGCGATGAGTGTTTCCGAAGCGCGTTCGGACGTCGCGGCGTTGCGTCACGGGTTCAGTGGGCAGGTTCTGCTGCCCGGTGACGACGGCTATGACGACCGGCGGCGGGTGTGGAACGCGATGGTCGACAGGAGACCGGCGATCATCGCTCGCTGCGCCGACGCGAAGGATGTCGCCGCGGCGGTGCGCTTCGGGCGCACGTGCGGGCTGGAGGTCGGGGTTCGCTGTGGTGGGCACAGCATCCTCGGGCTGCCCGTGTCCGAGGGCGGTCTGATGATCGACATGACGCCGATGGACGCCGTACGGGTCGATCCCGAACGCCGTCGCGCCTGGGTGCAGGGCGGGGCGATGCTCGGGGCGCTGGACCGGGCCACCCAGCCGTACGGTCTGGCGACCACCGCCGGGAACGTGTCGCACACCGGCGTGGGCGGGTTGACGCTCGGCGGCGGGATGGGGTGGCTCGCCCGGGGGTACGGCCTCGCGTGCGACAACGTCGAGTCGTTCGAGATCGTGACGGCCGAGGGGGCGGTGCTGCGCGCCGACGCCGGCGAGAACGCCGACCTGTTCTGGGGGCTGCGGGGTGGCGGCGGCAACTTCGGGGTGGTGACGGAGTTCGAGTTCCGGTTGCACGAGACCGGCACCCGGTCCCTGCTCGCGGATCTGTACTTCCCGCTCGACGAGGCGGAGAAGGCCCTCGGCGCGTGGCGCGACCTGCTGCCCGATGCGCCACGCCAGGCCACCTTCACCGCGTGGGTCGGGACCGCCGGGGACTGGCCGCATCTGCCGCCCGAGCTCCGCGGCCGGCCGCTGGCGAGCGTGGGGTATGTCTGGGTGGGTGACCCCGACGAGGGGCGCGGCCTGCTGTCGTCGCTGCGCGCGTGCGGGTCCCCGGCCGCCCAGCGGGTCACCGAGCTGAGCTACGTCGATCTCCAGACGATGGACGACACCGTCGAAGGGCACGCGGTGCGCCGCTACTGGAAGGGACACTACTTCCGCGAGTTCGGCGACGACGCGATCCGGGCCTTCCTGGCGCGGGGCCTGGACGACGGCGGTGCCGATGGCCGATACCTGCCGAACGCCTCGCTGCAGGCGTACGGCGGCGCGATCGCGGACGTGCCGGATCACGAGACCGCGTTCAGCCAGCGCGACGCCCTCATCGAGTTCGTCGCGGCCGCACGCTGGACCGATCCCGCCGAGGACGACGTACGGATGGCCGCCGCGCGCCGGTACGCGGCCACGCTCGAGCCCCTCGCCTCCGGCGCGTACGTCAACAGCCTCACCGACGAGGGCGCCCAAGGCGTCCGGCGCGCCTATCCCCCGGAGAAGCTCGCCCGCCTGACCGCGCTCAAGGACAAGTACGACCCCGGCAACGTCTTCCACCTCAACCAGAACATCCGTCCCGGCGTGAAGGAGAATCCATGAGGACGTTGCATTTCGGACTTCGTGTGGCCGATCTCGAACGGTCGCTCGCGTTCTACGAGGCGGTCGGTTACGAGGTGCTCGGGACCGTTGCCGAGACCCCGTACGGGAGCCTGACCATGATCAAGCTTCCGGGCGACCCCTTCGTCACGATCGAGCTCGTCCACGACCCGGCCAAGAACGCGGCCGACTTCGGCATCCGGCTCAATCATTTCGTCATCCAGGTCGAGTCGATGGAATCCGCGATCGCGGAGCTCGGCGCCCGGGGCGTCACCGTCGAGGAGCTCGGCTCGCCGAACGGCTCGGACGACTTCCTGACGGCATGGATCACCGACCCGGACGGTAACCGGATCGAGCTGGTCCAATGGCCGGCCGGTCACGCCGACGGCATCACCGAGGCCGACATGGTGGAAGCGCCGTAGCCGCGCGGGGCTGATAGCTTCCGGGCATGGTGGAGGGGCTTCGAGCGGTGGACGAGGCCGCGTTCGGTGCCGCGCTCGCGGAGGCGGAGGCGAGCCTTCGGGCAGGCGGGGTCCCGGTCGGGGCGTCGCTCGCCGACGGTGAGCGGGTTCTCGGCGGTGGGCACAACGAGCGCGTCCAGCGCGGGGATCCGATCGCGCATGGCGAGATCGCGTGTCTGCGGAATGTTGGCCGGCGAAGCTCGTACCGGACGACCACGTTGTACACGACGCTCTCGCCGTGCCCGATGTGCTCCGGGGCGATCCTGCTCTTCCGGATCCCGCGCGTGGTCGTCGGCGAGGCGACCACCTACGCGGGTGACCTGGATTTTCTGACCCGTGGCGGGGTCGAGGTCGTCCTTCTCGACGACCCGCGCTGCATCGGCCTCATGCGCGAGTTCCAGGAGCGTTTCCCCGATGTCTGGAACGGGGACATCGGGGTCGGCTGACCGCCCCGCCGCTCAGTCCCGCGCCTCCCTCTGGAGCGCGTGGCCGACGATCAGGAGTACGCCTCCAGGCGCCACGGCCGCCGCCGCGGAACGCAGGATCCCGTCGCGCGGCATGTCCACGGGCGAGTGCAGGAAGAAGGCGCAGACCAGGTCGTACGTTCCCTCGGGGAAGGACTCGGCCAGGTCGTGCCGCCGCCAGTCGACCGTGACGCCCCGCTCCCGCGCGTGCGCCGCGGCCCGGTCGAGGGCGACCTTGGAGACGTCGGTGGCGGTGACCGTCCAGCCCTGCTCGGCGAGCCAGATCGCGTCGGCGCCCTCTCCGCAGCCGAGGTCCAGCGCGGTGCCGGGCGTCAGCTCCCCCGCCGGACGGCCGTCAGTCGGTGCCGGATTCCAGGGCGGCGTGGTCGAGCCACTCGTCATCGCCCGCGTCGGTGATCGGGCCGCGCGCGGCGATGGCGCTCGCACCCCCGGCGGGCATGGCGCCGATGAGCCCCGTCGAGGCGGCCTGGTCGGCCCCGGTCAGCGCGGGCTGCTGCGCCCCGCCGACGATGCCGAGCTCGACGTACTGCTCCAGCCGCGCACGCGAGTCCGCGATGTCCAGGTTGCGCATGGTGAGCTGGCCGATCCGGTCGGTGGGGCCGAAGGCGGCGTCCTCCGTACGCTCCATGGACAGCTTGTCCGGGTGGTAGCTGAACGCCGGCCCGGTGGTGTCGAGGATGGAGTAGTCCTCGCCGCGGCGCAGGCGCAGCGTCACCTCGCCGGTGACCGCCGTCCCCACCCAGCGCTGCAGCGATTCGCGCAGCATGAGGGCCTGCGGGTCGAGCCAGCGGCCCTCGTACATGAGCCGGCCGAGGCGGCGGCCCTCGTTGTGGTACGCGGCCAGCGTGTCCTCGTTGTGGATCGCGTTGACGAGGCGTTCGTACGCGGCGTGCAGCAGCGCCATGCCCGGCGCCTCGTAGATGCCGCGGCTCTTGGCCTCGATGATGCGGTTCTCGATCTGGTCGGACATGCCCATGCCGTGACGCCCGCCGATGGCGTTGGCCTCCAGCACCAGATCGACGGCGGAGGCGAACTCCTTGCCGTTGATCGTCACCGGGCGGCCCTCGCGGAAGCCGATCGTGACGTCCTCGGTGAGGATCTCCACGGAGGGGTCCCAGAACTTCACGCCCATGATCGGGTCGACGATCTCGACGCCGGCGTCCAGGTGCTCCAGCGACTTGGCCTCGTGGGTGGCACCCCAGATGTTGGCGTCGGTGGAGTAGGCCTTCTCTTTACTGTCGCGGTACGGCAGGTCGCGCGCCTGCAGCCACTCCGACATCTCCGTACGGCCGCCGAGCTCGCCGACGAAGGCCGCGTCCAGCCACGGCTTGTAGACGCGCAGCGCGGGGTTGGCGAGCAACCCGTAGCGGTAGAAGCGCTCGATGTCGTTGCCCTTGAAGGTGGAGCCGTCGCCCCAGACCTGCACATCGTCCTCGAGCATGGCGCGGACCAGCAGGGTGCCGGTGACGGCGCGGCCGAGCGGCGTGGTGTTGAAGTACACCCGCCCGCCGGAGCGGATGTGGAACGCGCCGCAGGCCAGGGCGGCAAGCCCCTCCTCCACGAGGGCCGCCCGGCAGTCCACGAGCCGGGCAAGCTCCGCCCCGTACGCGGTCGCACGACCGGGCACCGACGCGATGTCGGGCTCGTCGTACTGGCCGAGGTCGGCGGTGTAGGTGCAGGGCACGGCACCCTTCTCGCGCATCCACGCGACCGCTACCGACGTGTCGAGGCCACCGGAGAAGGCGATCCCGACACGTTCACCGACAGGCAGGGAGGTGAGAACTTTGGACACAGCACAAGTATGCATTACATCGCATGACTATGCAACCAGTGTCAGCCCGCCGGCCGCTCCAGCGCCCGCCGGACGAGTCCGGGTTCAGGTTGCAGCCGATGAAGCCGGGCTCCTCGACGCAGCGCCGCAGCGTCGCTCCGTGTTCCGGTGGGGGAAGCCGGTCTCGGCCTTCCCGTACCCGTATCGCGGCCGCATGATCACGATCCGCGTGCCCCGGCGGGCGGCGCGGGCCGGGACGCGGGTGACTCCGGGGCCGGTGCCGGCGAACGGCGGAGCGCGGCCACGACGATGCCGATCACCAGGACGGCGAGCGCCGCGTAGACGGCGTAGATGGTCGGGGAGGGCACCTTGTAGAGCGTGCCGAAGATCGCGGCGCCGGTGACGGCCACACCGGCGAGGGCGCAGCCGTAGACCACGACCGGGCGGGGGTGGCGGGCCAGGCCGCGGACCGCCCCGGCCGACACCAGCAGGTAGGTCACGGCGAGCGAGAACGAGCCGAAAGCCGAAAGCCAGGCGAAGACCGCGACGTAGGGCGGCGGGCCCTGTGGGCCGAGCAGGCCGGGGAACAGGTTCGGGGTCAGGATCACCAGCACGTACACCACGCCGATCAGTACGGTGCCGCCCACGGGGGTGCCGCGGCGTTCGCTGATCCGGGCGAGCGGCGCGGGCAGCCAGCGATCGCGGGCCAGCGCGTACACGCCCCGGGTGGCCGCGACCGAGCAGCCGATGAAGACCGCGATCATGTCGAGGATCACGACGAGCTCGAGTGTGCGGCGGATCCACACGTTCCCGTACGGCTCGCCGAGCCCGATCAGTGGCGCCGCGGCGGCGTCGGTCATCGCCTTCATGTCGAACCCGTAGCCCGCGACCTGCGCGTACGTGCCGAGCACGTAGAAACCTGAGGCGATCAGCACCGACCACAGCATGGCCCGGGGGATGTCCCGTTTCGGGTGCCGGGTCTCCTCCGCGAGGTTGGCCGCGGTCTCGAAGCCGACGAACAGCAGCACGCCGTACAGCACCGCGAACAGGATGCCGCCCCAGCCCTGCTCCGCGGCCGCCGGGCTGAAGGCGGCGGCGCCGTTGTCCCCGCCCACCCGCACGACCACCTTGACGAAGAACACGACCAGGACCGCGATCGAGATCAGCGCCAGCCAGAGCTGTGTCCGGGTGGAGATGCGTACGCCGCGGTGGACGATCGCGAGCACGAGATCGCGAACACCGGCCCCATGAAGCCGACCGACTGGGCGATCACGTCCGTGAGCGAGAGCCTTCCGGAAAGTCCACGCGTCATGGCCGCTCCCCGTGTGGAACCCGACGGTTCGGCTCGGACGCCATGCCCCGGGCGAATGGCGGGCAAGAGACGTAGGAGGCCGCTTGCTGCCGAAAAGGGCTATATACCTTCCTAGTCCCACCTGTCCCACCGACACCCCGGTTTGCCCCCTCCGATCCTTTTGTGGTCCGATGACTGGTGCCCCGATGACGTGGCAGGCGTAACGCCGATTCCTGACCGGTCGCGGACCCAGACCCCGCACGCGACAGTGGAGGCTTCGGATGGACAATCGAACCCTGGAGAGCTTTGTCCTCGGCAAAGTGCTCCGGTCTCGGGCCGCCAGTCATCGGTCCGAGACCTTCCTGCGATTCCGCAATGGCGAGTTCACCTTCGGCGAGGTGGAAACCCTGGCCGACCGGTTCGCCCAGGGCCTGGCGGCCAACGGAATCCGCCGCGGCGATCACGTCGCGGTGATGCTCCCCAACTGCGCCGAGATCGTCCATCTGGTCTTCGCGCTCGCGCGGGTCGGTGCCGTCGCGGTACCGGTCAATCCGGACTACCGCGGTGAGCTGCTCCGCCACGTGCTGTCCGGCTCGGACTCCACGACCCTGATCATCGACGCCCCGTACGCGGACCGCCTGCCCCCCATCGCGCAGCGCCTACCGGACCTGCGCCGGGTCTTCGTACGGGAACCGGACGGCTCGCTCGACCACCTCGGCGTCCCCGCCATGGACCTGGACGTCCTGCTCGCGCACGGCGCCGACCGGGTCGACGACTCCGGCGTCGGCTTCGCCGACCTCCAAGCGATCATGTACACCTCGGGCACCACGGGCCCGTCGAAGGGCGCGATGGTTCCGCACGCGCTCGCGCTCACCTGCGCGCTCGACTCGCTCGACTGGCTGGACCGGTGGGGCAAGACGATCTACTGCCCGCTCCCCCTCTTCCACGCCGCCGGGCTGTGGGACGGCATGTTGTCCGCCCTGCTCGGCGGGGGTTCCATCGCGATCGTGGAACGGTTCAGCGCCTCGAAATTCTGGGACGACGTACGCCACTTCGACGCGGCCGTCTGCATGAGCGTGTTCTCGATGATCCCGATCCTGCTCAACCAGCCGCCGACCCCGCGGGACAAGGATCATCCGCTGGAGACGTTCTACATGGGCAAGTCGATTCTGGACGAACCCCTCAGAAAGCGTTTCGGTGTCCGATCTGTGGAGACCTACACCAGCACCGAGGCCGGTATCGCCACCGCCAGCCCGTACGGCGAGTGGCGGCCCGGCTCATGCGGACGGGCGCACGAGGAGCGGTTCGAGGTGGCGGTGGTCGACGAGCAGGATCGCCGGGTCGGCCCAGGTGAACCGGGTGAGCTCGTGCTGCGCCCGAAACAGCCGTTCGTGATCACCACCGGCTACTACGACTCCCCGCAGGCGACGGCGCACTGCTTCAGGAACATGTGGTTCCACACCGGCGACCGCGCGTACGAGGACGAGGACGGCTACTTCTTCTTCCTCGACCGGATGAAGGACGCCATCCGGCGGCGCGGCGAGAACATCTCCGCCTTCGACCTGGAGACCGAGATCAACCTGCACCCCGCGGTGCTGGAGAGTGCCGCGATCGGGGTCCCGTCCGAGCTCGAGGACGAGGACGTCAAGGTGGCGGTCGTGCTCCAGCCCGGGACCACGCTGGACGGGCCGGAGCTGGTGGCGTACTGCGAGGAGCGGCTGCCGCGGTCGATGGTCCCGCGCTACGTCGAGTTCATGGACGAGCTTCCCCGCACGCCCACGGACAAGGTGGCCAAGTACCGACTCCGGGAGCAGGGCGACAACGGCCTCACCCCCGGGACATGGGACCGGGGGAAGTAGATGAACTGGGCTGACAGTCCCGAGCAGGCGGCCTTCCGGGAAGAGGTACGCGCCTTCATCCGCGACAACTTCCCAGAGGGCTACCGGCCCGATCCCGGTGCCGAGCAGAGCCTGGAGCCCGAGGACGTCTGGGGCTACAACTGGCCCGCCGACCGGGTCAGCGACGACCCGGAGCGCCGCGACGGGGCCCGCAGGTGGGCGGCCGCGCTCGCCGAGCGCGGGTGGATCACCCCGCACTGGCCGAAGGAGTACGGCGGTGCCGGGCTCTCGGTCATGGAGGAGTTCATCCTCCAGGAGGAGATGATGCGCGCGCGGGTCCCGACGGTGAACGGGATCGGCGCGTTCCTGCTCGGCCCGACCCTGCTCGAGGCGGGCACCGACGAGCAGCGCGCCACGCACCTGCCGCCGATCGCGCGCGGGGAGGTGACCTGGGCGCAGGGCTTCTCCGAGCCCGGCTCCGGCTCCGACCTCGCGTCGCTGCGCACCCGTGCCGTACGGGACGGCGACCACTACGTGGTGGACGGCCAGAAGGTGTGGACGTCGCTCGGCCAGTACGCCGACTGGCTGTTCGTGCTGGTCCGTACCGAGCCGGACGCCGACCCCAAGCACCGCGGCATCACCTTCCTGCTGGTGGACGCGCGGTCGCCCGGCCTCACCATCAACCCGATCACCGACATCCGCGGCGACACGCCGTTCTGCGAGATGTTCTTCGACGGCGTGCGCGTGCCGGTGTCCTGCCGGGTCGGTGAGGAGAACCGCGGCTGGTACGTGGCGATGACCGCGCTGAGCTTCGAGCGGGCCGGGATCGGCGCCACCATCAAGTACGAGCAGGCCGTCGCCGAGCTCGTCCGCTACCTGAGCTCCGAGGAGGGGCGCCGGTTCGTCCGGGACGACGCGTCCGTCCGGCAGGAGATCGCCCGCCGGTACACCGAGATCCGGGTGCTGTACAACCTGGCCCGCTACTCGGT
This sequence comes from Streptosporangiales bacterium, assembly GCA_009380095.1. Classification (GTDB taxonomy): domain Bacteria; phylum Actinomycetota; class Actinomycetes; order Streptosporangiales; family Streptosporangiaceae; genus WHSL01. The sequence continues at coordinate 8,604 of WHSL01000087.1, read as the reverse complement.
TTCCCGGCAGGCGGCCGGGGAGGTGCCCGGGCACGAGGCGTCGATCAGCCAGATGTTCGGCGCCGAGCTGCACCAGCGGCTGGCCCGTACGGGCGCGAAGGCCTTCGGCGAGTTCGCCCGGCTGTGGCAGCGCGAGGACGCGCCGCTGGCGGCCGCCTTCACCCACATGCGCCGCGACTCGGTGGCCACCACCTTCCTCGGCGGCACGTCCGAGATCCAGCGCAACGTCATCGCCACCCGGGGCCTCGGCCTCCCCAGGAGCTGACCCGCTCGAAGTTCCCGACCCATGGAGGACGCCCACATGTACGAGACCCTCGACCTGAAGATCGAGGAGCGCGTGGCCTGGCTGACGCTCAACCGGCCGGACAAGCTGAACGCCCTCACGCCGACGACGATGCACGAGCTCCGCCACTTCTTCACCGAGGTGGACGACAACGAGGACGTCTGCGTCGTCGTGCTGCGCGGCGCCGGTGAGCGCGCCTTCTGTGCCGGGATGGACGTCGGCTGGTCGGAGCAGCTCACCAAGAAGGAGCGGATCGAGCAGGGACGGCTCGGTGAGAAGACGTTCGCGATGATGGAGCGGTCGTCCATCCCCGTCATCGCGGCCGTGCACGGATACGCGGTGGGCGGCGGCCTGGAGCTGGCCCTGGCGGCCGACTTCATCGTGGCCTCGGACGACGCCAAGATGGGGCTTGTCGAGATCACGCTGTCCGCGCGGCCTCCGTACCAGCCGAAGTTCATGGACGGCGGAGAGGACCCGGACCAGCCCGAGTTCGGCGGGTCCGCCCCCGGCTGGGGCGGCGTGAAGCGGCTGCCGCTGCGCGTCGGCAAGGCCCGCGCCAAGGAGATGCTGTTCACCGGCATCCGCCTGGACGCGGAGCGCGCGCTCAAGCTCGGGCTCGTCAACGACGTGTTCCCGGCCGAGGAGTTCGACAAGCGGGTCGGTGAGCTGGCCGAGCGCATCGCGGCGATGAACCGCTACAACCTGCGCCTGGTCAAGGAACTCGTGAACAACGAGTACGACTGGATCGAGCCCCACCCCAGCTGATCCCCGATCCAGACGAAGGAGTAGCTGTGCGGTTTTACCGGATCGACCACATCGGCACGGTCGCCCCAGACCTGGACTCGCAGGTCGAGCGACTGGAAGGGCTGTTCGGCTTCCGGCGGGTACGGGAGTGGGACAACCCGGCCGCGGGCACCCGCGGGGTACGGCTGGCGGTGCCGGGCAGTTGGGGCCAGACCTGGGAGGTGCTCGCACCCTCCGGGGACGGCTCCGCGATCGGCGCTTACCTCGAGGAGCAGGGCGGGCGCGGCGGGCTCCACCACGTGGCGGCGGAGGTGCCGGACCTGGACGCGGCGCGTACGGAGCTGGAGTCCCGTGGGCTCAAGGCGACCGCCGGCGAGACCGGCCGGTGGCTCGAGGCGTCGCTGACCCCGCCCGAGCACGGCCCGGGCGTGCTGTTCCGCCTGCGCGGGCCCGGTGACCTGGGCATGTGCGGCGACGACACCGGCAAGCCCACAAAGACGTCGGACGCTGCGCCGGCCGGGAAGTCGCTGGGGATCGTCGGGCTCGACCATGTGTGCCAGGCGTTCATGGACCGCGAGGAGCTGGCCCGCTGGTACGCGGACCTGGCCGGGTTCGTCAAGGTGTGGCAGACGCCGCTGGACGAGCACCCGGACATGGCCGACCTGGTGATGAACATCCCCGGCTCGTCCATCTGCTGGGAGATCATCATGCCGCGCGGCGAGGACTCGTTCATCGAGAAGTTCTACAGCCGCAGTGGCGCCGCCGCGCACCACGTCACGTTCGAGGTCGCCGACTGGGACGCTGCCATGGCCGCCTGCGAGCACTACGAGACGCCGACGTTCGGCGAGAACTCGGGAAGCACCGACGGCGCGGCGTGGCGGGACACGTTCATCCACCCGAAGCAGACGGGCGGGGTGCTGGTCCAGCTGTTCTGGGAGGAGCGGCCCGGGGTGTGGGTGCGCTCGGACAAGATCCCGCCGGGGGCGGAGTAGATGGATCTCACGCTCACCGAGGACCAGGAGCTCATCAAGTCCACCGCGGGTGAGCTGCTCGAGTCCCGGTCCGACGCTGCCGGGGCCCGCGCGGTGGCCGAGGACCCGGCGGGTTACTCGGCGGCGCTGTGGAAGGAGGTGACCGAGCTCGGCTGGATGGGGCTCGGCGTGCCCGAGGCGTACGGAGGGCTCGGGTCCGGCTTCATGGAGGTGTGCCTGCTCATCGAGGAGATGGGGCGGCATCTGGTGCCGAGCCCGTTCCTCTCCACGACGGGATGCTGTGCGCCGGCGATCGCCGCCTTCGGTACGGAGGAGCAGAAGCGGGAGTGGCTCGGGGCGATCGCCCGGGGGCGCGTCGTCAGCCCGGTCCTCGGGCGCTGGGATCGCGCCGGGGCGGACGGGGTCGTCGCCGCTACGTCGGGTGAGGGGGCGGTGCTCGATGGGACGGCCACGTTCGTGCCGTACGCGCAGGCCGCCCACGCGTACCTTGTCGCGGCCGGCGATCCCTCGGGCGGGGAGCGCACGGCGTACCTCGTCGACGCGTCCGCGCCGGGCATCACCGTCGAGCCGCTGACGGTCATCGGCCCGGGCCGGTCGTACCGCGTCACGTTCTCCGGCGTCACCGTCCCCGCCGGCCGCGCGCTCGCCGCGGGCGCCGCGCCGGCGATGTCCGCGTACGGAGCCTCCGCGACCTGCGCCGAGATGGTCGGCGGAGCCCAGCGGGTGCTGGACATTTCCATCGAGTACGCCACCCAGCGCGAGCAGTTCGGCAAGCCGATCGGGAGCTTCCAGGCGGTCCAGCACCACTGCGCCGACATGGCCACGGACGTGCTCAGCTCACGCTTCATCGCGTACGAGGCCATCTGGCGGCTCTCCGCCGGCCTCGACGCAACCGCCGAGGTCTCCATGGCCAAGGCCTGGGTCAGCGAGGCCTACGAACGCGTCTGCGCCCTCGGCCATCAGGTGCACGGCGCGATCGGCTTCACCGCCGAACACGACCTGCATCGCTACTCCGCCCACGCCACCGCCGCCGCCCTCACCTTCGGCGACGGCGACCACCACTGGGACCGCGTAGCCGACCACCTCGGCCTCCCCTGACCAGGGGAATCCCTCGGCCTGCCCGTCACATTTCGCCTCTGAAGAGGCCTCCCCGGGTCGTTCCCGCTCAGCCGGGCCAGGGGCCGGAAGGGCTGGGGCCGAAGGAGAGACCGAGCTCCAACACCGGCGCCAGCTGCACGGGGACCCCCCGCCTGCACGACGCCATGTCGACCGGGGTGGAACCGCCGCCGGTCCATCTCGTGCAGCTCGGCGAGCTGTACTTCGTGGCCGACGGCCACCACCGCGTCTCGGTCGCCCGCGAGCTTGGCCGGCTGGTGATCACCGCCCAGGTTCACCGGATCTGCACCGTGGCGTACGGGATGGCATGCCTGCGTGCGGCACACCTGGCGAGCAAGCAGGCGGAGCTGGAGTTCCTGCGCCGGGTGCCGCTGCCGGAGGAGGTCCGCGCCGACCTGTGGCTGGACAGCCCCGCCGAGTGGATGCGGCTGGCGGACGCGGCACAGTCCGGGGCTCTGGACCGCACCCACGCTGGTCGGGCGCCGGCGGACCGGCACGAGCTGGCCGCGACCTGGTGGGCCGAAGAGGTGACGCCGGTGCTGAACGGATTGCGTGCCGCCGGGCACGGGCTCGACCTACGTGACGTGCAGGTGTACGCGACGGCGCTGGCGATCCGAGACCGCCTGGGGTCGTCCGACTGGCCGCCGGACCTGCCGGACCTCTGGCTCCCACCCCAGCGACGGCGCATGCTCCTGGCCGGCCGCTGATCAACGCGCAGGGCAAACCCCGGCTTCGGCAAGCTGTTCGTGCCGAAGGACGCTTCGGCCCCGAACCCTTCATCGGCTGAAGGCCGGGCCTGATCAGGAGCGGTCACCGCCAGGGCCGGAGGGCTGGGTGCCCACGCCCAGGAGGGTCTGGGCGAGGGGACGGTCGCGGCGGAACGCGTCGGTGGAGGTGCGGTGGACGATGCGGCCCTTCTGCATGACGGCGATCTCGTCGGCGAGGCGGGTGGCGAGGTGCAGGTCCTGTTCGACGAGGAGGGCGGTCATGCCCTCGTCGCGGAGGCCTTCCAGCAGTTCGGCGATGCGGTCCACGACCGTGGGGGCGAGGCCGTCGGAGGGTTCGTCCAGCAACAGCAGGCGCGGGTTGCGGAGCAGGGCCCGGCCGATGGCAAGCATCTGCTGTTCGCCGCCGGAGAGCTGGTCGCCTCGGTGCGTACGGCGTGCGGCGAGGCCGGGCAGCACCTCGTAGATCCGGGCCGGTGTCCACGGCCCGCCCGCACCGCGGGCGGCGACGCGCAGGTTCTCCTCCACGGTGAGCGGGGCGAACACCCGCCGGCCCTGGGGAACGATCGCGACACCGTGGCGCGCGACGACGTGCGCGGGGGAACCGGCGAGCTCGCGGCCGCCGATCCGGACGCTGCCGCCGTACGGCTTCAGCATGCCCATCACCGTGTGCACGAACGTGCTCTTGCCCGCCCCGTTGCGGCCGAGCAGCGCCATGACGGATCCCTCGGCCACGGTGAGATCGACCCCGTCGAGGACGGTGGTGCCCGCGTATCCGCCGCGCAGGCCCGCCACGGCCAGCAGATCCGTCATGGCGACTCTCCGGCGTCGATGAAGACGTCCTCGGTCCTGGCCGAGCCGAGGTAGGCCCGCTGCACCGCCTCGTCGGCCCGGATCCGTTCCGGCGGGCCGGAGGCCAGGACCCGGCCCAGGTGCAGCACGGTGACGTGGCCGGCCAGGCGGAACACCACGTCCAGGTCGTGTTCGACGATGAGCACGGTGAGGTCGTCCGGAAGGTCCCCCATCAGCGTCACGAACCGTTCCGTCTCGGCGGCGGACATCCCGGCGGTGGGTTCGTCGAACATGACCAGGCCGGGCCCGGTGGCGAGCACCATGGCGACCTCGAGTTGCCGCCGTTCGCCGTGCGAAAGGGCCGCCGCCTTCTCCTCCGCGCGGCCGGCCAGCCCGACCGCGTCCAGGTGCCGCAGGGCCTCGGCGCCGGTACGGCGGAACCGCCGCGCGGGACGGTCGAACCGGTACGCCACCCGGTGCCGGCGCTGCACGGCGAGGGCGACGTTGTCCAGTACGGAGCAGTCGAGGAACAGGCTGGAGTGCTGGTACGTACGGACCAGACCGCGCCGGGCCCGTTCCGGCTCGGGCAACGCCGTCACGTCACGCCCGGCGAACATCACGCGCCCATCCGAGGCGGGCAACGTCCCGGCGACCGCCGCGAACAGCGTCGACTTCCCCGCGCCGTTGGGCCCGATCAGGGCGTGCCGCTCCCCTGGCCGGACCGTCAGGTCCACATGGTCGACGGCCGTGAGGGAACCGTAGGTACAGGTGAGTCCGTGCAGCTCGAGGATGGGACTCATGGCGGGCCTCCGGAACCACGGCGGCGCCGCGCGCCGAGGACACCGGCCAGGCCGCGCGGCATCAGGAACACCACGGCGATGAACACCAGGCCGAGCAGCAGCGGCCCGTGCCCGCCGAGTGAGGCGGACAGGTTGTCCCGTACCAGCAGCACCAGCGCGGCACCCAGGCACGGACCCCACAGGCTGCCCTTGCCGCCGATCACGACGCTGAGCAGGGCGAGCGCCGCGACCTCGAAGCTCAGGTCGCCGGGCGAGACGAACCGCGCCTGCGCCGCCCACAGCGCGCCGCCCACCCCCGCCACCGCGCCGGCCAGGCAGAACACGCCGTACCTGGCGGCCGCCGTACGGTAGCCGAGCGCCCGCATGCGCGGCTCGTTGTCGCGGATGCCGCGCAGCGTCCTGCCGTACGGAGACCGGGCGACCAGCGCCACCGCGGCGTACACGGCGATCGCGACGGCCAGCACCCACCAGTACACGAACCCGGCGGCCAGCAGTGACGGCCCGCCGAACAGGCTGATCGGCGGCATACCGGACAGGCCGTTGCTGCCGCCGAGGGCGGACCAGGTGTCGCTGATCTGGTGCACCGACTCCCCGATGGCCAGGGTGAGCATGAGGAACACGATCCCGCGGGCGCGGACGGCGACCCATCCGGTGACGACGGCCGCGGCCAGGCCCGCCAGCAGGCCCGCGAGCACTTGCACCGCCGCGTCCGCGGTGACGTGCACACCGACCAGCACCGCCGTGTAGGCGCCGGCGCCGAAGTACGCCGCCTGCCCCAGCGTGGGGAGCCCGGTGACCCCCGTCAGCAGGTCCACGCTGAGCACCAGGACCGCGAACGCGAGCATCCGGGTCAGGGTGCTCACCGGGTACGGCCCGAGCAGGAGCGGCGCCGCGGCCGGCAGCACGGTGGCCGCGGCGGCGAGGAGCACGGCGCGGCGGGAGACGGGGCGGTCCCCGGCCTCACCGATCCCGCTCTTCGCCGGCGGGGGTACGGGCGCGTCGTCGCGCGAGGTGCCCGTACGGGTCGGGCCCGCCCTCATGCCCGTACCGCCGTACGGGGAGGGAGCAGGCCGGCCGGCCGCAGCAGCAGGACCAGCGCCATCGCCGCGAAGATGAGGAAGGACGCGTACTGCGGCAGCAGCGTGGTGCCGAGCGCCTGCACCTGCCCGATCAGCAGGGCGCCGAGCAGCGCGCCACGGATCGAGCCCAGCCCTCCGATGACCACGACGACGAGCGCGAGCAGCAGGACCTTCTCGTCCAAACCCGGCTGGGCGCCGAGGATCGGCCCGGCCAGCACCCCGCCGACGGCGGCCAGCGCGGCACCCGCCGCGAACACCCCGGCCAGCACCCGGCCGGTGTTGACGCCCAGGGCCGCCACCATGGCGCGGTCGGCGACCGTGGCCCGGATCACCGTGCCGAGCCTGCTCCGCTCCACCAGGAGGTAGACCGCCACGGCCAGCACGATCCCGAACCCGATCACCAGCAGCCGGTAGACCGGATACGTCCCGCCGAACACCGCGACGCCCCCGCCCACGGCGGCGGGCGCGGCGATGGAGTGCACGTCGTTGCCGAACACCAGCGACAGCAGCTCGGCGACGACGAGCGCGACCCCGAGCGTGAGCAGCGCCTGATCGAGGTGGTGCGGGATCGCGCGGGTCATGGCCGCCAGCGCGCCGCCGAGCACGGCTCCGGCCGCGGCGGCCGCGAGCACGGCGAGGACGAAGACGCCCAGGCCGACCCCGTCCGGGAGCAGGGCGACCGCGACGTACGCACCCAGCAGGTAGACCGCGCCGTGGGCGAGGTTCAGCACGTCCATCATGCCGAACACCAGGGACAGTCCCAGCGCGATCGCGAACAGCAACGACCCCATCGCCAGGCCGTTGAGCGCCCCCACCAGGTATGTCCCCATCGCTTCGGTGCCCGCCCCCGGCTCGCTCAGTCCAGCTCGCGTACGACGCCGTTGACGATCCCGCCGCCGCCGGACCGGACCTCGCGCAGGTAGTACGTCTGTTCCGGGTCGTGGTCGGCGCCGAAGCTCCACGATCCGCGCGGGCTGTCGATGGCGCCGACCCCGCCGATCGCCTTGGCCAGCTCGGGGCCGCTCGCACCGGGCGCCGCCGCCAGCGCCTTGTCGAGTACGGCGGCGGAGTCGTACGCCTGCACCGAATAGACCGTCGGCGGCTTCTTGACCTTGGCGGTGTAGGCGGCGCTGAACTCCTTGTTGCGCGGGGAGTCGAGCTCCGTGGAGTAGTGCAGGGAGGTCTGTACGCCGAGCGCGGCCTGGCCTTGCGCGGCGAGCACGCCGCCTTCGGTGAGGAAGCCCGGGCCGTACAGCTGCACCTCGTCGGCCAGCCCGAACTCCTTGTACTGCTTCACGAAGTTCACCGCCTCGGCGCCGGCGTAGAACGCGTAGACGGCGTCGGCGCCGGAGTCGCGGATCGCCGACAGGTACGGCTGGAAGTCCTGGGTCTTGCCGAACGGGGTGAACTCCGACCCGGCGATCTTGCCGCCCGCAGCCTCGAAGGACTTGCGGAACCCGCCGGTGCTCTCCTTGCCCGCGGCGTAGTCGGCCGCGATGAGGTAGACCTCGCCGTCGACGTCGTCCTTGACGGCCGGGCCGAGCGCCTCGCCGACGTCGCCGTTCGTGAAGCTCGTACGCCAGAGGTAGTCGGACCGGCGGGCGCCGGCGAGCTCGTTCGCCCCCGCGTTGGCGACCACCAGCGGCCGCTTCGACTCGTCGAAGAAGTCGCGCAGCCCCAGCGCGGTGGCCGAGTTCACCACGCCCACCACCGCGGCGACCTGGTCCTGGGTCACGAGTTTCTGCGCGGCCGGCACGCCGGTCTGCGGCCCCTCCCCCTCGTCGGCCGTCACCACCTCGGCCTGGCGCCCGCCGAGCTTCCCTCCGTGCTGGTCGAGGTACAGCTGGAAGCCGGCCCGCATGTCCTCACCGAGCGGCGCGTACACGCCACTGAGCGGCACCAGCAGCCCGATCTTGACCGGGCCGCCGGACTCGCCGCCGCCCGACTGGTCGAGGCTCGACCCCCCGCAGCCCGCGAGCGCGAGAGCGACCGCGACGAGTCCGATTCCGGCCCGTCTGAGGCGGGGCGGACGTGAATTGGCGGAGAGAGCACCCATGGCCGCTCCTCGGGATC
>WHSL01000252.1 GCA_009380095.1 Streptosporangiales bacterium | reverse complement strand
GCGCTGAACACCAGGGTGAGCTGGGCGAAGCCGAGCAGCGGGATCGGCGCGCCGTCGATCTCCACCGGCACTCCTATACCCGTGGCGACGGCGGCGACGGCGGTGGTGGCAACGGCGGCGGCGACAGCGGCGAGCACGCCGATGCGCCACATCGGGGCCGGACGGGTCGCGGTCGTTTCGCTGGTGATGGAGGTGGCGCTGCTGGTGGTGGTCATGATTCGGCCTTTCATACACGAAGTGTCTTGAGGAAGCTCCTGTGTCCGGCGGACACATGATGTAAGCTAGACACATCGGGCCGGTGTTGACAAGAGGTTGGTGAAATGAAGTCGCTTTGGGATCTCCGCGATCAGCCGGAGAAGAAGCCACGCATGCCGCTCTCGCTGTCCGCGATCGTCGATACGGCCATCGAGATCGCCGACAACGACGGCATCGAGGCGGTCTCCATGCAGCGCATCGCCGCCGATCTCGGCTTCACCAAGATGTCCCTCTACCGCCATGTCTCGAACAAGTCCGAGCTGCTCAGCCTCGTGATCGACACGGCCGTCGGGGAGCCGCCCGACCTGAGCGAGGTGCCCGGTGGCTGGCGGGCCAGGCTGGAGGAGTACGTCCGGCTGCTCAGCGATGTCTGGCGGCAGCATCCCTGGCTGCCCACCGTCACCGTGGGCGCCCGCGTCATGGGCCCGCGCGAGGCGGGCTGGACCGAGAGCGCGGTGGCCACGCTGGCCGGCACCGGCCTCACCAGCGACGAACGCCTGGCCGCCGCGTTCATAGTGTCCGGGCACGTACGCAACACCCAGTCGCTGGCCACCGCCGGCACCCAGGCCTGGTCCGGCGGCAGCGAGCTGGCCGAGCTGATCAACAGCCGGGCCGAACTGTTCCCCGAGCTCAGCCGGGCATTGAGTCGCCCCACCCCGGCCCTGGACGACAACGCCCGCAAGTTCGGCCTCGACCGCTTCCTCGACGGCCTCGCCGCTCTCATCGAGGAGCGCTCATGACCGCCCGCACGCTGGTCTCGGACTACCTCGATGCGCTCGAACGGGGTGACGTGCCGGCCGTCCTGGCGCTCTTCCACCCCGAGGCGACCGTGCACTCCCCGCTGTACGGGCCGGTGCCCGCCGCCGAGTTCTACCCGCGGCTGCTCGCCGACACCAGCCGCTCGACACTCCATCTGCGCGGCGTCACCCAGGGCGAGCGTCTCATCGGCGTCTGGTTCCGTTTCGACTGGACGCTGCCGTCCGGCGCCGAGGCCGGCTTCGAGTGCGTGGACATGCTGGAGCTCGACGACCAAGGCCTGATCACGGCGCTGCGCATCTTCTACGACACCAGCACCAACCGCATGGCGTTCGAACGAGAGACGGGTGGCTCCTGGCGCCCCCGCGAATGACCGAGGGCTCACCTGCTCCTAAGCCGGGCCAGGAGTAGCGCGCAGGCGAGCGTGCCGAGGACGACGGTCGCCAGGCCCGAGGTGGCGAGGGTGGCACGGGGCCCCAGCGCCGTGGTGAGAGGGCCGCCCAGGGCCGTACCGAGCGGCGATGCCGTGAGCAGCGCCGCGCTGCGGGCCGCGAGCATCGCGGTCAGGTGCTGGGGTGGCGACGTCGTCTGCATGAGCGTGACCGAGAGCGCCACGAACGGCCCGTAGATCGCGCCGCCGAGGGTGAAGCACGCGATGGTGAGCGGTGTCGGCGCGTCGAGGCCGAAGGGCAGCAGCGTGACGCCCCAGGCGACGACGATGCCGACGGTCACCGGCCAGAGCGGTAGCCGCCGCAGCGTGCCTGCCGCGAGCCCGCCGAGCACCGCGCCGATGCCGAACAGCATCCAGTAGAGGCCGAGGAGCGTGCCCGGGGCGTGCAGGTCGTCGGTCACGTGCAGGGGCAGCGCGACAACGTGTACGCCGCCACCGCCGCGCCGACCCACAGCCCCGCGGTCGCCTGCGGCGCGAGCTCGATGGCGAGCCACGCCACGGCGACGAAGCTCATCCCGTCGCCGAGGTACGAGACCGCGAAGCCGAGGGTCAGGCGCCGGAACACCGGGTTGGCGAGCACCGGCCGGTAGGCGGAGGGGACGAGGCGTTGGATCATCGGGGGCACCTCGCGGGGGACGCGCCTGGTTCGGGTCAGCGCAGCTCTTGGATACGGAGCAGGTTGCCCGCGGGGTCGCGGAACGCGCAGTCGCGCACCCCGTACGGCTGCTCGGCCGGCTCCTGGACGACCTCGGCGTCACCGGCCGCCTGCAACCGCTCGAAGGTGGCGTCGAGGTCGGTGGTGGCCAGGTTGATGCCCGCGTACGTGCCCTTCGCCATCATCTCGGTGATGGTGCGGCGCTCCTCGTCGGTGATGCCGCAGCCGGGCGGCGCCGGCGGTTCCAGGATGATCGACGTGCCGGGCTGGCCCGGAGGCCCGACGGTGATCCAGCGCATCCCGTCGTAGCCGACGTCCTCGCGGACCTCGAAGCCGAGGGTGTCGCGATAGAAGGCCAGGGACGCGTCGGGGTCGTTGTGCGGGAGAAACGCCTGGTGAATGGTGATGTCCATGGCGGCCTCGCTAGCTTCTGCCGACGTAGCCGGCGAGATGCTCGCCGGTGAGGGTGGAGCGGGCGGCGACGAGGTCGGCGGGCGTGCCCTCGAAGACGACCCGGCCGCCGTCGTGGCCGGCACCGGGGCCGAGGTCGATGATCCAGTCGGCGTGTGCCATGACCGCCTGGTGGTGCTCGATGACGATGACCGACTTGCCGGCGTCGACGAGCCGGTCCAGCAGGCCGAGCAGCTGCTCGACATCCGCGAGGTGGAGTCCGGTGGTGGGCTCGTCGAGGATGTAGACGCCGCCGTTCTCGCCCATGTGGGTCGCCAGCTTGAGCCGCTGCCGCTCGCCGCCGGACAGCGTGGTGAGCGGCTGTCCGAGGGTGAGGTAGCCGAGCCCGACGTCGGCCATCCGCTCGAGGATCTTGTGCGCCGCCGGCGTACGTGACTCGCCGGCACCGAAGAACCCCTCGGCCTCGGCCACGGACATCGCGAGCACCTCGCTGATGTCGCGCCCGCCGAGGTGGTACTCCAGCACCGCCGCCTGGTACCGCTTCCCCTCGCACTCCTCGCACGGCGTGGAGACGGTGTCCATGAAGCCGAGCTCGGTGAAGATGACGCCGGCGCCGTTGCAGGCGGGGCAGGCACCCTCGGAGTTGGCGCTGAACAGGGCCGGCTTCACGCCGTTGGCCTTCCCGAACGCCTTGCGGATGGGGTCGAGCAGCCCGGTGTACGTGGCCGGGTTGCTCCGCCGCGAGCCGCGGATCGGGGTCTGGTCGACCGACACGACCCCCTCGCGCTCGGCCACCGACCCGTCGATCAGCGAGCTCTTGCCGGAGCCGGCCACCCCGGTGATCACGGTCAGCACCCCGAGCGGGATGTCCACGTCGACGTCGCGCAGGTTGTGCGCGTTCGCCCCGCGCACCTCGAGGGTGCGGGACGGCGTCCGTACCTTCTCCCTGAGCACGGCCCGGTCGCCGAGGTGGCGGCCGGTGACGGTGTCGGCCTTGCGCAGGCCCTCGACGGTGCCCTCGAAGACCACCTCGCCACCGGCGGTGCCGGCACCGGGCCCGAGGTCGACGACGTGGTCGGCGATCTCGATCGTCTCCGGCTCGTGCTCCACGACGAGCACCGTGTTGCCCTTGTTCCGCAGCCGTAGCAGCAGGTCGTTCATCCGCTGGATGTCGTGCGGGTGCAGGCCGGTGGTGGGCTCGTCGAAGACGTACGTGGTGTCGGTGAGTGAGGAGCCGAGGTGCCGGATCATCTTTGTGCGCTGCGCCTCCCCGCCGGACAGCGTGCCCGCCGAACGGTCCAGCGAGAGGTAGCCGAGCCCGATCTCCACGAACGAGTCGAGGAGCTCACCGAGCGCCGTCAGCAGCGGCGCCACCGAGGGCTCGTCGAGGTCGCGCACCCACGCGGCGAGGTCGCTGATCTGCATCGCGCAGACGTCGCCGAGGTTCCTGCCGTTGATCTTCGAGGACAGGGCCTCCGGGCTGAGCCGGGTGCCGTCGCAGTCGGGGCAGGTCGTGAACGTCACCGCGCGCTCCACGAAGGCGCGGATGTGCGGCTGCATCGCCTCGACGTCCTTGGACAGGTACGACCGCTGGAAGGTCGGGACCAGCCCCGCGTACGTGAGGTTGGTCCCCTCGATCTTCATCTTGGTCGCCTCCCGGTACAGGAGGTCGTGCATCTCCTTCTTGGAGTACTCGCGGATCGGCTTGTCCATGTCGAAGTAGCCGCAGCCGCGGTAGATCCGGCCGTACCAGCCGTCCATGCTGTAGCCGGGGACCTTGATCGCGCCCTCGTTGAGCGACTTGTCCTCGTCGTACAGGGCGGCGAGGTTGAAGTCGTTGACCCGCCCCATGCCCTCGCAGCGCGGGCACATGCCGCCGAGCCGGTTGAAGGTGGCCTTCTCGGCCTTCGTCTTGCCGCCGCGCTCGACGGTGATCGCCCCGCTCGCCTTCACGGACGGGACGTTGAACGCGTACGCGCTGGGCGGGCCGATGTGCGGGTCCCCGAGCCGGCTGAACAGGATGCGCAGCATCGCGTTGGCGTCGGTGGCGGTGCCGACCGTGGAGCGTGGGTTCGCGCCCATCCGCTCCTGGTCGACGATGATCGCCGTGGTCAGCCCGTCGAGCAGGTCGACCTCGGGCCGCGCCATCGTCGGCATGAAGCCCTGGACGAACGCGCTATACGTCTCATTGATCATCCGCTGCGACTCGGCGGCGATGGTGTCGAATACCAGGGAGCTCTTGCCGGAGCCGGATACGCCGGTGAAGACGGTCAGTCGCCGCTTTGGCAGCTCAACATTGACGTTCTTCAGGTTGTTCTCCCGCGCGCCGTGCACGCGGATCAGATCGTGGCTGTCGGCGACGTGCTGCGCAGGCGACTGCGTCTCCCCGGTCATGGTCACTCCTGAAATCGTCGGTCACGGTCGGCCCGCTGTGTCCTCGTCAGGTTATGTGCGCCCGATGACCGGTGCTTCTCGATTCCTGATCGGTCGCGCCACGTACGAAACCCGAGGTCAGGGGCGCCGATCGTTGCGAAGGAGGCGTACGAGCCACCGGGGCACGGCGTCCGCTCGGTGGTGTTTCAGGGTTTGACGGCGATGCGGCCGGTGTTGATGCGGATCAGCAGGAGGCGCTCGCCGGTGCGTTCCAGGAACTCGTCGGTGGCCTTGCGGGCGCCCTTCCAGTAGCCGTAGTCGTCCAGGATGAGCACGCCTCCGGAGACCAGGCGGGGGTAGAGGTGGTCGAGCTCGTGCCTGGTGGACTCGTACCAGTCGGTGTCCAGGCGCAGCAGGGCGATCCGGTCGGGAGCCTCGCCGGGGACGGTCTCCTCCACCGAGCCCTGGACGTAGTGGACCCGGTCGGCCGGGTACGGGACCTGGGCGAACCCCTCCTGGACGTCGGCCAGGGAGGCCTGCGCCCACACGCCGGCGGTGCGGTCGGAGGCGGCCAGCAGCTGGGCCGCCGAGCGGCCGTCGTGCCGCGTGTCGTGGTCGGAGGGCTCGGTCATGCCCTCGAAGGTGTCGAACAGGTACAGGTCGCGGGAGTGGTCGCCGGACATGTCCAGTGTCCGCGCCACGGCCTGCATGCTGCCGCCCCGCCAGACGCCGCATTCGACGACCGCCCCGGGCACCGCGTGGTCATGGATGTAACGGGTCGCGGTGATCAGCGCGTGCAGCTTGTCGTTGCCCGTCATCGTGTACGGACGGACCGCGTCGATGATGGCCCGCTCCGCCTCGCCGAAGTCGCGCGGGAAGCGGTCCTTCGCGGGTTTCGCGGGCCGTGCGGGCGGCGCGGATTTCGTGGGATTCGGGGCTTTCGTGGGCGGGGTCGCTCGCGGGCGCGGCGACCCCGCCGGTGCCTTGGTGAGCCGGTATCCGGTGAGCGAGGTCAGCGTCCGGTTCGCGCGCGTCCTCCAGCCGCTCATCTCCGCATGACACCACACGTCGCGGCGGACACGTAAGCCGCGACACGACGTTGACAATCTCGTGGAGAACGCGGTGCGCTGTCCGTGCGTGTCACGGCTCCCGGGGAAGGGGTGGGCGGATGGGTCCGATCCGGCCGGTGGGCATCGCGCTCGCCGTGAGCCTGCTGCTCGCGGGGTGCGAGGGCGGCACACCGGGGTCCTCACCAGGGGAGTCCGGGCGGCGCCCCAACATCGTGTTCGTGCTCGTGGACGACATGGACATGGGGCTCGTCCGGTTCATGCCCCGGCTGCGGGAGATGCAGCGGCAGGGCGTGACGTTCACGAACAACACGGTGACCGACTCGCTGTGCTGCCCGTCCCGGGCGTCGCTGCTGACCGGGAGGTTCCCGCACAACACCGGCGTGTTCACGAACCAGCCGCCGGACGGCGGGTTCAAGGTCTTCCACCGTGAGCAGGAGCGCGACACGGTAGGCACGCAGCTCCGGTCGGCCGGGTACCGGACCGGTTTCCTCGGCAAGTACCTCAACGGCTACCAGCCGGGCCGCAAGCTGGACGGCCGCAAGCCGTACGTGCCGCCGGGCTGGAACGAGTGGGCCGTGGCGGGCAACGGCTACCGGGGGTACGACTACCGCCTCAACGTCAACGGGCGGCTCGTCCGCTACGGCGACGCGCCGAAGGACTACCTCACGGACGTGCTGGCCCGCCGGGGGAACGACTTCATCCGCCGCAACGCCTCCGCGGGCCGGCCGTTCTTCCTCGAGGTCTCCCCGTTCGTGCCGCACGGGCCGGCGACACCCGCGCCGCGGCACGCCGACATGTTCCCGGGCCTGAAGGCGCCGCACGGGCCCGCGTTCAACGAGCGCGACAGGTCCGACAAGCCCGAGTGGCTACGCGACCTTCCGCCGCTCGGCGAGGACCAGATCGCCAAGCTCGACGCGGCCTACCGGAAGCGCGCCCAGTCGCTGCAGGCCGTCGACGACATGCTCGCGGGCTTCCAGCGGTCGCTGCAGGTCACCGGCCAGGCGGACAACACCTACATCGTGTTCGGTTCGGACAACGGCTTCCACATGGGAGAGCACGGGCTCTTCCAGGGCAAGCAGACCGCGTACGGGACCGACGTGCAGGTTCCGCTGATCGCCACCGGCCCGGGGGTCCCCGCCGGGCGCTCGGTGGACGAGACGGTCGAGAACGTCGACGTGCGGCCCACGTTCGCCGAGCTCGCCGGCGTGCCGCCCAAGCCGGACGTGGACGGCCGGAGCTTCGCCGGCCTGCTGCGCGGTTCCGCCGATGAGGGACGGAAGAACGTGGCGCTGGTCGAGCACCACGGCCCCGGCCACGCCCGCGGCGACCCCGACCGGCAGCGGCGGGCGAGCGGGAATCCGCCCACGTACACGGCGATCCGCACGGCCACCGTGACGTGGGTGGAGTACGTCACCGGCGAACGCGAGTACTACGACCGGGCCCGCGACCCGCACGAGTTGCGGAACGCGTACGAGACGCTGTCGTCCGCGCGCCGTAAGGAACTGCACGACACGCTCGTCGCACTCTCCCGCTGCCGCGGCGCCACCACCTGCGGTGACGCCGCGCACCTCAGCTGATCGCGGGGCCCCGCTCAGTCCTTGGCGAGGAAGGCGGTCAGGCCGTCGAGGAGCATGTTGCTGCCCTGCTCGGCCTGGTCCCGCTCCTCGGAGTTGTCGAACGTCTGGGACACGGTCACCCGGGTGCCGCCGCTGTCGGCGGCGAGGTCCAGGTTCATCAGCGTCGGCGCGCCGCCGGGGCCGTCCATGGACATGACGATCCGATTGTCCTGGACGACCTCG
>WHSL01000161.1 GCA_009380095.1 Streptosporangiales bacterium | reverse complement strand
GCGGTCCGTGTGTGGGCGGGTGGTGCGAGGGGGGTCTGGGGTGGCGAGGCGGTCCGTGTGTGGGTGGGCGGCGCGATCGGGATCTGGGGTGGCGGCCCGGTCGGAGTTCGCAGTGGCGCCGCGGTCGTGCCGAGTGGTGGCGGTGCGGTTGTTCCTTGCCGTGGCGGTGCCCGTGGAGGTGCTGCGGTCGTGGCCTGTGGGGGCGGTGGGGATGAGGGTTGGGGGAGCGGCGCGGTCGAGGGCGTCGGGGGGTAGGCCCAGGTCGGCGCGGGCGCGGGCTCGGCCGGCTACGGCGGTGCGGACCACCCAGGGGCAGTCGGAGCGGGTGACCTCGCGGGCCGTGCGGCCTGCCAGGACGCGGTCGTACCAGCTGACGGCCTCCTCGGGCTCGCCGTTCTCGCGCAGGATGTCGCCGCCGCCGACGAGGTCGAACGGGTCGAGCTCGTCGCCGTCGGCGAGCCAGCGTAAGGTGCCGAGCGCCTCGTAGCGGTGGCCGCGGCCGAAGGCGATCCGGGCCAGATGGAGCTGCGCGGTGCGGCCGGTGTCGCCGCCGAGCAGGCGGGCCTCGGTGAAGAGCTCGACGGCGCGTTCGGCGTGGCCGGCGTCGAACCAGTTGCTTCCCGCGTCGAGGAGGAGCGGGCCGCGCTCGGCGTCGTGGCACTCGATCAGCTCCTGCTCGCAGCGCAGCGCCTCCAGCGCGTACGCCGTCGCGCGCCGGGCGCCGTGGCGTGCCGGGGCGGTGCCGGCATCGGCATCGGCGACGGTGTCGGTTGCGGTGCTAGCGCCAGCGCCAGCGCCAGCGCCAGTGGCGGTGGCGGTGCCAGCGCCGGTGGCGGTGCCAGCGCCGGTGGCGGTGCCAGCGCCGGTGGCGGTGCCGGTGGCGGTGCCAGTGGCAGTGGCCGTGTCCTGAGGCGTGGCGTCGTCGTGAGGTGCGGCGTCGTGGGGCGCGGCGTCGGGGGTGGTGGGCCCGGAGGGGCGCGGTGTCGTGGTCATGAAGGGAGCCAACCAGGGGGCGGAAGGGTTCGGGTGGCCGAACGGGCTTCTGTGGATAACGGGGTGAGCCGGGTTCAGCAGGGGGCCACGGACAACCGGGGGCTGTGGACAGGGAGCGACATCCGAGCAGACCAGGAGCCCTCGGCCGGCCCGATATCCCGCGGGGCGCCCGTTTTGCCGTACCCCTCGCCGGGCAGGCGATCAGACGGAGAGCTGTGCCGAGCCCCGGCCTACGAAGCGCCGAAGCGGCAAGCACGAGGGGGAAGCTCAAATGACCGGTGGCATGTACGGACCCGGCGGATTCGAGGGCCCGTTCGACGACCTGCTCGCCCGCTTCTTCGGCGCCGGCGCGCCTCGCCGGCCCGTACAGCGGGTCAACATCGGGCGGCTGCTCACCGAGGCGGCGCGCGAGCTCGTACGGGACGCGGCCGTGCAGGCGGCCGGCTGGGGCGATCAGGACCTGGACAGCGATCATCTGCTGTGGGCGTCCACCCGCCAGCCCTCCACCCACGACCTGCTGAGCCGTGCGGGCGCCGATCCGGACGCGATCGCCGAAATGGTACGGAGCCGGCGCGAGGGCGACGGCCCCACCCGGGAGACCCCGCCGGAGCTCACCCCCGCCGCCAAACGCGCCCTGCTGGACGCCCACCAGGTCTCCCGGTCCCTCGGGCACTCCTACATCGGCCCCGAGCATCTGCTGTTCGCGCTCGCCCTCAACCCCGAGTCCTCGGCCGGGCGGATCCTGCGGGACGCTCGCATCACCCCGGACGGTCTGCAGGCGGCCGCCATGGGCGCGGGCCCGGGCGGGCCGGGCGGCCCGGGAGGCCCTCGCGGGACGGGCGCGCCGTCCAGCACGCCCACCCTGGACGAGTACGGCCGCGACCTCACCGACCTGGCCAAGGCCGGCAGGATCGACCCGGTCATCGGCCGGGACGACGAGATCGAGGAGACCGTCGAGGTGCTCTCCCGGCGGACCAAGAACAATCCCGTGCTGATCGGCGATCCGGGCGTCGGCAAGACCGCGATCGTGGAGGGCATCGCGGCGCGGATCGTGGACGACGACGTGCCGGACGCGCTGCGCGACAAGCGCGTCTTCGCGCTTGACCTGGGCGGTGTGGTGGCCGGCACCCGGTACCGCGGCGACTTCGAGGAACGGCTCAAGAAGATCATGGACGAGATCCGTGATCACTCCGACGAGCTGATCGTCTTCATCGACGAGCTGCACACCGTCGTCGGTGCGGGTGCCGGCGAGGGCGCGATGGGCGCGTCCAACATGCTGAAGCCCGCGCTCGCCCGTGGCGAGCTGCACATCATCGGCGCTACCACGGTCGACGAGTACCGCAAGGACGTGGAGAAGGACGCCGCACTGGAACGCCGCTTCCAGCCCATCCTCGTCGGCGAGCCGAGCGTGGACGACACCGTGGAGATCCTGCGCGGGCTGCGCGACAGGTACGAGGCCCACCACCAGGTACGGATCACCGAAGACGCGCTGCTCGCCGCCGCCGAGCTGTCCGACCGCTACGTCTCCGACCGCTTCCTCCCGGACAAGGCGATCGACCTGATCGACCAGGCTGGCGCGCGCGTACGGCTGCGCGTGCGCACCCCCGGCACCGACGTGCGCGGGCTGCAGGACGAGCTGGAGACGCGGCGCCGGGAGAAGGAGCAGGCCGTCGCCGACGAGCGGTACGAGCGGGCCTCGGAGCTGCGCGACGAGATCACGCAGCTGGAGGCGCGGATCGCCGAGGCCAAGGGTGGTACCTCCTCCTGTGAGGAGGTGGCGGAGGTGACCGCCACGGAGATCGCGGAGATCGTGTCCCGGCGGACCGGGATCCCGGTCTCCCAGCTCACCGAGGAGGAGCGGGACCGGCTGCTGCGCCTGGAGGAGCGGCTGCACGAGCGGGTGATCGGGCAGGACGAGGCGGTCGGCGCGGTCGCGGAGGCCGTACGGCGGAGCCGGGCCGGACTCGCACCGCCGGACCGGCCGATCGGCAGCTTCCTGTTCCTCGGCCCCACCGGGGTCGGCAAGACCGAGCTGGCCCGTGCGCTGGCGGAGACGCTGTTCGGCTCCGAGGACCGGATGGTCCGGCTGGACATGAGCGAGTACGGCGAGCGGCACACCGTCAGCCGGCTCGTCGGCGCGCCGCCCGGATACGTCGGGTACGAGGAGGCCGGTCAGCTCACCGAGGCGGTGCGGCGGACCCCGTACGCGGTGCTGCTGCTGGACGAGATCGAGAAGGCGCACCCCGACGTGTTCAACATGCTGCTGCAGGTGCTCGACGACGGCCGGCTCACCGACGGGCAGGGCCGCACCGTGGACTTCCGCAACACCGTGGTGGTCATGACGAGCAACGTCGGCTCCGATCTGATCATCGGGGGCGGCGGGACGCTCGGCTTCGGCACCCGGAGCGCCGGGGACGACGCCGGGGACATGCGGGCGAGGATCATGGGACGGCTGCGCGAGTCGTTCCGGCCGGAGTTCCTGAACCGGATCGACGAGATCATCGTGTTCCAGCGGCTCGACGAGAGCCAGCTCCGGCGGATCACCGACCTGATCCTGGACGACACCCGGCGGCGGCTGCGGGCGCAGGGCATCGAGATCGAGTTCACCACTCCGGCCGTGGACTGGCTGGCCGAGCGGGGGCGCCAGCCGGAGTTCGGGGCGCGCCCGCTGCGCCGTACGGTGCAGCGCGAGATCGACAACCGGCTGTCCACCATGGTGCTGGACGGCGCGCTGCGGCCGGGGGAGACGGTGCAGGTGGACGTGGACGACGCGGACGGCCGGCTGGCCTTCGACGTACGGGGCGCCACGACCGCGGGTGCCCCCAGCGCCTGATGGCCGGGCGCGTGGGCCGTCCCGCGTGACCACGGTGCACCTGAGTGAAGGCTGGGACACGGCAGGTGACCCAGGCGTAACCTGGAACGCCTGAGTCGCGTCTGAACCAGCGCTGGTAGGTTCCTTTGCCGTATTCGCCCCACTTTCACGCGGCCGTCCGGCGGTTCCACGGGAGAGCGGGGTGCCCGATCCTTCCCCGAGGTTGCGCCTCATGACCAAAGCGGTTGTCGACTTTCTCTACGCGCGTCTCACCGAGGAGCGCGAGGCCGCCATACAGGCAAAGCCGAGCTTCCTCGGCTGGCTGGGCACGCTCGGCCGCGTGCCCGGATTCTCCGTGCACGGGTCGCACGTCATGTTCTGGCAGCCCTCCCGGGTGCTCGACGAGATCGACGCCAAGTACGACCGCATCGACCTCATCCTCGCCAACCGCGAGCTCAGCCAGGACTCCCGGGAGCGCCTGCTGATGATGGAGGCGCACCCGTACCGCAACCACCCGCACCACCCCGCGCGGCACGTCCCGTCGTACTGATCCGGCTGGTATATCGGTATCCCGCCCCCGGTGACCCCGTGCGCCCTGTGCCCTGGCAGTCTTGGGTGCGGATCTGCGCACGCGGAAGGGTGAACGCGCATGGGTGACGAGCGCATCGGAGTGGTCGGAGCCGGCATTCTCGGGCTGGCGGTGGCGCGTGAGCTGGCGCGTACCCGGCCCGGTGCCAAGGTCACCGTGCTGGAGAAGGAGGACCGGGTCGCCGCGCACCAGACCGGTCACAACAGCGGCGTCGTGCACGCCGGGCTCTACTACACGCCGGGCTCGCTGAAGGCCCGGCTGTGCCGCGAGGGCGTCGCGCTGCTCAAGGAGTACTGCGCGGAGCACGGCATCACCTACGACGAGTGCGGCAAGCTGGTCATCGCGTCGTACGACGGCGAGCGCGACAGGCTCGCCGCGATCTTCGACAAGGCCACCAGGAACGGCGTGCCCGGGCTGCGCGAGGTGGACCGGGCCGGGCTGCGCGAGATCGAGCCGCACGCCGAGGGCGTGGCCGCCGTGCACTCCCCGCACACCGCGATCGTCGACTTCACCCAGGTCGCCCAGGCATACGCCAAGGACCTCGAGGATCTCGGGGGCAGCGTGCTGCTCCGTCACCCGGTCCGCGCCATCCGCACCAGGGCGTCGAAGGTGCAGGTCATCGCGGGCGACAAGCGGCTGTTCACGTTCGACAGGCTCGTCGTCTGCGCCGGCCTCACCGGCGACGCCGTGGCCCGGATGGCGGGGCGGCCCGGCGACGTGCGGATCATCCCGTTCCGTGGTGAGTTCTACCGGCTGGGGGAGCGGGCCCGGCCGCTCGTCCGGGGCCTGATCTACCCGGTGCCCGACCCGCGCTACCCGTTCCTCGGCGTGCACCTCACCAAGCGGGTGGACGGCGAGGTGCTGGCCGGGCCGAACGCGGTGCTCGCGCTCTCCCGCGAGGGCTACCGCTGGCGCG
The DNA here is from genome assembly GCA_009380095.1 of Streptosporangiales bacterium. Taxonomy (GTDB): domain Bacteria; phylum Actinomycetota; class Actinomycetes; order Streptosporangiales; family Streptosporangiaceae; genus WHSL01. Next base: position 7,617 of record WHSL01000161.1, on the reverse strand, counting down.
ACGTACGGCCCGCGGACCTGCGCGACATCCTCACCTGGCCCGGCTCCCCGCGGCTGGCGGCGCGACACTGGCGCACCGGCGTCAAGGAGGTCTGGGGCTCGCTGGTCAAGCGCGCCTTCGTGGCCGAGGCCCGGCGGTACGTGCCCGAGCTGACCGCCACCGACCTCACACAAGCGCCCGGTGGCGTACGGGCCCAGGCCGTGGATCGCCGCGGCGAGCTGGTGGACGACTTCGCCATCGACACCTCGGACCGGATCGTCCTCGTCCGCAACGCCCCGTCGCCCGCCGCGACCTCCAGCCTGGCCATCGCCAAGTACGTGGTGGAGCGCGCCGTCACCGCCTGAACAAACCCGCGGTGGGGGGCGTGCCGAGGCTGTGTGCGCACCCGCCGTGTATCACGCGGTAACCCGGATTCCCCCATGCACCCGTTGTAGCGTCGTGCGTGCACGGTGCTGGGTCCTGCACAGCATTGGAAGTGGGTTTCCTCGGGGAGGGGGAGGCCGAGGTGTCCGAATCCATGGACGGTGGCGATAGTCGGCCGACCGGAGGGATGTCCTGGCGACTTGACGGTCTGGCGCGGCTCGCGGTCACCGTGCTGGACCGCAGCGGCGCCGTCACGCATCTGAACCGGGCCGCGCGCGATTTCTTCGTCACCGCGGGGGTCGAGCGCGACCGCGTGCGCAACCGGGGGCTGACCGACCTGATCGATCTGCCACGCGACCGGCGGGACGTGTTCCAGCCGCGCTCCGGGCGGATCCTGCACGCGTGGAGCGCGCTGCTGCCGGTGAGCGGGCCCAACGGGGTGCCGCGGGAGATCGCCTGGTGGGTGTTCCCGTTGACCGGCCCGGGTGAGCACGGGCTGCTCACGCTGTCCGCGGAGGCGTCCGCGCTGCACCGCGGTCCCGGCCTGTCCGTCGACGGGGTGACGGTGGCGCCGCCGGGTGCGTCCGGGTCCACGGCCCGGGTGCTGCGTGTGGAGCCGTTCATCGGATCCGTCGCCGAGCACGACCACGGCCGGCTCGCCGCGCGGCTGGCCACCGCATTACCGAAGATGGGGCCGGCGGAGGCCCGCGCCATCGTCGAGCAGGTGCTGGCGGCGGGCTACCCGTCGATCACCGTGACCGGGGCGCTGCGCCTCCCGGTCACGCCGTACTGGGGCGGTGAGCCGCGGCTGCGCGGCGTGCGGCGGCCGCCGGCCACGGCGGCCGCGCCGATCACCCCCACCGCCCTGATGGAGGCGGCCGCCGCGCGGGAGCGGCTGGCCTTCCTCACCGAGGCGGGCGCGGCCATCGGCTCCTCGCTCGACATGGTGCAGACCGCCGAGGAGTTCTGCCGCGCGCTGGTGCCCGCGTTCGCCGACTTCGCGGCCGTGCAGCTGCTCGATGAGATCTTCACGGACCGGGTGTTCCCGTCCCGGCGCGCCGACGAGACGACCGCGATCCGGCGGGTGGCCGTAGTGCACAACGACGAGCCCGGCCGGTGGGAGGACGTGGTCCCGGTCGGTGAGCAGTATCGGCTGCCGGCCGACACGCCCTTCGTGCGCGCCATGGTGACCGGCGAGCCGGAGGTGGTGCGGCGATCCACCCCGGAGATCACCGCGCGCATCGCGGGCCGGTTCCGCGACCGCGATATCACGGAGCTGATCCTCGACCGCAGCATCCTCATCGCGCCGCTCATCGCCCGCGGCACCGTGCTCGGCAACTTCGTGCTGTTCCGCAAGCCCGAGCGACCGCCGTTCGACGAGCTGGAGACCGCGACCGCGCAGGAGCTGGGCCGCCGCGCCGCGCTGTCCATCGACAACGCCCGGCTCTACCAGCGCGAGGTGCACGCCGCGGCGGCGCTGCAGCGCAGCATGCTCCCCCGGGAGCTCGACGAGGTGTACGGGGCGCCGGTCAGCCACCGGTACCTGCCGGCCATGCACACGCAGGCCATCGGCGGCGACTGGTTCGACGCGATCCCGCTGCCGGGCAGCCGGATCGGCCTCGTCGTGGGCGACGTGATGGGGCACGGCGTGCACTCGGCGGCGGCGATGGGCCAGTTCCGCACCGCGGTCCGCACGCTGGCCTCGCTGGACCTGCCGCCCGCCCGGCTGCTCCGCCAGCTCGACGACCTGGCGCTCCGGCTCGGCGAGGAGTACCTCGCGACCTGCCTGTACGCGGTGTACGACCCGGTGTCGCGGCGTTGCGAGATCTCCAACGCCGGGCACGTGCCGCCCGTGCTGGTGCAGCCGGACGGCAAGGCCGAGCAGCTCGAGCTGCCCAGCGGCGCGCCGATCGGCGTCGGCGGGGTGCCGTTCGAGACCGTGACGCTCGACGTGCGGGACGGCAGTCGCCTCGTGCTCTGCACCGACGGGCTCGTGGAGGAGCGCGGCAAGGACATCGACGAGGGGATCGACGCCCTCATCACCGAGCTCACCGCCTACGCCAAGGAGCGGCGCACCCCGGGTGAGCTGTGCGACCGGATCGTCCGGCGGCTGGTCCGCCCGGACCACGAGGACGACGTGGCCGTGCTGGTCACCGAGTTCGCCGGCATCCCCGGCGACGCGGTCGCCGCGTGGTCGCTGGAGCCGCAGCCCACGGTGGTGCGCCAGGCCCGCACCGACACCCTGCGCACGCTCGCCCGGTGGGGCCTGGAGACGCTCGCGTTCGAGATGGAGCTGCTGGTCAGCGAGCTCGTCACGAACGCCATCGTGCACGGCGGGCCACCCGTGCGGCTGCGCCTGCTCCGCGCCGACCGGCTCGTCTGCGAGGTCCACGACGGCGGGCACGACCTGCCCGTGCTGCGCCCCGCCGAGGAGACCGACGAGCACGGCCGTGGCCTGCAGCTGGTGACCGGCCTGGCCAAGCGGTGGGGCGTCAGCCGTACCGGAGAGGGGAAGGTGGTCTGGTTCGAGCTCGAGTTCTGAGCCACCGGCCGGGGGCGCGCGCCGTCAGCTGACGATGTCCTTGGTGCGGAAGCGGCGGAACGCCCAAGCGAACAGGACCAGCGCGTAGGCGACGGACACGCTGCCGCCCTTCAGCATGCCCTCCCACGCGATCTCCGGCTGCATCGCGTCCACCCAGGCGAACTGCCAGTGCACGGGGATCGCCTCGCGCCAGTCGCCGAGCGCGGTCACCGCGTCGAGGATGTTGCTGACGATCACCAGGCCCACGGCGCCGCCGACCGCTCCCAGCGGCGAGTCGGTGGCCACCGAGAGCAGGAACGCCAGCGCCGCCACCACCAGCGACGAGATCATCGTGTAGAGGATCACGATGCCGAGCCGGCCGAGCGCCTCGAACGCCGGGATGGTGATCCCGGTGCCGGGCACCACGAGGTCCCCCCAGCCGAACGCGACGGTGCCGGCGACGAGCCCCATCAGCGGCAGCACGAGGATCGCCGCGGCGGCGAAGGCCAGCGCCACGACGAGCTTCTGCCACAGCAGCCGGGATCGCGGCACCGGCGCCGCGAGCAGGTAGCGCAGCGACGCCCAGTTCGCCTCCGAGGCGACGGTGTCGCCGCAGAACAGTGCCACCGCCACCACCAGCAGGAAGCCCGCCGAGACGAAAACGCAGAACGCGCCGAAGTTGAGCGCGCTCTGCGTGGCCACGTCGACGAGGTTGATCCGGCGGCCGCCCTCCGTCGGCTCCCCGCCGATCAGGAACGCCGCCACCAGCACCCACGGCAGCCCGAGCAGGATCACGAACGCGACGAACGTACGGCGCCGCCGCAGCTGGCGCAGCGCCTCCACGCGCAGCGGGAGGGTCCGGCGCGGCCTGTAGCCGGCGGCGGTCGGTACGGTCCGCGTACGGGTGGTCACCGCTCTTCTCCGATCAGTGCGAGGAAGGCGTCCTCGAGCCGGCGGTTCGGGGTCACCCGGTCCACCGGGACCCCCGCGCCCACCAGCTCGGCCACCACCAGCGAGGGCTCGGCGCCGTCGAGCCGGACCAGCACGCCCTGCTCGGCGGGCTCGGCCGCCTCCACTCCGCTCAGCGCCCGCAGCACCTTGAGCGCGCGTTCGGTGTCGGCCGTGCCGATGAGGAGCGTCGAGCCGCCGCCCACGATCTCGTGCACCGGGCCCGCGGCGATCCGCCCGCCCCTGTTCATCACGACGACGTGCGTGCAGGTCTGTTCCACCTCGGCGAGCAGGTGACTGGAGACGATCACGGTGCGCCCGGCGCGGGCGTAGTCGGCCAGCACCCGGCGCATGGCGTGGATCTGCGGCGGATCCAGCCCGTTCGTCGGCTCGTCCAGCACCAGCAGGTCGGGCAGGCCCAGCATGGCCTGGGCGATGGCCAGCCGCTGCCGCATGCCCTGGGAGTACGTACGCACCGCACGGTCGATCGCGGTGCCGAGCCCCGCGATCTCCAGCGCCTCCTCGAGGTGCGCGTCCTCGACCGGGCGGCCGGTCGCGGACCAGTACAGCTCGAGGTTGGCCCGGCCGGACAGGTGCGGCAGGAAGCCAGGCCCCTCCACGAACGACCCCAGCCGGGACAGCACGGGCGCGCCCTCGGTCACCTTGTGGCCGAAGATCCTGACCTCCCCGGCGTCGGGGTGGATCAGTCCCATCAGCATGCGCAGGGCGGTGGTCTTGCCCGCGCCGTTCGGCCCGAGCAGGCCCAGCACCTGGCCCTGCTGGACCTCGAAGGACAGGTCGTCGACCGCCTTCGTCCCGCCCGCGTACGACTTGGTGAGGCCGGTGATGCGCAGCGGGACCTCGGTCAGCCGCCGGTCGGGACGGCCGGGCCGCACCTTGCGCCGCCCGGTCAGGATCAGCAGCGCCGCGATCACCAGGCCGGCCAGCGGGCCCGCCCACACCCACCACGGCACCGTGCTCACCTCGGAGCGCAGGCCGGGCACGGTCGGCACGGTGATCGCCGAGCCCGGTCCCTCCTCGGCCATCGTCACCAGGTGGGCGGCCGACTTCGCCGGCGTCGCGTACGCGAGGTCGGTCGCGGTGAGCACGAGCCGCAGCCGGTGCCCGCGGTCGAACTCGTGGTCGATGGTGGGCAGGGTGACCGTGATCGTCTCGCCGCGGGTCGCGTCGGGCACCCGGACCGGGCTCGCCAGCTGGTGCGGCAGCGTCGCCTGCCGGCCGTCCGGGGAGACGTCGTAGAGCTTGGCGAACATGATCGCCTCGCCCGGCCCGGTGACCCGCAGCCGCACCGTCGACGCGCCGGTGACGTGCACCGTACGGTCCAGTGCCTCGGTCTCGAACATGGCGGTCTGGCCCGGCATGTCCAGCGTGAGCCCGCCGGCCAGCCCGCCGAGCGCGCCGATCCCGCCGAGGCCCGGTACCGCGGAGATGGAGGTGGGTGAGCCGCCCGGCGGGCTGATCACCGGCATCGCCGGGCCGCCCATGCCGAGCGTGACGTTCTCGGCGGCCGTACGGTCCCCGGCGCCCGGGTAGGCGGGGGCCGCCGCGTGCGAGGTGACGGTCTCGCCGTTGGTGGAGTCCACGCCGCCCTGCCGGGTGACCGTGAAGCCGGCGGTGGCGTCCGTACCCTCGGCGAAGGGCTCGCCGCGCAGGTAGCGGTCGAACCAGCCGCTCACGAGCCCGCGGACCCGCTCGACCTCCCGGTCGCCGCCGTCGTGCCCGCCCTCGATCCACGCCATCCGGACCGGGGTGCCGTTGCGCGCGATGTCGCGGGCGTTCGCGTCCGCCTGGTCGAGCCCGAACAGTGAGTCGGACTGCCCCTGCACGAGCAGGGTCGGCGCCTTGATCTTGGCGGTCACCGTGGCGGGGCTGGATTCGCGGAGCAGCCGCAGCGTCTCGGGGGTGGCCTTGCCCTGGGTCGCGGACTCGCGATACGTGTCGCAGATCTCTGGCCGGAAGCGGCCACACGCGATGGCGTCCAGGTCACCGAAGCTCGCCGCGGCACCGCCTGCCCCGCCGACGCCCGCCGCGGCCGGCCCGCCGGAGCCGAGGCCGCCCGCCACGCCGGAGGACTGGCCCCCGGCCTGGCCGCCCTCCTCCGTCTGGGTCTCCTCGGAGCTCTCGGAGTCGCCGCCGCCCTCGTCCTCGTCCTCACCGGTGCCCGCGCCGGCGCCGGCCGCGGTCATCAGGTCGCCCATGCCCGCCGCGCCGACCGTGAAGAACAGGCCCGCCCAGGTCTTCTTGAACACGCCCTCCTCGGCGCCCTGGCCGGAGTTCTCGGGGAACAGCGAATCCGCCAGGTCGTGCCAGGTCAGCTGGGGCGCGATGGCGTCCACCCGCTGGTCGTGGCCTGCCGCGAGCAGCGCGATCGCGCCGCCGTACGAGGCGCCGGCGATGCCCACGCGCGGGTCGCCGGCGGCGTCCTGGCGGACCTCGGGCCGCTTGGCGAGCCAGTCCAGCAGGGCCTTGACGTCCTTGACCTCGTAGTCGGGGGAATTGAGCGCCACCTTGCCGGTGGACGCGCCGAAGCCGCGGGCCGAGTACGTGAGCACCGCGTAGCCGTCCCGGGCGAGCCGCTCCGCCTCGGCCTTCAGGTCGTCCTTGCTGCCGCCGAAGCCGTGGGCGAGCAGCACCGCCGGGGCGGGCGAGCCGGTGACCGAGGGGAAGAAGGTGGCGTCGATCGTCACCTTCTCGTCGTCCCGTGGCCCGTCCGTCACCGGGATCCGCTGCGGCTGCGCGTCGACCGGGGGCGGCGCGGACGCCGAGTTCAGACCCCAGGCGCCGCCGGCGCCGAGCAGCACACCCACGGCCACGGCGGCGGCCACCGCCCGGGGACGGCCGCGCAGGGCTCGCCAAGGCTTCATGCGTCGAAGCCTATGTGGCTCTGGAGAAAGTCAGGATCAAGCCCGGTGGGAGGCCGGATGCGGCGGAACCGGGCCGGTCGCGGGTTCGTTGACCGGGGAGGCCACAGGCCGGCTCGTAGAGTGGAGGCGTGACGGAACCCCAGGTGATCACGGCCCGCGGCGAGGCGGAGCTGTTCGCCCGTACGGGGCATCTCTTCAGCGGGCTGGAACACGAGTTCACCTGCGCGGCCACGGACATGAACACCTGGTCGGACCCGGCCCGCCGGTCGGAGATCGCGCGCGACATGGGCGTCTCCCTGGCCGGCGGCACGGCGGTGCGCAAGCTCTACTCCGGTAAGGCGCTCGCCGACGAGGGGCAGCGCACCCACCTGCGGGAACTCGCCGCGGCCGGCGCGCAGGTGCGCATCGCGGCCGGTCCGCTGCCGTATGAGCTGCTGATGTTCGACCGCAAAGTGATCATTCTCGCGGGGCCGCCGTCGCCGGGCGGGCGCGAGTTCACCGCCACCACCTCGCCCACCGTGATCACGACGGTGGCGTCGCTGTTCGACGGCACCTGGCAGGCCGCTGCGCCGCTGGAGGACTTCCTCGCCCGGGATCGGCCGTGGGTGGACGGCGACGCGCGGACGATCCTGCGTGAGCTGGCCTCCGGCCGTACCGACACGGCGGCGGCGCGCCGGCTGGGGGTCTCGCTGCGCACCTACCGGCGCCGGGTCGCCGAGCTGATGCGGCTGCTGGAGTCGGAGTCGCGCTTCCAGGCCGGCGTACGGGCCGGTCGTCTCGGCCTCACGCCCTGACCGGTACGGTCCCGCGCCGGCGAGGGCCGGCTCAGGTGGTGGCGGCTCCGTGGGCGGCTCCGTGGGCGGTGCCGAGGGCGGAGGCGAAGACCTCGACGGGCTGGGC
>WHSL01000236.1 GCA_009380095.1 Streptosporangiales bacterium | reverse complement strand
TTGGCACCGGCCAGGCCGCCGCCGATGATCACGTAGTCGCCGGACCTTCTGTTCATCGCCCCTCCCCCGGAGACCGCGGGCGTATCAACCTGGAGCTACCCCTGGGGCGGGGGCGGCATGCGGACCGGCGGAGCCTCTTAGACCACGCGTCCGGCGAGCCGGCGGTGCATCGCGAGGGCGGAGGAGTCGGTCAGCGAGGCGACCTGGTCCACCACCACGCGCAACGCCACGGCGTCGCCCTCCGCGGACACGTACGCGGGCCGCAGCGCGGGCTCCAGCGTCTCCGGAGCCCCGTCCGCGATCATCTCCGCCAGCTCGAGGATCAGCCGGCGCTGCTCGGCCTGCAGATCGGCGACCCCTTCGCGCTTCAGCACGTACCGCGCGGCGACCGCCTTGAGCAGCGCGCACTCCAGCCGCTGCGCGCGCGGCACCACCAGGTCCGCGTCGTAGCGGCGGAGCGGGCGCCCGCCGTGCACGGCCCGGGTGGCGCGCTCCGCGGCCCGGCAGAACCGGCCGATGAGCTCGCTGGTGAGATTCTTCATACCGGCCAGCGAGGGCAGCGAGCCGTCGTACGTCTCCGGCCAGAACGGCTCGGCGAGCAGCCGCTTCAGGGCCTCGGCGAGCTCGCCGGCCGGCGCCTCGACGTACCAGGTGGCGGCCTCCGCGCAGATGTCCCGGCGGTGCCCCGGATCGCGCAGCCAGGTCAGGTCGATGTGCCCGGCGAGCAGGCCGTCCTCCAGATCGTGCACGGAGTACGCGACGTCGTCCGACCAGTCCATGACCTGGGCCTCGAAGCAGGGCCGCCCGTCCACGGACTCCGGCAGGCCGTCCCTGACCCAGTCGAACGCGGGCGTGTCGTCGGGGTAGACGCCGTACTTGATCTCGTGAGGCCGCTTCCCCCACGGGTACTTCAGCGTCGCGTCCAGCGTGGCCCGGGTCAGGTTGAGCCCGGCGGACCGCCCGTCCGGGCCGATGACCTTGGCCTCCAGCCGGGTCAGCAGGCGCAGCGACTGCGCGTTCCCCTCGAACCCGCCGCAGCCAGCGGCGACCACGTCCAGCGCGGTCTCCCCGTTGTGCCCGAACGGCGGATGGCCCAGGTCGTGCGCCAGGCAGGCGGTCTCCACCAGGTCCGGGTCGCAGCCCAGCTCGGCGCCCAGCTCCCGGCCGATCTGCGCGCACTCCAGCGAATGGGTGAGCCGGGTGCGCGGGCTGTGCAGGCCGAACTCGCTGCCCGCAGACGGCTCCACGACCTGGGTCTTGGCGGCGAGCCGGCGCAGCGCGGAGCTGTGCAGCACCCGGGCGCGGTCCCGCTCGAAGGACGTGCGCTGCCGGCGCTTGGGCCGCTCGTCGACCCAGCGCCGCTGGTCGGCCACCGTGTAGCCGGTCGCGGCGCGCTCGCCGGTCACGGCCGCCGCCGGCCCGCGCGCTCTGCTCGTACGCCCACAGCTCGTACGCTCACAGCGCGTCGGTGCCCCAGTCGGCGCTGCGCCCGAACACCTCGTAGTACAGGTACGCGCCGGTCTCGCGGGTGATGTAGCGCAGCTGGGTCTCCCGGGTCCACACCGACGGGCCGGACCGCGTCGGCGAGGTCGCCGCCTCCATGCCCAGGTCTCCGGCCATGGAGCGGGAGCGCAGCGCGTGCCACGGGTCGGTGACGATGACCATCGTGGTCCAGTCACGGGAGCGCATCGCGGTGGCCACCGCGCGCATGCTCTGCAGCGTGTCGCTGCCCTCGGTGACCGCGACGATCCGCGACTTCGGCACCCCGGCCTCGCGGGTGAGGTAGCGCTTCGCGGCGGCCGCCTCCGTGAACCTGTCGCCCGGCTGCGATCCGCCGACCGTGACGATCGCCGGGGCGACGCCCTCCTCGTACAGGCTCACCGCGTGCTCGAGGCGGGCGGCGAACACCGCCGAGGGACGGCCGTCGTACTGCCCCGCGCCGAGCACCACGATCGCGTCGGACTTCGGATGGTCGTCCTGGCGCGCGACATACCAGATCCGGACCCAGGCGAACAGCGGCACGGCGACCACGACGGCGACCAGCACGGCGAAGAACCGTGCCACCCATGTGAGCCCGGAACCCCTCATGCGGCCACCCCACCCCCTGGAGCACCTCTCCTGCGCTGCGTGTCCGGGCCGCCCGCGGGCGGGCCGGACACCCAGCGTACGGTGCCTCAGCGACTGTCGCTGCCCGCCGTCTGGATCGCCGCGCGCGCGGCCTCCAGACGCGCGACCGGGATCCGGAACGGCGAGCAGGACACGTAGTCCAGCCCGGCCTTGTGGAAGAAGTGCACCGAGTCCGGGTCGCCGCCGTGCTCACCGCAGATGCCGAGCTTGATGTCGGGCCGGGTGGAGCGGCCCTCCTTGACGGCGATCTCCACGAGCCGGCCCACGCCGTCCAGGTCCAGCGTCTCGAACGGGGAGACGCCGAACACGCCCTTCTCCAGGTACGCGGAGAAGAACGAGGCCTCCACGTCGTCCCGGGAGAAGCCCCAGGTCGTCTGGGTGAGGTCGTTGGTGCCGAAGGAGAAGAACTCCGCCGACTCGGCGATCTGCGCCGCGGTGAGCGCGGCCCGGGGCAGCTCGATCATGGTGCCGATGGAGACGTCAAGGTCGACGCCGGTCTCCTCGGCCACCTCGGCCAGCACCTTCTCGGACTCGTCCCGGATGATCTCCAGCTCCTGGACCGCGTCCACCAGCGGGATCATGATCTCCGGACGCGGGTCGCCGCCCGCCTTCTTGCACTCGGCCGCCGCCTCGGCGATGGCGCGGACCTGCATGACGAACAGGCCGGGCACGACCAGGCCGAGCCGTACGCCGCGCAGGCCGAGCATCGGGTTCTGCTCGTGCAGCCGGTGGACGGCCTGCAGCAGCCGCAGGTCGTTCTCGTGCCGCTCCCCGCGGGACTCGGCCACCGCGACCCGTACGGACAGCTCTGTGATGTCCGGGAGGAACTCGTGCAGCGGCGGGTCCAGCAGCCGTACGGTCACCGGCAGCCCGCCCATCGCGGTGAAGATGCCGATGAAGTCCTCCCGCTGATGCGGGAGCAGGGCGGCCAGCGCCTCCTCGCGCTCGGCGTCGGTGTCGGCGAGGATCAGCTTCTCCACCAGCTGCCGCCGGTCGCCGAGGAACATGTGCTCGGTACGGCACAGCCCCACACCCTGCGCGCCCATCCGTACGGACCGGGCCGAGTCCTCGGGGTTGTCGGCGTTGGCCCGTACGGCGAGGCGGCGCCTGGCGTCCGCGTGCGTCATGACCCGGTGCACGGCCTTGACCAGGTCGTCGGCGTCGTCGGAGGTGGCGTCCAGCTCACCCTCGAAGTAGCGCACCACCGGGGACGGGACGACCGGCACCTCGCCCAGGTACACGTTGCCGTTGGTGCCGTCGATGGAGATCACGTCGCCCTCGTCGACGATCGTGCCGGCGGGCGTCACGAGCCGCCGGTTCTTCGTGTCGACATTGAGCTCCTCGGCCCCGCAGACGCAGGTCTTGCCCATCCCCCGGGCGACCACGGCGGCGTGCGAGGTCTTGCCGCCGCGGCTGGTCAGGATGCCGCGGGCGGCGATCATCCCGTCCAGGTCGTCGGGGTTCGTCTCGCGGCGCACCAGGATGACGTCCTCGCCGCTGCGCGACCACTTCACGGCCGTGTAGGAGTCGAACACCGCCTTGCCCACGGCCGCGCCCGGCGAGGCGTTCATGCCCTTGCCGATCTGGTCCTTGCTCGCGGACTCGTCGAAGCGCGGGAACATCAGCTGCGCGAGCTGGTCGCCGGTGACCCGGCTCACCGCCTCGTCGAGGTCGATGAGGCCCTGGTCGACCAGCTGGGTGGCGATGCGGAACGCCGCCGCGGCGGTGCGCTTGCCCACCCGGGTCTGCAGCATCCACAGCTTGCCGCGCTCAATGGTGAACTCGATGTCGCACAGGTCGCGGTAATGGTTCTCCAGCGTCTCCATGATCTGGAGCAGCTGGTCGTAGGCGGCATTGTCGATGGTCTCCAGGTCGATCAGCGGGACCGTGTTGCGGATGCCCGCCACCACGTCCTCACCCTGGGCGTTCTGCAGGTAGTCGCCGTAGATGCCCTGCTGGCCGCTGGCCGGGTCGCGGGTGAACGCGACGCCCGTACCGGAGTCCATGCCGAGGTTGCCGAACACCATCGCCACCACGTTGACCGCGGTGCCGAGGTCGGCGGGGATGCGCTCCTGGCGGCGGTAGAGCACGGCGCGCGGCGCGTTCCAGGACCCGAAAACGGCCTTGATGGCCATGTCCATCTGCACCCGGGGGTCCTGCGGGAAGCCCTCGTTGGAGTGGTCGCGCACGATGCCCTTGTACGTGCCGACCAGCGCGCGCAGGTCCTCGCCGTCCAGATCCAGGTCGTCCGTGGTGCCCTTGGCGTCCTTGGCGGCCTCGATGGCCTCCTCGAACAGCTCACCCTCGATGTCCAGCACGGTCTTGCCGAACATCTGGATCAGCCGGCGGTAGGAGTCCCAGGCGAACCGCTCGCTGCCGGCCTGCTTGGCGAGGCCCTGCACGGACACGTCGTTGAGGCCGATGTTGAGGACGGTCTCCATCATGCCGGGCATGGAGAACTTGGCCCCGGAGCGGACGCTCACCAGCAGCGGGTCCTCGGGGTCACCGAGGCGCTTGCCGTGCGCGGACTCGAGCGCGGAGAGCTTCTCGCCGATCTGCGCGTCGAGCCCCTCCGGCACGCCGCCGTGCTCGAGGTAGTACCGGCACGCCTCCGTGGTGATCGTGAACCCCGGCGGCACCGGCAGGCCGAGATTGGTCATCTCGGCCAGATTGGCACCTTTGCCTCCTAGAAGATCTTTGAGGTCCTTGTTGCCCTCGGTGAAGTCGTATACGTACTTCGCCACGGGGAGCTCCTTCACGCCGCCGTCCCACCCTCGATGCCGCGAAACTCTACCTACCTGCGGAAACGACATTCGTCAGGCTCCCGGGACAGTTCCGTTTCCCCTGCTCAGACCAGCAGCTCTGGTCTAGACCTACCCCATACGGCGCGCAACCGCCCTACCTGCGACGTGTCCGAATTCTCAGCCGTTTCCGGCCGTTCGGCGCTCTCTCGTGGGTCAAGCTGGAACCGGTAAGGCCCCGTACGGCTGGAAGGGGGACGACGTGCCGGGCAACCTCGGGACCGAACTCGTCAGGGCGCTGAAGCCGCGGCTGCGCGGCTGGCTGCATCTCGCCGCCTGCCCGCCGGCGGTCGCGGCGGGCGTGGTGCTGATCTGCCTCGCGCCGACCGGGCTGGCGCGGCTCGGCGCCGCCATCTACACCGCGACGTCCGCACTGCTCTTCGGGATCTCCGCGCTCTACCACCGCGGGCACTGGTCCGGGCGCGGCGAGGCCGTGCTGCGCCGCCTCGACCACGCCAACATCTATCTGATCATCGCCGGCACCTACACGCCGTTCGCCCTGCTCGTCCTGGAAGGCGGGGCGCGGATCGCCGTGCTCACCGTGGTCTGGGGCGGCGCCACCGCCGGGGTGATCTTCCGGGTGGCGTGGCTGCGGGCGCCGCGCTGGCTCTCCACGCTGCTGTACGTGGCGCTGGGCTGGGCGGCCGTGTTCGTGCTGCCCGACCTGGCGCGCGGCGCCGGCTCCGTGGTGCTCACCCTGGTCGTGCTCGGCGGGGTGCTGTACAGCGTCGGCGGCCTGATCTACGCGCTGCGCCGCCCCGACCCGTGGCCGCGGTGGTTCGGCTTCCACGAGGTGTTCCACTCGCTGACCGTGGTCGCGTACGCGGCCCAGGCCGTCGCGGTCTTCCTCGTCACGTTCCGGGCGGCGTGACCGCGGCCGTGGGCTCCGGCGCGCCGTCCTTTTCCACGTGGAGGAAGACGGCGCGGAGCGCGCCGTGGAACTGGTCGTTGTCGGTCTGCAGGTTCTTCGCGCCGATCACCACGGGCGCGGTGTTCACCACCGTGCCGGTGGGCAGGTCGGCGCGGCCCTGTTCCGCGCCGTCCACCTCGATCACCACCGCGGACTCCGTACGGACGCAGGTGACCGTGTGCCACCGGCCGTCCCCCACGGCCCGCGTGGCGTAGGCCCGGGCGGTGACGCGCTTGCCGTCCCATACGCCCTGGACCACGCAGCTGGGGCGGCCGCCGCGGCCGTCGATCTGCAGCTTCCACTGGCCGCCGGGGTCGTCGAAGAAGCCCTTCTCCACGACGTTGGAGCCGGTCGAGCGGTCCTCGGGCCGCAGCATCAGCTCCGCGCCGAAGCGGAACGGCCGCTCCCCTGGGTTCAGCTCGGGCGCGTCCGGCACCTCGAGCATCAGGCGGTCGCAGGGCTCCGCGGTGCAGAAGGCGGGGAAGTCGAGCCCGGTCTCGAGGGTCACCTCGGGGATGGTCAGGGGGGCCTTGGACCGTACGCAGGCCTTGAACAGGTCGGCCACGTCGCGGTAGCAGCCCCCGGTCGCGGGGGTCTCGAAGCGGAATCTGATCTCGCCCGCCTGGGGCGGTGTGGCCGAGCCTCCTGGGCCGCCCGTGGGGGTGGCGGTAGGGGTCGGCGTCGGCGAGGGCGTGTCCGACGAGGCCGGGCCGGCGCAGCCGGAGGCGAGCAGCGCACCGGCCGCGAGCCCGGCCATCACACGGGAGAACACCTTCACGTCAGGCAGCATGCCGGAACGGCGCTCAGCAGCCAGGGAGCCGCTCCCAGAGATACCGCTCGACCTGGTCGAGGGAGACCCGCTCCTGGTTCCGGGAGTCGCGTTCCCGGATCGTCACCGCGTCGTCCTCCAGGGTGTCGAAGTCGACGGTGACGCAGAGCGGGGTGCCGATCTCGTCCTGCCGGCGGTAGCGCCGCCCGATCGCGCCGGCGTCGTCGAAGTCGCAGTTCCACCGCTTGCGCAGCTGCGCGGCGAGGTCTCTGGCCTTCGGGGAGAGGTCGGCGTTGCGGGAGAGCGGGAGCACGGCGGCCTTCACCGGGGCCAGCCGGGGGTCGAGCCGGAGCAGGGTGCGCTCCTCGAGCTGGCCCTTGGCGTTCGGCACCTGGTCCTTGGTGTAGGCGTCGAGCAGGAACGTGAGCACGCACCGGTCCACACCGGCCGCCGGCTCGATCACGTACGGGATGTAGCGCTCGTTGCGGTTCTGGTCGAAGAAGCTGAGGTCCACGCCGGAGTGCTCGGCGTGCGTCTTCAGGTCGTAGTCGGTGCGGTTGGCGACGCCCTCGAGCTCGCCCCACTCGTTGCCGGCGAAGTCGAACCGGTACTCCACGTCGACGGTGCGCTTGGAGTAGTGGGAGAGCTTCTCCTGCGGGTGCTCGAAGAGCCGCAGGTTCTCCTTGTTGATGCCGAGGTCGACATACCACTGGAAGCGGGTGTCGATCCAGTACTGGTGCCACTCCTCGTCGCTGCCGGGCTCGACGAAGAACTCCATCTCCATCTGCTCGAACTCGCGAGTGCGGAAGATGAAGTTGCCCGGGGTGATCTCGTTCCGGAACGACTTGCCGATCTGGCCGATGCCGAACGGCACCTTCTTGCGCGCCGACTCCTGCACGTTCCGGTAGTTGATGAAGATGCCCTGGGCGGTCTCCGGCCGCAGGTAGGCCAGGCCGGACTCGTCCTCCACCGGGCCGAGGTAGGTCTTCAGCAGCCCGTTGAACATCCGGGGCTCGGTGAAGGAGCCCTTGCTGCCACAGTTCGGACAGGCGAGGTCGGCGAGGCCGCGCGCGGGCGGCTTGCCGTGCTTCGCCTCGTACGCCTCTTCAAGGTGGTCGGCGCGGAACCGCTTGTGGCAGGACATGCACTCGGTCAGCGGGTCGACGAAGGCGTTGACGTGGCCGCTGGCCTCCCAGACCTTGCGGGCCAGGATGACGCTGGAGTCGAGGCCGACGATGTCGTCGCGCTCCTGCACCATGGCGCGCCACCACTGGCGCTTCACGTTGTTCTTCAGCTCGACCCCGAGCGGACCGTAGTCCCAGGAAGCGCGCAGACCTCCGTAGATCTCGCTGGAGGGGTAGACGAGGCCGCGATGCCTGCTGAGGCTGACGATCGTGTCCATGAGGTCGGAGCGGCGGGCCATGTGAGAGAACTCCATCCGGCTGGCGGTCGGCGGTAAAGAGTCCAGGGCAGGAAGCACCTGGATCGCTGTCGTCGCGCGGCCTCGCCGCCATGACGGCGGCCGGTGTGCGGGGGTGGCCCCGTACGGGCACCGCCGCGCGACATCGCCCAGCTTACGCGCCCGCACGGTACGCCCGCGAAGCGATTACCGGCCGCGCCCCGCTTCACCCCGAATGTCGTCCGCGACGCGACGGCGTCCCGCCCGCCGGGAGGAGGGCACGGCGTCAGATCGCGATGAGCGTACGGAGGGCCTCGTCGTCGAGGCCGGGAGCGGCGCCGGAGCGGACGACCCGGCCCGCGTCCAGCACCACGAAGGCGTCCGCCAGCCGGCGTGCGAAGCCGAGGTGCTGCTCCACCAGCAGCACCGTCATGCCGCGCTCGCGGTGCAGCCGCTCGACCGCGTCCTCGATCTCGGTGACGATGGACGGCTGGATGCCCTCCGTCGGCTCGTCGAGGATCAGCAGCTCGGGCCGGGTG